>CAOJBY010000011.1 GCA_948330435.1 uncultured Lachnoclostridium sp. | reverse complement strand
CAGCGGCAAGTCGGAGGAAGGCATTTTAGAAATGCTTCGCATTTGCCTTCCTCCTTGATTAAGGTAACGCCCCCTCGCATTCGCTCAGCGGCAAGTCGGAGGAAGGCATTTTAGAAATGCTTCGCATTTGCCTTCCTCCTCAAAATCGGAAATATAAAAAAGGGTTGTAGGTGTCGTGAATCAAATAAGCCACCGCCATGAAAAATATTCCACCGTGAATCAGTATCAGCAGAGGTGCCCAACCATCCGATTGCTCCAGATGCTCCTCTGATATCCTGGAAGCTGTGGGAACAGCAAAGATCCAGGAAAGCCAGAACAAAACCAGGCTGGTTAATAAGTAGTACATTCCCGCCTCATCTGTAATACTGGTCACTCCAATCCCAAACATAGCCCTTAGATATGTTACTGCTTCACCAAGATTGGGGCTAAAAAAGAATACCCATCCCACAATCACCAGCAGCATGGTATAAACCGTACCCAAAACAGGGATCCGTTCCGTAATACGGTGAAGAATATATTTCTCTATAATCAGCAGTACTCCATAGTAAAGCCCCCATACCACAAAGTTCCAGCTCGCCCCGTGCCAAAATCCTGTCAGTGCCCATACAAGTAAAAGGTTAAAAATATGTCTTAACACACTGACCCGATTTCCCCCCAGAGGAATATAGACATACTCCCGAAACCAGGCTCCAAGAGAGATATGCCATCTACGCCAGAACTCCGTAATGCTGCGGGCACAATATGGATGCCTGAAATTCTCTTTCAATTCAAAGCCAAACATCTGCCCCAGTCCAATGGCCATATCGGAATATCCGCTAAAATCATAATAGATCTGAAACGTATAAGCCATAGCCCCCACCCATGCAGAAAGTACAGATAAAGATGGAAGAGCAGCCACCGTCTCATAGACCATTCCCAGATTGTTGGCCAGCAGCACTTTTTTCCCCAGTCCCCAGATAAAGTACCTTACTCCCCGTCCGAATTTATCCATTGACGATTCCCGCCTTTTAAGCTGTGCATCAATATCTGCATATTGGACAATGGGGCCTGCCACAAGTTGAGGAAACATAGAAATGTACAGACCAAAAGATAAAATATTTTTCTGATACTGGGTCTTTCCCCAATATACATCCACCAGATAAGAAAGGGATTGAAACGTATAAAAAGACAATCCAATAGGCAGAGACAATTCAAGCTTCGGAATGTCCACCCCTGCTAAAAGCTCAATATTCTCCACCAAAAATCCATAATATTTGAAAAATCCCAGAATCAGAAGATTTATCAACACACCAAAAAACAGACTGACACCGGCACGTTTGTTCCTTTTTCGTTTCCTTGCAATGTCAATCCCCATGATATAATTAAACAAAATGCTGTACAGCATCAAAAAAAGATAAACCGGCTCTCCCCAGGCATAGAAAAAGAGACTTGCCAGCAGCAAAATCCCATTACGCATTCTTTTGGGTGCCAGATAATAAGCAACAATTGTCACCGGGAGAAATGAAAAAATAAAAAATATACTGCTGAAAACCACGATGCATTACCTTTCCCTACAAATTCTACCGATATAGTCCTTTCACAAATTCAGCCTTTATGACCTCAGCATCTTTGGATATAACAAAAAGTATATACGGCTCAGACTCCCGAAGCACATACTTTTCGATAAGCTGTACCTGCTCTGGACCATAACCCTCAAAATTACTTTTCTGAGTCTCTGCCCTTTTCTCCGCAGCCTGTCGAACATATTCCATCTGTCCTTCCTCAGACACCTCTATCAAAAGCAGTTCCTCCACATCCATATTATCTCGCGAAGTATAAAGAACCCAATTCTTAAGTTCTCCTCCATTTAAACCATAAAGCCTTCGAAGAAGTTGTTCATCTGCCCTACGCATGTCAGCCATATTAAGTTCTGTCTCTGCTTTCGCTTCCAACTCTTCAAAATCCGCATTCCATCTGCTTCCATGAATCAAAGCCGACAAAAACACTGCCAGCAAAGCAACCAGAAAAACTTTCGCCAGCTTTAACAATAAATCCCATCCGTTCATCTATAGTCCCGCCGTTTCTTCCATACGATTCAGCCATAAAGGATAAAACTGTGCTTTTAGATGTATGGCATCCTTTTGATACCACTCTTCCTTTCCATCCAGCAAATCTTTGCTGTCAATAAAAGTAAGTTCCAATTCCCTGCACATCTGCTTCAGAGCTTCATTAAACGCCTCTGCCTGTCCAAGTTCTGCTTTTTTCTCCACCGCCTCCGGAAGTATGGGGAGAATTCCGTTAATATAGATAGGGAGTTCCGGATATTCCTCTCTTATTTCCAAAATCCGTTGTCGGTAATATCGAACAAACCGTTCGCTGTCTCCTCTGCAATATTCCAAATCATTGAGTCCTATGGACAAAAAAAGCTGTGTCGGAGACAAGTCCAGTGCTTTCTTAATCTCCTCCGCCGCCGAATCAGCCCGAAGCCCTTTCTCTGCAATAACTGAATCTGATTCCAGAAACTCATAGTCCAGAAAACCTTCTGCTACCGAATCTCCCACAATCACGGCGGAACCAAGCCTTTTTCTAAGACTCTGCTTGTCCATAGGCTTTTCTTCCGATTCATTGGGGAAATCCAGACGTTCTGCTGCTTTTGCCTGTTCTCTTTCCAAAAGTTCCTGTTCAATTACTCCCACATCGGCTTTTTCCTGAACTCGAATCCATTCTACTGCCGGGAACTCTTCTTTTCCCTGTCCCCTGCTCTTCTCCAGATTCAGAATATATCCCGCTAAAAGGGCCGCTGCCAAAAGCAGATACAGAGCTCCTTTCCTACTCTGTCTCACCCTGTATTCCTCCATCCTGATTTGTTTTTCTACCATTATCCTATATCATATCACCTGCTATTAAGCAAATCCAGAGGATTTCTATTATTTTTTATTTAATTTTATGTATATAGAGAAATTTGTTAGCACTCATCTTTATAGAGTGCTAGTTTTCTATTGACTTTTTATTTATCTCATATTACAATATGTCTCATAATACGAAAATAAATACAGAAGGAGTGAGCATTTATGGCTGATATGCATGGAAGTCTTTCCATTAACAGCGAAAATATTTTTCCGATTATTAAAAAGTGGCTTTATTCCGATCACGACATTTTCTTCCGTGAATTGGTATCCAATGGCTGTGACGCTATTACAAAGTTAAAGAAGCTGGAATTGATGGGTGAATACAGCTACCCGGATAATTTTAAAAACAGTATTCGAGTGATCGTAAATCCAGAAGAGAAAACTCTGAAGTTTATTGACACCGGCCTTGGAATGACTGCTGATGAGGTACAGGAGTACATCAATCAGATTGCTTTTTCCGGTGCTACAGATTTCCTGGAAAAATACAAGGACAAGACCAACGAGGACCAGATTATCGGACATTTCGGACTGGGCTTCTATTCCGCTTTTATGGTGGCCGATGAAGTTCATATTGATACCCTTTCTTATCAGAAAGATGCCAAGCCTGTACACTGGGAGTGTGACGGTGGTACCGAGTATCAGATGTCTGAGGGAAGTCGCACAGAAGTAGGCACCGAGATTACCCTGTTTTTAAATGAGGAGAGTCTGGAATTTGCCAACGAGTACCGGGCCCGGGAGGTTATAGGTAAGTACTGCTCATTTATGCCAGTAGAGATTTTCCTGGAAAAAGCAAATGCAGAGCAGGAATATGAGACCATTGATGAATCAGACCTGAAAGATGATGATGTAATCGTAGAACGCATCCATGAGGAGGCCAAGACTGAGGAAGTGGAAAATGAGGATGGCACTAAGGAGACCAAAGAGATCTCTCCGGCACGGGATCGGGTGAAGATCAACAAACGTCCCGTTTCCTTAAGTGATACTTCTCCTTTGTGGACAAAGCATCCCAACGAATGTTCCAGGGAAGAATATCTGGAGTTCTACCGAAAAGTATTTATGGACTACAAGGAGCCTCTGTTCTGGATTCATCTGAACATGGACTATCCTTTCAACCTGAAAGGTATCCTGTATTTCCCCAAGATTAATACAGAATACGATTCCATTGAGGGAACCATTAAGTTGTACAATAATCAGGTATTTATTGCCGATAATATCAAGGAAGTTATTCCGGAATTCCTAATGCTCTTAAAGGGTGTCATTGACTGTCCGGATCTTCCGCTGAATGTTTCCAGAAGTGCCTTGCAGAATGATGGCTTTGTAAAAAAGATTTCCGATTATATTACCAAAAAAGTGGCTGACAAGCTCACTGGAATGTGCAAAACCGAACGGGAGGATTACGAAAAATACTGGGATGACATCAATCCTTTCATCAAGTTTGGCTGCCTGAAAGATGACAAGTTCTGTGAAAAAATGATGGATTACCTGTTGTTCAAAGATCTGGACGGCAAGTATCAGACTATCAAAGATCTGGTTCCGGAGGAGGAAACTCCCGAGGTTGATGTGGTAGAGAATCCGGACGAAGCTGACGGTGAAAATGCGGAAGAAAAGGAACCGGAAAAAACTACCATATTCTATGTAACAGATGAAGTTCAGCAGAGCCAGTACATCAATATGTTTAAGGAAGAGGGCAAGAATGCGGTTATCCTGAAGCACAATATTGACTCTCCATTTATTTCCCATCTGGAGATGAAAAATGAACATGTTAAGTTCCAGCGGATTGATGCGGATCTGACAGAGGACTTTGTGGAAACTGTTTCCGAAGAGGAATTGAAAGAAACCGCCGATTCCCTGACTGAGATTTTCCGTAAGGCTTTGAACAATGAGAAGTTGGATATAAAAGTGGAGAAGATGAAGAATGAGAATATTTCATCCATGATCACCCTCTCTGAAGAAAGCCGCCGGATGCAGGAAATGATGAAGATGTACAATATGTACGGCATGGATCCCAATATGTTCGGAGGCGGAGGGGAGACATTGGTTCTCAATGTCAACAATCAATTGGTACAATATATCTTAAAGAACAGCGATTCCGAACATGTGAACATGTTCTGCGAACAGCTTTATGATTTGGCTCTTATCAGCCACAAACCGCTGGCCCCGGAAGCTATGACGAAGTTTATTGCCCGGAGTAATGAGATTATGATGTTACTTGCAAAGTAAATTTATATCAGAGAAAAGGGATGTTGCGAAATAGCTGATGGCTTATTTCTCAACATCCCTTTTTCTTACAAATCCTACCCTAACAGCCGCCTTATTTCCCGGCCCTTTCCCCAAGCGTCACCTCTACCGTCTGTTCCTGATACTCTCCATTAAAAGTCTGACTTACGGTAAGTTTCACCTGTTCGCCTTTCTTGTAATAGGACAATTGTTCTCTCAGTTCTGTCATCCCACTTACACCATTTCCATCAAATCTTGTAATAATATCACCCTTTTTCAGGCCAGCTTTCGCTGCCGCAGAGTCTTCCTCCACAAAAGTAATATAGACCCCTTTCGGCATATCATAGGCTTCTGCCACATCCGAAGTCACATCCTGGCCAGTGATTCCCAGAAAGCCCTGATCTTCTTCCGGCACTTTTTCCTCACGTATAGCACGGTTCATTAGCCCTTCAATGATATCGATCACATCATCTACCGGAATGGCATATCCCATGCCCTCTACCGTAGTATCGGAATATTTAGCCGAATTAATTCCCACAAGCTGGCCTTTCATATTCAAAAGGGCTCCGCCACTGTTGCCGGGATTGATGGCCGCATCTGTCTGGATCAAAGTATTGGTGTTATCCTCAATCGTTACTTCCCGGTCAAGTGCACTTACAATGCCTGTCGTTACAGACTGTCCATAACCCAGGGCATTGCCAATAGCAACTACCTGCTGTCCTACCTGAAGTTCAGAAGATTTTCCCAGTTCAATCACCTGAATCTGTTCCTTTGTCTTCTCCGAAACATCTTCCATCTTAATAGAAAGCACCGCCAAATCCTTACCGCTGTCTGTTCCCTTAACCTTTGCTTCGGCCATCTGGCCATCCACAAAGCCAACACTGATTTCCTTTGCTCCATTTATCACATGATTGTTGGTGACAAGGAGAAGTTCTGTATCTGTCTGCCCGATAATAATTCCCGTTCCTCTGCTTTCGTTTTCATAGGACTGGGACTGTCCGAAGAGACGGATTTCCTGAACACTTTTATTGGTAATTGATACTACAGAAGGCATGGCCTGCTGGGCAATGGAAGAAATATCCTTTGTTCCGCTGCCTGTGTCAGCTATTGTCATCCCTTTGCCGGATACTCCTGCCTCCTGTTTCAGTTTCACGCCTCCTGTAACCTCTGCCTGTTCCTCCTCTCCTACCCACTGATTTATCATATAATTGCTTCCCTGAAATGCCGCACTGGCTGTTACACCAAATGCCAGGGCCAGTGCTATTGTCTTCGCTCCTTTTTTCAGCATATCCACAACCTCCGTTTGTTTTTATTTTATATTCGTTAGTATAGAAAAAAATTGTGGTATAATTGTGGTGCTTGTATGGAAAATCTGTGATGTTCCTGTGTTTTTTTTGTGTTTTGTCGTATGCTAATTAAAATTTGGTGCACACTAATGGATGCCAATTAAAATTGATGTTGCTTAAAACAATGAGGAATATGTATGAAAAAAGAAACCACAAAAAAGACAAATCAAGAAATCATTGAAGGCTATGACTATCTGGGAAATTCCTGCTCTGCCACAGACTGTACAGGTCTGATTCCCAGTGCACCATCGTCAAAAGCCGAGAGAGATTCCTATGAGGAGGTCTACCATTATCAGCCAAAAGCTGCTCCAAAGCAGTGAGAAAAGAGGGTTGTCTTATTCCGGACAGCCCTTTAAAATTCTATAATACTATTCTTCTGTACCCGGTTCTTCTCCACCGCCTCCGGTCACTTCGTCAAACAAAATCTTTGTATCTTTATACCGTCCCTCGTCTGAATCCTGCATAACCGCCGTCACATAACGGCGACCATTCGCCTCCAGAGCACCCACCAGACACTTTACATCATTAACACTTCCGGTTTTCAATCCTATAGCCCCTTCATAATAGTAAGCATCCCCGGGCCGCACAAGCTGATTGGTATTCTGATAGGTAATATCGGCATTTTCAAAAAGAGCACGAAAAGATTTTTTCCCTGTCAATTCCATAATCGTCTCATTTTCCAGACAGGCCTTTGCAATTCTTACCATATCTCTGGCTGTGGTGTACTGATTATCTGACTGATCTCCGTCTGGTGTCTCAAAGTTGGAATCCTCCAGCTCCAGTTCCCCGGCATAAGTATTCATGGCTTCTACAAATGCCTCAATCGCATCAGCTGTAGAAGCATTCTCATCACCAAGAATCTTATGGCCTGTATAATTCGCCAGAGAATAAGCTGCATCATTTCCGGAAGGAACCAACATAGCCCCCAGAAGTACCTTGACGCTTCCTCTGTATCCCTCTTTCAGGCTGGCAGTAGAAGCTCCCTGGCTGATTAAGTGAATCTCCTCACCTACCGTCAGAACTTCATCCACACTACAATATTTCAGCACAGTTAATGCCGTCAGAAGCTTGGTTGTGCTGGCTGGTGTCACCCGTTCCTCTCCATTTTTTTCATAAAGGATCATGTCCTCATCCAGTGAAAACAGACAAGCCGCACCGGCTTCCAACGTCAGTTCCGGCATCTCGTCCGTAACTTTTATCTTCTTTGCTTCTTCTTCCGCAATCCGTGCCGCTTCTGCCTCTTCCGCAGCTTTTCGCTCCTCCTCCTGCTTCTTCTCCAGCTCCGCCTGGGCCGCTTTTTCTTCCTTTATCCGGGCTGCCTCCAACTGTGTTCCCCGTCCCATCACTGCCAAAAGCAGAAATACAATCATAAACTCCAGTTCCTTTTTAACAATAAACGGAACCTCTTTATGGCGGGAACGCTTTACCGTTCCCATTCTTTCGATCTCCCGAAAATAAAGTCTTACCACTCCAAAAAGAAAATATCCCAGGAAAGTCCCCAGAAGACTTAACAAAAACTCATCGAAACTGGCAGTGGTTCCCACAAGGAAAATCTGAAGAAGTTCGATAAAAAGGGAAATCCCTCCACATAGAAAAAGCACCTTAAAAAAGCTTTGAAAACGGCGGAACAGGAACGGAATCAAAAATCCCAGGGGAATAAATTTTATAACAATCCCCAACAGAGCTCCAAATCCGCTTTCTTTCACCAAATCAATGCTTCCCTTTACCGGAATAAAAGCAATTCCTTTCCAGTCCGGCTTCAAAGTAAATCCCAGGGCCGGTGTTACCGATGAGGTGAACAGCAGAAAGAAAAGGATTGCAAGCAAAGCGAAACCAATCTCGTGCCAAACAGGCACCCGCATCTCACCTTTATAATATAAAAGCCAGATAAGTGCACGGAAAATCAGATATGCCACTAACCCCACCAATAAGTATGGACCAGCACTTATAACATAATTCGACAAAAAATCCCCTCCTTTTTACGAAGCTTTCTTCGAATCCGCTGAAGAGCATTGTCAATAGACTTGGAATCTTTTCCCAGACGCTGTGCAATTTCCGTATAACTCCGCCCATTTAGATAATCCAGTAAAATCTCCTGCTCCAAGGGTGTTGCCACTTTCAAAATCTCTTCTCGCAGGCTTTGAATATTTTCCTGATCAATCAGAAGTTCCTCCGGACTCTTCCCTTTCATTCCATCCGTATGCTCCGCAAGCTCCGAAAGCTCCACATAGGAATTTAAAGGGGCATGCTTTAAGCGTCCTGCTGCCTGGATGGCACTGTAAAGCTGTCTGGAGATACAGAGAGTTGCAAAAGCCTCAAAAGAATCTGATTTCTCAGGACGATAATCCCGGATGGCCTTAAAGAGTCCCAGCATTCCCTCCTGAATCAGATCATCGCTGTCTCCGCCTATAAGATACAAGGGTCTGGCCTGATTACGCACATGACGCTTGTAGCGCTCAATCAGCACATCCATACACCCTTTTTCCCCCGCATTCGTATGTTCTATGAGCTGCTCATCTGTCAGTTGATCCCATTTTTCCATTATCTTCTCCATAATTTGAAGCCAGTCTACTTCTCTCCCAGCCTCTGCCGTACGATCTCATAAGCCAGCACTCCTGCCGCCACGGAAGCATTCAGGGAATCAATATCTCCCCTCATGGGAATCGATGCCGTAAAGTCGCATTTCTCCTGAACCAGACGTCCCACGCCATCCCCCTCATTTCCAATAACCAGGCCAATAGGACCTGTAAGCTTTAAGCTGTACATACTCTCGCCACCCATCTGAGCACAGACAAACCAAAGTCCCTCTTTCTTCAAGTCCTCGATGGTTGAAGTCAGATTCGTCACCTTGGCTACCGGCGTATAATTGAGTGCCCCTGCGGAAGCTCTGGCTACCGCAGCCGTAAGGCCGCAGGCACGCCTTTTTGGAATAATCACCCCATGAGCTCCGACCAGATTGGCAGTTCGGATAATCGCTCCCAGATTATGGGGATCCTCAATATTGTCCAGCAGGAAAATAAAGGGAGCCTCCCCCTTTTCCCTTGCTGCCTCCAGAATATCCTGCACCTCTGCATAAGTATAGGCAGCGGCACTGGCAATCACGCCCTGATGATGACCTGTCTCGGACATCTGATCCAGACGCTCCTTTTTCACGTAATTGATAATGGTATCCTGCTTCCGGGCCTCCCGTTTGATGGTATTTACAATCCCGTCCTGACAGCCATCCAACACAAACAGCTTGTCTATGGTTTTTCCGGAACGAAATGCCTCCAGGACCGCATTTCTTCCCTCTATGGTCAGTTCTTCATATCGCATGATGTTTCCTCCAGTCCCAGTCTTACAAGCTTAAGAAGCCTCTCCATCTGTCCGCCCAGATACAGGTAACCCATTAGTGCCTCAAAGCCTGTAGCTCTTCGGTATTCCGACACAGAAGCGTGCTTTGCCATGGTTGGCGAATGAGCATTACGCCCCCGGCGGAATATTTGAAGTTCCTCTTCTGTCAGATGCTCCTTAATCCGTTCCAGCATAACCGCCTGAGCCCCGGCATTCACCAGACTGCTGGCTTCCCTGTGAAGCTTGGCGGCCTGGGTATTTCCACGGCCTACCAAGAGAGAGCGAATCACCAGCTCATAAATTCCGTCTCCAATGTAAGCCAGAACCAAAGGCGAATAGGTTCGAATATCCACGTCCCCCAGGGCAAATTCCTCCCTGATACCGGAAATAAGATTTTCTAGGCTCTTTTCCATTTTACACCCTCACGTGTATCTTCCAGCACAATACCTTTCTCCAGCAGCTCTGCCCTTATTTCATCCGCCCGGGCAAAATTCCTGGCTTTTCTTGCCTGCTGCCGTTCCTCAATCAGCACCTCTATATCCGCATCCAAAAGTTCTGACTTCTTCTCCACAACCAGACCCAAGATGTCGCAGAGCGTCTTTAAACGCTCCAGGCATTTCTCCAGATAATCCCTGGTGTTCTCTCCGTTTGCATGGGTATTCAGATACTTCACCAATTCAAATACAGCGGAAATGGCATCTGCCGTATTGAAGTCATCATCCATAGCCTCATCAAATTTCTTTACAAATTCCTCAGTGGCTTCATAATGGGCCAGCTCACTCTCCGTCATAGAATCATTTGCGGCGGTACTAATCAGATGCTTTAGGTTCTCCACTGCCGTTACAATGCGATCAAGACTCTTCTTGGAAGCCTCCATGAGATCTGCACTAAAATTCAAAGGACTGCGATAGTGAGCACTCAGCATAAAGAAACGCAGCACCTGAAGATCATACTTTTCACTAATCTCTCGAACCGTAAAGAAGTTCCCTAAGGATTTGGACATTTTCCTATTATCAATGTTCAAAAAAGCATTGTGTAGCCAATATCTGGAAAATTCTTTGCCATTGCAGGCCTCGCTCTGAGCTATCTCATTTTCATGATGCGGGAAGACCAGATCCTCTCCTCCCGCATGAATATCTATTTGCTCTCCCAGATACTTCTTGGACATTACGGAGCACTCAATGTGCCATCCCGGACGACCGTCTCCCCAGGGCGACTCCCAGGCAGGCTCCCCCTCTTTCTTTGGCTTCCAAAGGACAAAATCCAAAGGATCCTCTTTCTCTTCTTCGCCGGACACCAACAGGGAACGGTTACCGCTGTGCAGATCGTCCAGATTCTTATGGGAAAGCTTTCCGTAATCAGCAAACTTCCGAGTACGGAAATATACCGTTCCATTCACCTCATAGGCATAACCCTTATCAATCAACTGCTGAATCATCTCCAGCATTCCGCCAATCTCCTGGGTTGCCAGGGGATGGGTGGTTGCCGGTTTTACATTCATCATCTCCATGTCCTTTTTACACTCTGCAATATAGCGCTCGGAGATCTCCTGGGCAGAAACCCCCTCCTCAATGGCCTTTTTGATGATTTTGTCATCCACATCTGTGAAATTGGATACATAATTTACCTCATAACCCTTGTGTTCCATGTATCGGCGAACCGTATCGAAAACAATCATCGGCCTTGCGTTTCCAATATGGATAAAATTGTATACCGTAGGGCCACATACATACATTTTTACTTTTCCCTCTTCCAAGGGTACGAAGAGTTCCTTTTTCTTCGTTATGGTATTATAGACTTTCATTTAACTTCTCCTTCTTTGCTTTTTCCTTTTTTTCTTTCTTTTTCCTGAGAGCCGCAAGTTCCGCATGAAGCTGCTCATTTTCCCGGCGTAGTTCTGTGATAGTATCCATAACCGGATCGGGCAGATCTACCTGATTCATATCACTGCGAGGCACTTTTATATTCTCCCGCTTTACAATCCGCCCCGGAACTCCAACCACGGTACAATTGGGGGGGACCTCCTTTAATACTACGGAACCGGCTCCTATCTTGGAATTCTCCCCAATGGTAAAAGAACCCAAGATCTTCGCTCCTGCACTGACCATCACGTTATCTTCCAGGGTGGGATGGCGTTTTCCCCGTTCCTTTCCGGTTCCTCCCAGGGTTACCCCCTGATACAAGGTCACATTATCTCCGATAATCGTAGTCTCCCCAATGATGACACCTGAACCATGATCAATAAACAGTCCCTTGCCAATCTGCGCACCCGGATGTATCTCAATCCCCGTTTTGCGTACCGTCTTTTGAGACAGCCACCTGGCCCAGAAATAATGGCCTTTTTGATACCACCTGTGAGCCAATCTATAGCTTAAGATAGCACGAAAGCTTGGATATAGCAAGACCTCCATAGGACTTTTGATGGCAGGATCCCGTTCGGTAATGACCTGAAATTCCTCCTTGATATAACGAATAATTCCCATATAATCTCCCCCTAAACTAAATTAAACTTCCATATGCGGGCCTGTGCATAAAAAACGGATCATCTCGTCTCCAAGAGACGAAATAATCCGCGGTTCCACTCTTCATTAAAGGGCTTCTGCCCTTTCACTCTCCCACTTAACGCGTGGCAACGGATCCGGCTCATGGACACACTCACCGAACCAGCTCCCGAATGCACTTCATCCATTCCTTGACCGGAACTGCTTTCAGCCGATGACAACTCCTCTCTGATGCTTTGGTAATGGACTACTTTTTCGTTCACTGCTTTTCTCTCAGTTATTTTAACTTCCTATGGTTTAGAATATGCAAAATTCGACGGTTTGTCAAGTGTTTCCGCCTATTCTGGCAATAATTTTGTCACACCGTCTCATTGATATAGATACCCTCTAACACCCGAATGCGATTCAGCTTTTTCAAAAGTTCTTCCCGGTTCCCCACTTTCTCTATTCCCGGCAACTCCTCTGCACCCAGCATTCCACAGAGAAAGCTTCCCAGATCAGCAATGGAAATCTCCATCTCCGGCATCTCTTCCGTAGGAGTCAGGCAGCTTCCATCTTCCGTGAATTTCCATAAGAAAGTCCCATGATTTCCGGAAAGAATGGGATCGGAGATGGCCACTATAAAGCTCTGCTCCTCCCCGGCACCAATCTGTTCTACAAGGGCAGGCAGATGCACCGGACGTATCATCATAGGTGTAGTCTCCCATTCCGGCCAGGAGATATGCCGCCTTTCATATTCCTCATCTTTTTCTATATAAAGATCATACTCCTGTGAAAGTTCTTTCCCGCTTAAAACCGCCAGTCCCTCTTCATCCTCATTTCCCATTAGGCGAAAATCAAATGGCAGGTAAATGGCCTCATCGGCAGGCATCAAAAATGCAAAGGGCTGCCGTTCTTGCTCCATATCCTGAAGAGCCCTTATAAGAAGGCTCCGCATCAACCCCTGATGGCGAAACGGCCTTCTGGTAGCTACCGCAACCAGATAATCCGCCGGAACGCATTTTCCCCGAAAACGGAATGTGTAGGGATTCCGATGAAGCATGGCAAGAAAATTTCCCGTTTCAACAGCAGCCAAAATCCGATTATCCGCCGTTTTAATCTTGTAGTAAGCATCTACAAACGCTTCCTCATCCTCCACAAAGACTTCTTCATAGAGTAGCCTTGAGACGGCTTTTTCCTCCTGGGTCAGATACCTTATCTCCATTTCCTTAAGTCTCCTCTTTTTGTATCTATTGTAAAGCTCTGCAACCACTACAATTCTCACAAGCTTTTTCCTCTGCCATAACATCCTCATAAGCATAATTAGCTATGGGGAGCAGAGCACAAATTGCCTGAGAAGAAATTCCCTCTCCTGTGCCCGTGAAGCCTAAACCCTCTTCTGTAGTTGCCTTAATATTGATCTGATCCACCGAAATCTTTAAGGCCTTTGCCACATTTTCCCGCATGGCAGAAATATGTGGTGCCATCTTGGGACGCTGGGCAATGATCGTGGCATCAATATTGCCAATCACATAGTTTGCTTGCTCCAGTAGAGCTCCCACATGTTCCAGAAGATGGATGCTGGAAATCCCCTTATAAGCCGGATCCGTATCCGGAAAATGTTTCCCGATGTCCCCCAATGCCGCTGCTCCTAAAAGGGCATCCATAATAGCATGAAGCAGCACATCCGCATCGGAATGTCCAAGAAGTCCCTTTTCGTAAGGAATCTTCACTCCTCCTAAGATAAGTGCCCGGTTCTCTACCAGTTTGTGTACATCATATCCCATTCCTACACGCATATTTTCGTTCTCCTATTAAAAATTGCTGCACAATGACACTAGCTGTTAACATCTATTTTACCATAATTGTTTCTTTTCTACTACAGAATTTTCAAGTTCTTTACCAAAGAAGAAAATAGGTGTATACTTATTTTCAGATTACTGCAGGGAGGGACTACGAATGATACAGGATATTGCTCCACATATCTACCACAATGAATATAGGCCGGTGCCGCCGGAGAATAATAGCTTTCTTCTTTATTTTAATAAAGATGAGGTTCTTATCAAACGGCAGCAGGATACTCTTTGCTTCCCTTGTTTTCAAGATGTTCCTGCCTTGAAGCCGGAACTTTCTGATGATCTCCTCTATCTTTTCTCCATAGATACCTTTACTTTCTATCTTGCAAAAAGACAACCTGACTTTGACCCTACACTTTTTGAAATGAAATCCATTCGCATTTTCCGTGACACACCGCCTGGATGGCTGTCTTTTGCAGGCATCACTGCCCATCAGCTTTATCAGTGGTATGAGAGCCGACGGTTCTGTGGATGCTGCGGCCACTTTCTTATCCATTCCAAAAAAGAGCGAATGATTTACTGTCCTGATTGCGGTCTCATTGAATATCCAAAGCTTTCTCCGGCTGTCATTGTAGGGATTATTCACAAAGATCGACTCCTTATGTCCAAGTATGCAGGTCGGGGCATTACTCATTATGCACTGATTGCCGGATTTGCAGAAATTGGCGAAACCATCGAGGAGACTGTAAAGCGGGAAGTTTTTGAAGAGGTAGGGCTTCATGTAAAAAATTTACGTTATTATAAAAGCCAGCCCTGGTCTTTCTCCGGTTCTCTGCTGTTTGGCTTTTTTGCAGAGTTGGATGGGGAAGATGACTCCATTACCTTGGATACTCAGGAACTTGCTACTGCGGGCTGGTTTACTCGTGAAGAGGCTCCCGCCCAGCCTTTAAACATTAGTTTGACCAGTGAAATGATTTGGAAGTTTAAAAATGGGGAAGTCTGAACCATTTACGAAATTATTGAAAAATTTCACAAAAAAAGCTTGACTTATTTCCTAATATAATAGTATAATAGCAAAGCAGGTCAGCAATAACGGCTTGTAAATGGGATCTTAGCTCAGCTGGGAGAGCATCTGCCTTACAAGCAGAGGGTCACAGGTTCGAGCCCTGTAGGTCCCATTATGGCGAGGTAGCTCAGCTGGCTAGAGCATGCGGTTCATACCCGCAGTGTCGGGGGTTCAAGTCCCTTCCTCGCTACTGGCCGAAAGCCTTAAAAGTGTTGAGATATCAACACTTTTAAGGCTTTTTTTGTGCTCACGATGCAATTTCAGGCGATTGCCTGCCCTATTCTTTCACTTACTTCCTGATAACTATGTTCTTTATCATTTAAGTCTTTGATTTCCTCTACAATTTGATAATCTTTAAAGACTAGAATTCTTCTTGCCAGAGTTATCATTTCGGGCATATCCGATGAAATAAGGATCACTGTCTTGCCTTCTTCTTTTGCAAGTTTCCAGATTAGTTCATGAATATGGCGTTTTACGCCAACGTCAACACCAACGGAAGGCTCATCTATAATCAGAATGTCGCTCCCTGTAAGCAGCCACTTCCCAAGGGAAACTTTCTGTTGATTGCCACCAGAAAGTGTTTCAATGACAGTATCCTGGGATGGCGTTTTAATTTCCATTTTACGAATCATTGATTCCGTTAAATCTTTTCCCTTTTTAAATGAAAGTTTGCCAAAGGACCCCCGGATCAGATGCAAATTTGTAAGTAACATATTATCCTGTACAGAAAATGGAAGTATCAATCCCTCCTCTTTGCGGTTCTCACTGACATAACTTAACCCATATTTATAAACCGCATCCGAAACATTGCAAATCTGAGCTTTTTCTCCGTGTATATAAATTTCTCCGGCATCCCTTTGATCTGCACCCATAAGGAGTCTGGCAAGCTCTGTCCGGCCTGCACCCACCAGACCGTAAAATCCGAGAATCTCTCCCCGATATGCTTTAAAATTAATGTTTTCAAACATACCCAATTTCCCAATGTTTCTGGCTTCTAACACCACTTCGTCCTTAATATCCAGTTCTCCCATATAATTGACATTTTCTTCCCGTCCAATCATCATTTTAATTAATTCCTGACGGGATATATCCCGAATAGAGCTGTTTCCGGTAACTGCCCCATCTCTGAGAACCGTTACACAATCGCAAAGTTCCATTACTTCTTCAATTTTATGAGATACAAATATAAGGCACTTTCCTTCCTCTCGAAGTTTGCGGCATAATGTAAATAAATTCTCTGCTTCATGTTCTGTCAGTGAACTGGTGGGTTCATCCAGCAATATATATTTTGCGTTTGCAGATAATGCTTTTGCTATCTGAATTAACTGTTTTTGGGCTGCTGTCATATTTGCAATAATATCTGTGGGATTTACATCAAGCCCTACTAGATCCAAATATTTTTTTGCAATCTGATTAATTTCTTTCCAGTCAATATGTCCCCATTTATTTGCAAATTTATTAAGCTTATCCAGAACTATATTTTCGGCTACTGAAGATTGAGGAATGACCTGAATCTCCTGATGTACCATACTAATGTTATGATCGATGGAATCCTGATAGTTCTTAAACACCACCCTCTCCCCATCTACAAAAACATCTCCCGTTTCCGGAATGTAAATCCCTGTCATTACTTTCATTAGCGTAGATTTACCTGCACCGTTTTCTCCCATAAGAGCATGAATTGTTCCCTCTTTAAATTGCACGGAAATATTATCCAATGCCTTTACACCAGGAAATTCTTTGCTGATGTTACGTATTTCCAACATAAAAAGTTCCACCTTTCATTCCGAATACAGGCTTATGGTCTTACCAGATATTTTGCAGTAAGCTCTTCCGTAATTGTTTTCGTAAGTGCATCCAAATCATCATTATAAGTATCCAAATTGTCTTTTGTAACAAGAACAACACCGGAATCTACCAGGAACTGGTCATCTGCCGCCACATATCCCTCAGATGCCATATAATATAACACAGCACAGGAAACGTATCCGTGTGCATCTACGTTCTGAGCCATAGTTCCATAAACAATACCATCCTCAATCCCTTTCATCACATCATCTGCAGTGTCGATACAGATTAAATAAATGGGATCCGCATTTTCATTTCTTGCATAATAGTCATAAAGCACCTGAACTGCCGCAGAGGAGGAACCGGTCCCGGTACAGACAATACCATTGATTTTTCCTTCATTTGCACTCAAAGCGGAAGAAATTTTTGTAACGCCTTCGTCAATACTGTTAATATCTGCAATTTCCTGTATTAACTCTACGCCATCATGTTCAGCAATACATTTATTTACTCCATCACGTCTTTTTAATGTGTTGCTATCCGTAAGAACCTCTAAAACATTTAAGATATTACCTTTGCCTCCCATTGCGTCAATAACCACATCGCATGCCGTATAAGCAGCAGCTTCCGTATCACTTGCTACACAAAGCATTTCTGATCCAACACTTGTGCTTGCACCATAACTCACCACATTAACATTCTGGCTCACAAGTTCATCAAACAACCCGGCAGCCCCCTCTGTAGCCGGAAAAGAAGTGATATTCGTATATCCGTCCGCAACCATAGAACGGATACTGGAGTCCATGGTTGCCTGTTCCGTATCGCCATAAATCACACGTACATCTACACCGTAGTCTTTGCCAAACTGTTCCGCAGCCTTTCCCACAGAATCCGTATACTGATTACTCCCCGGTGCATACCAGCCAATTTTTACAGCCGTTTCTGCCTCAGACTCTGCTGATTCCGGTTCTGCCACTTCCGGCTCTGCTGATTGTTTTTCCGAACCACAGCCTGTGAACAACCCCATAAATACCATAATGATAGCAATCATACGAATCATAAAACGAATATTTTTTCTCTGCATCATACTTCCTCCTTTTTCTAAAATCAATCTACTGTTTACTTTTTGTAAGCTGTTCCATGCGGAATTGATGACGGCGTTTCGCTGCGGTAATTCTGTGAGAAATAACTCCTACAGAACATGCCACCAAAAGAATCAGCCCTAAATATGTCTGTTCAAAATAGACATTTGCATCCATTAAAACTAATCCGTTCTTGATAATCACAATCAAAAATCCCGCAATGGCAAGTCCGATGGGATTAATGACACCTCCTTTTAAGCCTGTCCCTCCAATGACTGCCACTGCAAAAGAATACAGCATCCAGTCAGCCCCTGTAGACGGTTGCCCCGAACCATTCATAGACACTGTGCACACTGCCGCAATGCCCGCAAACACTCCTGATAAAATATTTGCAATAAAAATCATCTGATTTGTCTTAACCGCTGCCATTTTTGCAGCGAACTCATTTCCCCCTGTTGCCAGCAGTCTTCTACCTACAGTAGTAAAGCGGAATACATACCATACAATCATTAAGATTCCAATAGCCAGAAGCGTAATATATGGAATCCCCAATAGAGAGCCCCGACCAAATGCAGTGTAGTTTGGAGATAATGTTGTATATGGAAACCCTTTGGAGATTCCCGTAACCAATCCCTTAAAAATGAACTGTGTAGAAAGTGTAGCAACAAACGCACTGAGACCAAGCTTTGTAATAATCACTCCATTAATCGCTCCGCAAAGCATACTGACTAAAACGGCCAGAAAAGTCGCTTCGATTCCTCCCATGCCCAAATTCTGCATGCAGTGTCCGGCTGTAACTACCGACATTGCTCCTATATATCCGATGCACAGGCTGGTTCCCCCAACCATCATAACCATTGCCTGGGATAAAGCGATCAGCACATACACTGCCGCTGTACGCATAATGTTGTACATATTATAGGCCGAAAAGAAGTTCTCTGATGAGAAGGCAAATATCAAACTCAGAAAAAGTGTTGCTATCAGTACGGGCACCTCCGAGCGTCTCAAAAACTTCATATTACTTTTTTCTACCATTTACAAATTTCCTCCTGTTTTATTACTGTTGACAAGTCACAAAATCGGGGACCCCTAACTGTTCATTAATTGTGCTGCATAGTTTCTTCATTGTATCGTCTGACTGTGTTTCATCTCCAAAAGAAATTGTCTCAAGCCCCAATCGATGATACTTTTCCATTCCCAGAAAATTATATTTTAACAGACAATAATTTCTGACCGCAGGATATAATGACTGGGCAAAGGCAGCAGTCTGCAGCAGATTCTCCATTGTATCATTTGCACCGGGAATTAAAGGTGTCCGAATAACAATTTCCGTATTATATTTTGCAAGGCTTTGGATATTACTCAGTATCCTTTCATTTCCTGTTCCCGTATACCTGAGATGTTCTTTTGCATCCATATGCTTTACGTCAATGTAAAAGATATCTACCCATTTAAGGACTTTTTCAAAGCTTTCCATTGGCACATTTCCTGCTGTTTCTATCACAACATGAATTTCTTCTTCCTTACACCGCTTAGCTGTTTCCGCCACAAAATCAGGATTTAATAAACATTCTCCACCGGAAAATGTAACTCCTCCTTCAGATTTTTTATAATAATGTTTATCCTTTTTTATTACAGAAAGTAATTCTTCTGAAGAATAATATCTGCCACATAATTGTATTGCTTCTGTGGGACACAAATCTGCACATGTCCCACATCCCTTGCACCCTTCTGAAAGAAACCGCTTTTTTCCGTTTTCCAGAATATGATGCTTTGGACATACGGCCATACACCTTCCACAATGAATACATTTTTCTTCATATACCATTAATCTGGGACGTGCTTCAAATCCTTCCGGATTATGGCACCATTGACAACGCATATTACATCCGCTAAGATAAATCACTGTTCTGATTCCCGGACCGTCATTCAGGGACCCCTGTGTAATACTAAAAACATTGGCAGCTAATTTCATTCATCTCCCCCCTTTCTCAATCCCTCAAAGTTTTCGTATATACTCTAGCCCGCACTGATACCATAAAAATGTCAAAGAACTTTATGTTTTGTTCTTCCTATAATATGATCTTGCATGGGTCTTTCCAGTAAATTAAATTTCTGACTGAATCCGGAAACCCTTACTGCAAGATTATTATGAAACTCCGGATGTTTCTGGGCATCTAACATTGTTTCAGCATCTACCGTATTAAACTGTACATTGCATAAGCCCTTTTCCGCCGATGCTAAAAGAATATCCGCAAACTTTTCTATATTACTATCTGTAAATAGCTTTGGTTCCACTTCTATAATCGCAGATGTAGTTCCCGGGCAGCGTCTGGTTGGAAGCTTGGATAATGAATTCAACACTGCCGTGAATCCGCAAAAATCCCTCCCCTGCATAGGAGATACACTGTAAGCAATAATCTCTCCCTTTTTTCTTCCATCCGGCGTAGCCGCAGTTACCTTACCATGATCCAGCATCCATAAAAATGTAAAGGGCTGTGCATGAAAACGAATTCCGTATTCAGC
The DNA here is from genome assembly GCA_948330435.1 of uncultured Lachnoclostridium sp. GTDB lineage: Bacteria > Bacillota > Clostridia > Lachnospirales > Lachnospiraceae > Laedolimicola. The sequence continues at coordinate 98,587 of CAOJBY010000011.1, read as the reverse complement.
ACTCTTTTTTTCCAGCACATCACATGAAAAATGAACGATATCAGCGGCAATCTCATCCACTTCATCTATGTCATTTCCAAATTTCGCAACCTTATGAAGACACTCCTGACGAAATGCTTCATCCGGAAAGTCCTCCATCAACTGCTGATACAGATAATCCAGCGAGTATTTCTTTTCATCATAAACAAATTTTTTTACAACCAGCATGGAATCCGCCAGGTTTGGCACGCCTCCAAGCATGATTTGATAAAAATCATATTTTACACCATGATTATTAAAATCTTTGTTTCTTATAATGCAGTCATCCGATAGGAGTGATTTATATGGTTTCGGATTATACACCTCTGCTGCTTTCATCCATAAATATACTTTTTTACATGTAATAGAAATTATATTTTCTATCTGCTTATAGACTGCCGCCCGGAACATGCTATAGTCCCACAAATCACTTCTCTTGCCTGTCTCTAATCCGGGGTGTCTTCCGCTTTCAAACATACTTCTGCCATTGGCAAGTACATATTCCATTGCCTTTAGCAAATTCGTTTCTCCTGACACGGCATGTGGATTCGACATCCCCGGCAAAACCGTCTCAACACATCCAATTTGCGTATATTCCCTTGCATCTTCAATGTCAATGCCCTGTGACACCAATGCCGGGATAATAACAGCATCATTAAAGAAAAACGGAACTCCCTTTTGTACATGCCCTACTACTTCTAATGCACGCTTTATGAATTCTTTGTCCGTACCTGAATGAAACCGCACTGAAAGACATCTGATAAAATCCAATTCTTCCGTTGCATCCAGCATCATATACGAAAGTTCATTAATTGCATCTTTTCCTTCCCTGTCACATCCGCCAATGCAGGATTGCTGTACATCATAATCCCGATAGAATTTAATCCATAAACAGCAAATTAGTTCAAAGGCTTCGTCTTTTGTAATTCTTCCCTCTTCCATATCTTTTTTATAATAGGGGTATAAGATTTGATCCAGTCTTCCCAGGGAGTTGGCATTAATTCCGTCTTCCCAGGTATTAAATACATGTGTAAAAAACAGGCTCTGCAATGCCTCATGAAAGGTTTCCGCCGGATATTTCGGCACTTTTCTGCAAATTGCAGCTATTTTTTTCAATTCACCTTTTCTTTCAGGTGTACAATTGGCTTGTCCGGCTATTTTCACGGCCTCATCGGCATATCGTTCTCCCAGGATGCCGGCTGCTTTACATAACATCTTCATGGCTTCGTACATATCCGATGTCCCATTGATTTTTTCCGCAGCTTCTATGTCTTCCAGCAACCCGCTAAACCCTTTTTTCAATACTTTCTCATACCCTATGATTGTATGATTATCCGACATGCAGCGGCCTATGGCTGCCCACTCATCATCCATCTCCAATTCTTTTTTTGAAAAATCTTTCAAAAAAGAAAATTGCCCGTCAAATACTTCTACATCATGGGTCGCATTGTAATTCCAGGCATGTCGATCATACTGCCAGTATTTTAAGACTTCTTCATGATGTTCCAGATACTTCCGAAATTGCTCTTCCGTAAATCCAGCTTCTAATACAAGTTTCAAATCTTCAGAAGTATCCTTGGGTGTCCAGAATTCCGGATAAGGAGTATCCGCATAGTTATATCCTACGAGCAGTTCTCCTTCCTGTATTACCACCATAGAATTCATCATAACATTTTCCATTCCTGCAGCGATTCGGGTATGTCCTCCTCCATCCCCTCTCTGAAGATGCTTCCAGATTCCTTCTTCAAACAGAATTGCATGTTGGGCCAAAATCTTCCTATTGCAGGTTTTTTCACTTACTACTCGTTCTCTCAGAATATTACACCGAGCCGATATACGCATTCTCTGCTTTCTCCTTTCTCCATATTCAATATGGTATAATCCGTTTTTTTTCTTAAACTCTCTTGGCAAACATCCGAATTCTTTCAAAAATGCTTTATTAAACCCGCTTTGTGTTTCATAGCCATATTTCATTGCTATATCCACGATTTTTTCTCCATCCAAAACTTCCATTGCGGCTAATTGCATACGCTGATGACGGATGTATTCGCAGAATACCGTACCCGTGAACCGATGAAATAAATCACTGAAATACCATGGCGAATATCCAAAATGCTCTGCAAGATTTGCAGCAGTCAACGGTTCCCCGATATGCTCATTTATATATTTTAAAACACTATACATGCTACTCCTCCATAGAACTTATCATTATAATAGTTTAAATTCAGAATTGATTTCTACTCCATATTTGCGATGTTTCTGTTTATACGATCTTCCTTTCAGATATAAGAAAGGGCATCGGGAAATAAGACATCCGTCATTTCTGCCTTATTTTCCGATACCCTTTTTATGTGCCCAATATTTAATTTTTATTATGCTTTTGCCAACACAATCATCCCGCCTTTCTTGGTAAAACCGGTATCCCACAGTTCCTTAAAGTCAAGCCACTCCAGTTCGCCATAAGTCACGGCTTTCACAAAGAATTCTTCTTCATATTCCTCATATCCGGCTAGAACAAACCAATGCCACACATAATCTTTCAGTTTCGGATTCTTGTGATGCAATGTCAAAAAGGGAATGGGAAAACCCGCATCAATCTGCCCTTTCACCGCCATTCTTGCACGGGCAAAGGTTTCGGTTCCTGGAAGTCCCTCTGCTGCAAGCATCTTGCAGTCTACATCTCTCCAGTAGGAGCGAATCCCCTCCAGATAGATATCCAGGGTATCAATTCCCGTCCATCTGGGACGCAGATAGGGCTTCATAATCTTAGAGAACCGTATATAGTCTTCTTTGTTGGGATGCTTAACATCATATGGATACAGTTCCTTAATGCCCCACTGCTTTGCACAATAGATGCAGAGATCACAGGCCGTAACTGCCGCACAGCCTCCCCCTTTCATAAAGGGATCCAAAAACCAATCCTGATTGCCTCCAATAGCCTCATCCACATGAATATAGTTTAATTCTTTTTTCATAATAACCTATTCCTCAAATTGTGAGCTTTCTGATTGCTATGGCATCTCCACGGTCCATATTGAGATGGTATCCGATTGCTTCCACTCGCTGTGCCAAAGCTTCCAGTCCCTCTGCAGTCTCCGCCCCCTCACTAAGCTTATTATCGTAGAGGCTGTACTGCTCCCGCTTCTTCTTTGGGGACAAGTTGGGCATTACTACGTTGGCTCCCGCCCCAATCCCTCTCTCCCTGCCATCAGGGCCCAGAGTTCCCAGGGCTGTTGTTGCGGGAATCAGTGCTTTTGGAAGCAAAATCCGAATAACAGACAGCAAACGGAGGGTTAACTCTACACTTCCTGCCGCTTCTCCTGCAAACCTTGTATTCCTGTGAGGGATAAATGGGCCAATCCCCACCATCTCCGGCTTAAGTTCCTCCAAAAACACCAAATCCTCACCCAACTCCTCATATGACTGTCCCGGACTTCCCACCATAAAGCCCGCCCCTGTCTGAAACCCCAGGTTTTTCAAATCCCACAGGCACCGCTTTCTCACAGACAAATTCATATCCGCCGGATGAAGCCGCCTGTAATGAACCTCATCTGCCGTCTCATGACGGAGGAGATATCGATCCGCTCCTGCTCTTCGAAGCCTCTCATAGCTTTCAAATGTTCTCTCCCCGATTGACAGGGTAAGTGCACATTCCGGATAGGCTTCTTTCACGGATCGTACCAGTTCTACCAGCCACTCATCCGTAAGGCATGGATCTTCTCCCCCCTGAAAGACAAACGTGCGAAAGCCCAGCTTCCATCCCTTTTCACAGCATGTCATAATCTCTGATTGTGTAAGACGGTAACGGATCACCTCCCGGTTCTCCCGGTTGATTCCACAGTAATAGCAGCCATTTCTACAGTAGTTTGTAAACTCAATTAAGCCCCGGATGTATACATCCTCTCCATAATATTTCTTTCTAAGACGCACCGCCTCCGCCCGCACGTGGGCGGAGGCTTCCTCATCTTCCAGGCATTTCAACAGTCGTCTATATTCTTCCTTGTTTTCCAGCTTATGATTCCTTACAAAATGTTCCACAAGATCTGCCATTTCGCTTTCCCCACAAAGACAGGCAGGGCAATCCTTTGCATTTCTGCTTTCGGATCCCCTGCCCTGTCATCTGTATCTATCTACAGGAACTGATTAAACTCTACCTTTTCACCATTAGGTCCCAGCACAGTAAACCATGCCACGCCATTCTCAAAAAACGGGAGTGAATGAACCTCTGTATCCAGCATGGTGCAGCCTGTCTTTTTCATTTCCTCAAAGGCCGCCTTTACATCCTGCACATTCAGAGCCAGATGGTCCACATGACCATGCTTTCTTCCTGCCACCTCCTGAATCGCCGCTGCATCCTCCTGATACAACTCAATAACCAGATTTCCTTTTTTCACAAATGCTGCGTGACAAGGCTGCTCCGGAATATTCTTTTCCTCAATCAGTTCAAATCCCAAAACCTCCGTGTACCAGCGGATACTTTCCGGCAAATCCACTGCCGGAATACCAAGATGCTGTAATCCCGTTACATTTTCCTGAATTGTCATACATTCTCTCCTTTTCCTGTTTATTCCCGTGAGCAACGAGCCAAGCGGACATGCTGGCATGTCCATTTGGCGACTGCCGCGAGGGTCAAAGACCCCGTCAGCTTACTACGGGGCCTTTGACTCCTGCCGCACAAACTTGACATTTATATTGTACAACAGACTGACCCTCCCGTAAAGTCCCAGCGTTCTTTACTTTGCCGCTTCTGTCTGCTTCTTGCGAACTTCTCTTGTCGCAATCTCTTTTGAAAGATCCTCAATAAAGGTCTCCAGATCTTTCTGTCCCTCATCCCCGACAAAGCGGCTGCGGACAGCTACCAAGCCCTCCTCCTCTTCTTTCTGACCTACCACCAGCATATAAGGAATCTTCTGCATCTGGGCACTGCGGATCTTATAGCCAATCTTCTCAGCCTGACCATCCAGCTCCGCACGGATACCGGCAGCATTCAATGCTTCCATAACCTTGTTGCCATATTCCATGTACTTTTCAGAGATGGGCAGGACTCTCACCTGTACCGGTGCCAGCCATGTAGGGAATGCCCCCGCAAAATGCTCAATCAGTATGCCAATAAACCGTTCAATGGAACCAAAGGCTACCCGGTGGATCATGATGGGACGATGCTTCTCTCCATCTGCCCCAATATACTCCAGTTCAAACCTCTGAGGAAGCTGGAAGTCAAGCTGAATGGTACCGCACTGCCAGGTTCTTCCAATGGCATCTACCAGATGGAAATCAATCTTAGGTCCATAGAATGCACCATCTCCCTCATTTACCACATAATCAAGCCCCAACTCATCCAAAGCAGCCCGGAGTCCCTCCGTAGCCATCTCCCAGTCCTCGTCGCTTCCCATACTGTCCTCAGGCCTGGTTGATAACTCCACATGATATTCGAAACCAAAAAGTGTATAAACCTCATTGATCAGTTTTGCAACACCCATAATCTCATCCTTAATTTGCTCCGGCATCATAAAGATATGGGCATCGTCCTGAGTGAAACAGCGTACTCGCATCAAACCATGAAGCTGTCCCGATTTCTCATGGCGGTGAACCAGTCCCAGTTCTCCCACACGCATAGGCAGATCACGATAAGAGCGGGGTTCTGATGCATAAACCAGGATCCCACCCGGGCAGTTCATAGGCTTCACTGCATAATCCTGTTCATCAATGATGGTAGTATACATATTATTCTTGTAATGATCCCAGTGTCCGGATGTCTCCCACAGACTCCGGTTCAGGATAATGGGTGTAGAAATCTCCACATATCCTGCTTTCTTATGAATCTCCCGCCAGTAATCCAGAAGCGTATTTTTAAGGGTCATTCCCTTTGGCAGGAAGAACGGAAAGCCCGGTCCTGCCTCATGCATCATAAAGAGACCCAGTTCTCTGCCCAGCTTCCGGTGATCCCGCTTCTTTGCTTCCTCCATCATGGTCAGATAAGCCTCCAGCTCATCTTTCTTTGCAAATGCAGTAGCATAGATACGGGTCAGCATCTTATTGTGCTCATCCCCTCTCCAGTAAGCACCTGCGATACTGGTAAGCTTATAGGCCTTTCCAATATCCTTTGTGCTTCTAAGATGAGGGCCAGCACAGAGATCTGTAAACTCTCCCTGCTTATAGAAGCTGATCTCGGCATCCTCCGGCAGATCGGAAATAAGCTCTACCTTGTAAGGCTCCTCCTTCTCCTTCGCCCACGCAAGAGCCTCTTCCCTTGGAAGTGTAAAACGTTCCAGCGGAAGTGCCTCCTTTACAATCTTCTTCATCTCGCTCTCGATCTTCTCCAAATCCTCTGCAGTAATGGGTGTCTCAAAATCAATATCATAATAAAATCCATCTGCTACAGAGGGACCAATGGCAAGCTTGGCAGAGGGATATAGCCGTTTTACTGCCTGAGCCATCACATGGCTTGCCGTATGACGCAGGGCCGACAATCCTTTCTCGTCTCTGGCTGTGAGAATGTTGATTTCGCAGTCCCGATCTACTACCGTTCTCAGATCCACTACCTGTCCATCTACCTCTCCGGCACAGGCCGCCCTGGCCAGACCCTCGCTGATATCAAGGGCAATCTCATATATGGACTTGCTTTCTGCATACTCCTTTATGGAGCCGTCCTTTAAGGTTATCTTCATCTCTTTTCTCTCCTCTCTGTACTCATTTCACAATTCTCCTTTCCATCCATGTCTTGGACATAAAAAACCCTCTCTGCCATACATGACAGAAAGGGACGACAATCTCACCGCGGTTCCACCCTACTTGTTTTGCTCAATCTAAATAACCACTCATTGGACGATAACGGAGTCACCGGACCGGATTGGGGCCACTCAGAGGTAGTTTTCAGTCTGCTTCCCGATGAGAATGCTTCCAGCATGTACATTCCTCTCTGGCATCTTCCACAGCTTACTCGTCTCTTCAACGTGTTTGTCTATTAAATTTCCTTAGGCCTATTATAACATCCAAAATTTGTTTGTCAACCCTCTGGTTCATCCTGCTCCCGCAAACGGCTGCCCAGGATTCGAAACAAAACGCCTGCTCCAAGAATACCTGCCAGATAAATTTTCCCGGAAATGTTCATTATCAGGGGTAACAAAAACCCCAGCATCGGTATGGATAACTCTACCCTGCCAATTACATTGCTGTAGGAGATAGGAAACACATCGTTCCCCTCATTCGCATCGCCTTTTGTTAAAAGTTCCTGAGTATCTCTGTGATTCTCCACTGCCCGATGCGTAATGACCGTATCGGAGGCATGACCGCCGTAAAATACCACCACATCTCCGGGCTCAATCTCATCAGGAACTACTCCCTTTGCGTAAACCACACTTCCTATCGGTATTGATGGCTCCATACTGCCGCTGACAATGGCATAAAGCTCATAACCCAGAAAACGGGGTACTGTCAGGGGCAGGCATATAATCACTACCAGCAGCAGCAATACCAGTCCAAAGCCGCTGCATAAAGTTCCCAGTCTGGAACGGCTCTTTTTTACACTTACTTCAGTTCCCAATTATCTATTTCCTCATTTCCTATGTCTGCACGTCTCTTTTTCCAGAATATAACGCCCATGATAATCAGAGCTGCTGCTGCAGAGAGTCCGATCAGAATGGAATATCCATAAATGACTTTTCCCTCCGGATTGATAATCAAATTCTGCAGTTTAGCCAGAGGAACTTCCGGCTCATCCAGATCTACCAACTCGCCCGGGGCCATGGGCACCTGCTCATCCTGAATATCTTCCGTATTGTCTTCCGCATTTTCATTCGTTCCGTTTTCTGTCTCTGCATCTCCCTCGCCCTGGGTTGCACCGTCACCCGCAGTTCCTCCTCCTGCGTTGCCGCCGGTTCCCCCCTGGGTTGTGGCAGTACTTCCGGGAACCGTTGTTACTGTGGTTCCATCATCTGTAACCGTAGTCGTCGTGGTTCCTGTTGCCGCACGACGATATACAAAGGTAAATTCATTCTTAGACGGATCTTTCTGCAGAGTCCGGGTCAGATTGTAGGCCTGAGGCTCATACCCCTCAATATACAGAAATGCCACTACCGGTTTGTCTCCTACATTTCCGTAGTAAGTGGTACTGGGAGCCAGGGTATTGCCTGCCTGATCCCGAAAGTTCACCTGATAAGCCACCATATCGCCTTTCACTCCATAGGCAATCACATAATCCAAATCGCTCTGTGGTAAAAAAGAGGGACTTTCCATGGCAGTGTTATTGTCACGACCACTCAGACGAATGCCCTTTACATAGTATTTGCTGTCATCCGAAACACTGACCAGATCCGCAGCATTTGGCAAGACCATTCTCTCCGAAGAACTGTAATTCACATTCTCAATTATGATCCTGTTCTTATCTGTACTGAGACTGGCTCCGCCATATCTTTGCTTAATCTGATTATATCCCTTTTCTGTAAATGTCCCCTGATTCCCCGCATACAGCGTTATTCGATAGGTATAGGACCCCCCCGTTTCCTTTCCCGTCGGTGCGGAAGCCATGCTTTCTATGGACAAGCCGGAAAGAAGCACACAGAGAGCTACAACCGCAAACCACATTCTCCTCCACCTACTCATGGTTATTGCCCTCCTTATTTCTGCGGCTGACAATTGCCAGGCCCATAAAAGCAATGCCACTCAAAAGAGCCAGAAAAGACCAAAGCAAAATCCGACTCGTGTCGCCTGTACGCACATCATTTCCAACTCTGTAAATCTCATTTGACTCCCGGCGGCTGCCTGAGTCATTCCCCAATCTGTCTACTGCAAAGTTCATCTGAAGCTTTGCAACAGTATTCTGATAGGCATTACCATTGGTCTCCCCGTCCAGGGCCACTTTCAAAGAAATGGACGCCTTTTCTTTGCTTTCAAGCTTTTCCAGAAAGAAGTAATCTTTCAGGCTGTCTGTAGCCTCATGGAGACCCTCTCCTGCCCTTGTAACTGTCTCACCGCCCACATTTTCACTGTTGTAAAGGGTTTCTTCCTGACCCTTACTGTTTTTATAGGTCAGAATATAAGTATAAGCACTGCCCTCCGCCACTCTCTGGCTGTCCTCCAGACTTTGGAGCACCTGATTGGTCATATACCAGTCCGTGGCGGATGTGTCGTTATTTTCCAGGCTGATGCTTATGGACATACTGTCACCTGGCTGAATGGAGGAAATCACATCTGCAATGTCGGAGGATTTGAAGTTACTCTCCATCTTATCCCCCGTAAATCGCACATACCAGCCCTTTCCTCCTATAAAATCCTCCGCATGAACTGTCAGTGTACTCCCCACTGTCAGAAGCAGGATCAGAAACAGGCTGCAAAACTTTTTCTTCATTTTCCCTACCTCCCCAGACTCAGATTGCCGGATGCGTCTACAATTACGTCAACACCCCAAGCACTTTTAATAGCATCTGCCCCATTGTGGGTCTGCACGGCATCCGCCTCAACCTCTAATACAAACTCTTCATTCTGGTAAGTATATTTTCCGTCAGAACCCGAGATTCTGAACTCACTCTCTACATCTTTACTGATAGCCAGTGCATCCATAAATGGGGGAGTTGTCTTTCCTGTTCCTACTACCCCCGTATAATAGAGAACAATACGCTCATTTGTACTGGCCGCCTCATCAAGCACCCATCCATTGTAAGAAAGGGTCCCGCTTTGCCCTGTCTCCGTACCATTCCAGGGAGACAGCTTAATAAAGCCCGGAGAAATATCCGTTCTCTTCTTTCTATCCTCTATGGGAACTGGGAGCCCATCGTCTCTCTCCTCTTCATCCACCCAGTAACGGTAAATCAACACTCTCACATATTCGTCGATATTTCCGCTGTTTTTGACACAGAGTACCTCCGGATAATACGTCTCCAACTGAAGTGCTTCCTGCTCTCCGTTCGGTCCGGCATACAGCATATCAGTCAGAAGACCAACGCCATCCTCATACCATTTGTCATCCCGCTGGGTATAATTACGCCAACTCACATCACGGCCGTTTTCCACCAGGGTGACACCAATATCGAAAGTCTGAAGCTGTGCCGAATAATTCTCGCTGTAATATGTCAGTGCCGCCTGACTGCTGCCGGCTACGCTTCCAAGGAGCAGAAGAACTGCCACCGCAAATAAAATTCCTGTGGTGTAGACACCCCGGGATCTGTTTTTCTTTTTCTTCTTCATGATCCGGCCTCCTCATTCTGTTCCGGCCACTCCGCATAGGGTGTACGTGTGCCGTCCGGATTGGTACGGTAAAGCACCGGTGCAGTTTCCTGAACAATCACCACATGGAATGCATCAATAACCGGATTGAGATGCAGATTTTGGTGTGGTGCAAAGGTCATAGCAAGCTCACAGGTCGTTTCCCCTGGCTTTAAGACCTGACTGTAATACCACCAATCACCGTCCTGTGTCCAGTGGACCGCCCCATCCTTTGCATCCGCCTCCTCTACCTTTTTAAGAACAACCATGTCCTCTCCAAAATACGCCCTTATCCGGACAAAGCAGTCTGTCTCTCCTGTATTTTCAATCTGGATCTTCTTGGTCAGATCTTCGATCGTTTCTTCAATCTCCGTATCCGATCCGAAAGTTACCGGCCAGTGGCCGTTTACCCTGGTGTAAGTGGTAAAGTATGCCAGAGAATCCTTTAATGTAGAACCAAACAGAAGCACAAGGGCCAAGGCTGCCAAAAGAGCCGTCCGTCTGCGGTATAATCGCTTTTTACTCATTGGCTGCTCCACCTCCCTGATTTGTTATAATCTGTGCACCCTTCCACTCTCCGTCAATCCGGGTAAATTGATTTACAATACCATCTGTCTTTGGCCCGTCTTCTCCACTGTAATCATTGGTAAATGATACAGTAGCTGCAAGTTCATTCTCTCCCTCTCCGGTTCCCTGGGAAGATACCCAGTCCGCTTTGCCTGACAGGCTGTCTATCACAAAACCGTCTGCCGTCTCCGTTGTTCCCAGAGTAATCCCATCTGCCGGAACTACTTTTTTGGAAACCAGTTGGTACATTGTGCCGGTACGGATCTCTGTGATTGTCACTTTGGAGCCTGCCGGAATATTCCTTACCCGCACACTCTTGTTGCCATCTCCGTTGAATTCCAGACCCACCACATCATGAAACACTACGATTGGGTCGCCCTCTTCCGTCGTCCCTTTCTCAGCCCTGATTTCAAATATAAACATGGCCTTGCCGGAAGTCGGCTGGTAATTCAATAAGGTCTTATCTATCTCCAGATCCAGATAGCGTTCCTGACGTTCCGGCTTCAGATCTACCACGACATTATAATTCCAATCATCGGAATCCTTATTGAGATCATCCTCTCTTCCATATGCATTGTCCGGAACGGATACCAGGTAAGGAAGAAATGTGTACATATATTTTTCGGTCACAATAGGCTTTGCCCAGACCAGATAGAGCCCCTGGTCTACATCATAGTCTATCCCGTCTCCTGCCAGTATGGTTTTATCATAACATGGCAGACCGATTAAAGTTTCATTCTCTGGGATGTAAAACTTCTTTCCGTCTGACTTCTGCTCTCCCTCCGGAGGAGTTTCCTTATCAACACTATCTTCATTATTTTCATTCTTCTCACTGGTAAATGCGGGAAGTCCTAAAAGCTCTGATACCCAGTGTGCCGTTGTCTCCCACTGGTCGGAGGTTGCATCAAACACCGTCCTGTTCAGTGCCTCGATGTCAAGCACACCCTCCGGAAGCTGACCCGCCAGATCTTTGAATCCATCAACCAGAGTATATTGTCCGTACTCATCCACAGTCGCCAGTTTATACAGATATACCTGCACCTCTGCGTTGGCCAGACTTGCATCTTCTTTCAGCAAATCTTCACTGGTTAAGTTTTCTTTATTTACTTTCAGAGTGTTTTTCTCTCTTTCTGTATCAAGAAGTACTCTGGCTAGGCTGTTCTTATGAGGCAGCATCAGTGTGAGACACAATACAGCCGCCAGTGCGGCACACAGCCAGACCTTTTTTCTGTATTTCCCTCTCATACTCATTCCTCTCTTTCTATCTTCTTCGGCGTCGAATTCGAAACCAGATAAACAACAACAGTAATATGGGCATCATTAAAATCGGCGTAATCAGCACCGGCCTTAACTGCATGGCATCTGCCGTTACGCGAATGGAAGACGCATCCGCCAGATTGTCGATCCGGTGTCCCCGCACCAGCATACGGTGACTGTTGATACCATAAGGCGTACAGGTCACCAGCGTACAGTAATCCATCCCGTCCACCAGTTCCAAATCATTCACCTCTTCCGGCAGAACAATGCGGATCTGATCCACTTCATAAGTCAGAGTCTCATCCAGTACCCGGAGTACAAAAACATCGCCCTCCCGCATCTGGTCCAAATCCGTAAACAGCTTTGCGGATGGCAGACCTCTGTGACCGGACAATACGCAGTGACTTCCCGATCCGCCTACCGGCAGAGAGGTTCCCTCTATATGCCCCACTGCAATCTGAAGCACAGACTCTTCCACGCCGTGATAAATGGGAAGATAGCAGTTAATACTCTCTATCTCAATATAACCCATGATTCCATCGCCGGAAACGTTGAGCAACGATTCATATGCCGCATGTTCCTCCTCTGTGGGATGATATCGGTTGGCCCTGGATCGCAGAGACTGATTGTACTCAACAGCCTCACTCCACAACTGTTCATAGGTCTCATCATCCAAATCCGCCACGGCCTCCGCATAACTGGCAATGGCCTGGGATTGGTGAAATTTGTTCCAGTAGTCGCTGACTGTAGGGTACAGCAGCAAGGACAAGCCTGCAAGCAGGATCACTATTAAAATAATGTTGGATAAATGTTTCTTCATGCAGGATTCTCCTTGCTGTTGTATGCCGGGGAAACAAAAGTCTCCCCGGTTGCCGCCATTCACAACAAAAAACTGTGAACTTCAGCCTACAACAGACAAATCATTTATTTTTCACTGCTCATACGCTTCTTTACAACTAACAGGATTCCGGCACCAACTACCAGGATGCCGCCCAGTACGTAGAAGATAGTAGTACCGATACCACCAGTGGAGGGAAGTTCTGCTCCGGTCATATTCTGAACCTTCACCTGATCTGTACTCATCAGCACTTCATTGCCATCTGCATCTTCCTTTACACTTCCATCATCATTCAGTTCGGGTATCTGAACTGTTAAAGTTGTCTCTCCTGTGGTTGCATCTGTTGTCTCTGTGATGACAATTTTAACAGGAGCTTTCAACAGATTGTATCCGTCCGGTGCTTTTGTCTCTGTCAGGTAATACGTACCTGCACCCAGACCGTCAAGATTGATTTTACCTATATCTGTTCCTGCAGGGGATACAACGGTTGTTGTTGTGTTCTCATCCTCTTCTGTTGCTACTCTGTAGTTCCCATTTGTCAGGTCAACAAAACTGATTGGATCAGTTCCGTCTTCATTTTTGGACAGGGTAAACTCTGCTCCGTCCAAGCCTGTTTCCCCACTATTAGTCTTCGCAAATTTCAGGATATTTACATCAATAAACTTGGTAGGAACATCTGGTGTCTCTGTTGAATTGACTTCATTGTCATCGCCAAAGTTAAGTGTTGCTTTGTTGGTAACCCCTTTATCATCTAATGCTTCCGCATTGATTACAGCCTCATAACTTACCACAATCATGCCGCCAGCAGGCATTTTAGCATAAGCACCCTCTGTAAATACAATATCAAAAGTGTGTCCATCAGTTGCCGGTGCAGTAATCGTATAATCTGTATCCTTTACAAGTACTTCCCCTGTTGCATCCTTTATTGCCTGATCTCTTGCATCTTTATTCTCTTCCGATGGAAGATCCTTAACAGTGGTCGCATCCAATACTTTAATGTTAAGCTTCTCTACTCCACTGAAAGTCAGACCTTTTGACATCTGATCATGAATCTCATAATCCTGTGCTCCTGGTGCAATTTTGATTTTTATCATATAGTTAACTGTATCACCAATAGATGCTGAAGGCTGCTCAACCTCTTTTTCAATGGTAGGCTTTTCGTTCTTCTCTTCAATCTCTGCCGTTGGATTTGTAGTGTCTAGTGAGCACAATGCACCAGTCGTAGAATCAAGCAGATAGTAGCCCAAGTCCAGGTTTTCAAATACAACAGTTTCACTTTCTGCTACTATAGGATCTTTAGCAGGCTGTATCCCATTGTCTGTCGCATATTTCAATGCAGCTTTTGCAAAGTCTGCAGGAGAAAGCGTTTCATCTTTCCAGACAATCGTACCCTCTTTAACTTCAACATAATCCTTTCCGTCTCCAGTGGTGATAAAGTCACTCCACCCGTCAGCCACCTCATACATATACGCATCGTTATCTTTATTATAACTCTTCAGATTAAACATCTTGTAAATGGTATATGTCTGACCCTCAATTGCCTTTTTAATTGTAATTGTTCCTGTCTCACCATCCTCGGGAGCCGCCATCGCCGTACTTCCCATCGCCAGTACCAGCATCATAGCCAGAACAAGGCTCAACAACTTTTTCACTCGTTTCATAACTTATTCTCCTTTTCCCTTTATATCTACTTTGTAACAATGAGTTTCAACGGCCAGGGGCCGCATATTCAGTTCCTGGAGGAACCCGCCCTCCTTTCCCTGATTTTTTTTCTATACATCAGACCCGCCATCAGCAACAAGCTGATGCCTGCCATTGTATATAAGTTTGTACCCGGCCCTCCGGATTCCGGAAGTTCATAGGTGGTTCGGTTAATGAACGTTACGCTGTCTGTGGTCTCTGTCAGTTCACCGCTGGCTTCGGCCCCCTCTTTTTCATCCTGCTTCCTGTCATCAACTGCCAGTACCGGATCTTCTCCCGTGATATGGCCCACATAATATCCGTCAATGGTAGTCTCCACTACTTTCCAGCTTACTCCGTAGGGCAGACCCTTGATGGTCAGGGTATCTTTTGAACGAAGCTCTATAGATGCCTTTCCACTTTGGAATGTAACCTCTCCTGTCTGTATCTCGGATTCCAGGTTGTCATTAACCCTTTCAATCTCATAAGGGTACGTACCGTCTACGATTACCGTTTCATTACTTCCCGTCAGTTCTATGTCGAACTTGAATGTGGCTTCGCTGCTGTTTCCGCCGGATGCCAGCTTCCGCACTGTCAGATCATGGAGCAGTGTATTCTTAAATGTCAGCGGACTCTTATCGCCTGCGAATGTGACAATTCCGTTTTCTTCCGGAGTAAGGGTAACCTCAGTCGGTTCGACTCCCTCTTTATGAATGAGAACCTTATTCACAGTCACGGTCTCATTCTTTCTGGTAACCTGAACTTCCACCGTATAGGCTGTCTCGTCATATCGTACCGTCGGATCTTTTTCAGTCTCAGTCTCCTCTGCAAGCTCAGTGATCTGGTAATAATATGTTGCAGTCTCTCCGTCTTTCAGATTCTTGGTCAGATACAGAATCGGAGCAAATCTCGTTTCCTGTTCTAAAGCCATATCAGCCGTGCCCTTTTCAAACACAAGGGAAACCTCTCCCTTTCTTCCGTCCTCTACTGCATTACCCTGTATGCCGTCCAACTCTACCAGTTGGAATCTGTATGCATGGCTGCTGCCGTCCGGATTACTGAACAACTTATGAATCGGTATCTCCAGTCCTGTACCTTTGGTTGTATTCGTTATTGTAGTAGAAATCTTCGTCTCATCCTCATCATAGATGCTGACGATTCCTTTCACATAGGGTTTTCCGTAATGGGCCTCATCCCCTGCCATTTCATTTCCCATGGCGGGCGGCTTATAGCCTACCTGATACCCCTCTGTGGATGCTGGATCCTCCTGAATGGTATACTCGGTACCTGCCAGAATCTTCTCAATCAGTGCCGTCTCACCGCCCTTTAAGAGAATAATACCCTCCTCCTCTACGGTTCTTGTCTCTTCTGTTCCGTCGGTATTTGTTACCGTGTAGGATGTACCTACCGGCAGCTTCGTGCCGCTTAACTGCACTTCTATGCGGAATGTCTCTTCCGAACTTTCTGCATCCACCTCTCCTATTACCAATTCCTTAGTAATCTTCAGTCTGCCCAGCTTTGTAGTTTTCACTTTATTATCAAAAGCAAAGAACGTGCTGCCGTTCAGCATATGGTAAATTTCCGTCTCTTTTCCTACGAAAGTCTTATCTCCTACATGAATATCATTACGGTCAGTGGTGGAACTGCCTCCTCCCTGCACATCCGCATACTGATCAATGGAACTGCTGTCAAAAAGTTCCCGAATGTAATATCCGCCGCTTATTACCGAAAGCTCCGGAAATACTGCACACTCATCCTTTTTCAGGGTAATGATGCCGCCCTCCCCTGTGATACCCGTTCTTGCCGGATTATCTCCATAGCACTTTCCGCTGTGCCGATGTTCATCGGATGCCGCCATTTTGCACTGCACATAACAGTCCCCATTGTGTCGGTGTTCCTCTGAAGTGTCCATTCCGCAGCAGGGACGATAAACGTTGTACGCCGTGCCCTTTTTGATGAAGAGTTCTTCCGGTTCATTTTCACCCGGCTTATCATTATTGCTGTTTGCTGCCAATACCTGGAACAGGAAGTCCGGATTGCCCAGCACTTCTTCCACTTCTCCGTTATCAACACTCAACGACTTGCCAAGAGCGAGGGCGTTCTTCTCCAGCAATGGGAAGTTGAAATTTATCTTGCACACACCAGAACCGGCACCACGCTCCATATAATAGAACTTGAAATTATGAGCTGAGTTATCCTTAAATGTGGTATAAACTCCATTTTCCTTTTTCAGGGTTGCATCCAGAGCCGCCACAATCTCCGATTCCGTCTTTCCGGCCGCTTTCATGCTCCTCCTGATAACCTGCTCGAAAGTATCTGTCTGATCGGGACTTGTTGTTATATCTCCTGCCTCTACAGTCAAATCATAATAGTAAATTCTTCCATTTACAAAATCAATCTTGCCACCCACATGACGATGAATACCGGACAGATTCAGGTACAGCATCTCATCTATATAGATCCACACATCATCATCACCGGCAAAATTAAATTCCATGGGAATATCATTCGTCAGACCGGTCAGACCCTTTACCGGCTGCGAAAAATCCATCTCCATGCTCATGCCAAAGAAGAAATTCTTTGCCTCGTCATAGTCAACGGAGTATATCTTCTCCAGTTCTTCTTTCGTAAAGGTCCGGGGAATACCGGATGTGGCAAAGTAGGCACTGACTGCTTCTATACCGCCCCAATCTTTGGAACCGTACTTTTCGTCCATCTGCACCACAAATGTTTCCAGATTTCTGCTCAGGGTTTCGTAAGCCGTCTTCAGATTCCCATCGGTTGTCTCTTTTGCTTTTTTTGCCGCAGTCGCCGCAATGATTCGGAAGTAATCCCGGTTAATCTCACTGGCCTGGGTGGCCTCTGTATTAATCTTGCTGAAAGGCAGGAAGTTTCCAAAGGGATACATCATGTAATTAGGCGACAGCAATGCATCATATACAATAAACTGATTGCTGGCCGCATCAAACTCCGCAAAATTGCTGCGGCTGTCAAAGCTGTATTCCCCTGTAGTCTCGTCATAACGGAACAGCCCATCCAGCCCGTCACAGTTCTTCCGTGTAGCATAAGCACTATTACTGAATAAGTAGCCCAGAGATATCCCGCCCTCTTTCAGTTCAGGATAGCCATCCTCTCCCAGATTGGGATTCATCGGACTTGGGTGATTTTCATCCACTCCATGAAGGGGGGTATTTGCACCGCCCACTGTGGCATTGATCAGCCCGCCCTGATTGATAAGACTAAACCCGGTATTCAAATCAGCAACAATATTTCCGCCAAAATTGTAAGAACCTTTCGCTCCCCATAGACTGCCACTATTTAAATCGATCGTTTTCGTTCCGCCGTCATCCTGAAATCCCGGATACCGGTGATCGCTTTTATAAAGATCATTGATATTGCTTCCATAATCGTAGAGGTTAATGTTAATCAGCCCGGCTGTGCTCGCCCTGTCCGAAACAGTTGTCACCTGATTATCCTTGGGTTCTTTGGGGGCTATTAGAGTATCGCCTATGAATACCGTGCCATATCCTCCTCTTACGGCTCCTTGAGGCAATTCGTTAAAGGGTTTTGTTAATGCAAATTCTACAATGTCCCCCTCTTTATAAGCTTTCACCTCGTCCCCATAGAAGAAAAGTATACATCCTCCCTCTGGTATCTTCTCATTGGCTTTGCTCTCACCATTCTTCAACAGCTTAATAACTTCATAGCGTTCATTCTGCCAGCCGACTACGCATCCGCTCCAATATAGAAACGTTGACGTGCTTATATCCCTTATTGATTTATTATCTCCATGAAATAAGGCACACTTATTATCATTGCTATTAGCTGTCATCTGATTGACAGATGTCACTTTCCATTCACTGGCTGTATTGTCCAGTGCCATGGTTGAAGCTTCCCACAATGAACTCATTTCTAAAAGCTTTGGTCCATTGACCACATACTTCTGTAATTCATCCAAATCTTCATAATAACGATAGCTAATCTCTGCCCAGAACGCAGTATCAAGATAATACTCCTCGTATCCCTCATCATCCCCCGCTTCCTCATAGGCCGCCAGCTCCATGCCAATCTCTTCATATGAGGGAAGTTCATCAATCAACTGATCCACATAGAGAATCCGCTCTCTGTCTTCCTCTGAAACCTCCGGTCCGATATAGCAGGCAAAGCTGTGTTCATGCTCCTCCAGGCCGCACTTCAGAACCTTTTCCCCTGCTTCATTTACTTCATAGCATTCCTCTGTATGGGTATGCGTCTCCAGACCGCAGTAAACCGTTCCCTCAAAGCATTCCTCCGTATGTACATGCTCTTCCTTGCCGCAGATCAAATCTTCCGCAAAGCATTCCTCCGTATGTACATGCTCCTGATAGCACCCGTTGTCGTGTACGTGCTCCAGCACCTCTAACTTATCGCACACCAGTCTCCAAAGGAGCTCGCCGTTCTCATCCTGCATCTGGTTTCCGTCATTATCCATGACTGCCTCATAACAGCCGTCTTCTGCCGTATGCTCATGCAGAATGACCTCATCCTTGCCGCAAACCAGTTCTTTCACCACTCCACGGCAGCTTTCCGTATGCTTATGGCCGTTTAAGTTCTCTTCTTTGCCGCAGGTCAATTCACTTTCCACATGATAGCAGGAGTCTCCATGCTGGTGTCCCTCTCTTTCCTCTTCCTGGCAGGTAAGTGTCCTGCTGACTTCATAGCAGGAATATTCGTCATGGACATGTTCCGGATCATCCTCCAGGCCGCAGACGGTCACCCATTCTTCTGTGTAACAGTCATCTATATGGGTATGGCCCTCCCTTTCTTCTTCCTCACAGGTAAGCTCCCGATTCTCTGTATAGCAGGCATCTGCGTGAGTATGGGCTTCCGCCTCTTCCTGGCCGCAGATATATCCGCTGTCATTGACCCGGTAACAGCTTTCCGTATGCTCGTGTTCCTCGATCTCTTCAAGGGGACATACCAGCCTGCCATCCTCATAACAGCCTTGCGTATGCTCATGGACCGCATAATCCGCATAACCACAGATCAGATTGTCTTCTCCGTCATAACATTCTCTGGTATGAACATGCAGTTCCTCCGGAAATGTGCAGACAAATTCAAGGGTTACCGGTTCTTCACTCTCATCCCCGGCTCCCACTTTACCGCAGACTGCTGCCTGGCCGTAACACTCTTCTGTATGGGTATGTTCCTCCAGTCCGCATACACTCTTATGCTCTAAGGCAACCGCAGGCATCAACAGTATATATGCTGTCACAAACACCACGATCGCACCCAGTACTGTCAGGATCTTTCTCCACCGATTATTTTTCCCTTGTTCACGCAGGAACTTTCCCGCTTTCTTCAGAATCGAAGACTCCATCAGAAATCCTCCTTTTTGATACCAACAATCCTTATCCCACCGGCCCTATATCTTTCAGGGGCCACACCCGGAATAACAATCTTCCTACCAACTGCTCTTCAGCCACACAGCCTACGGTTGTACTCCGGCTGTCCACGGAAACGCTTCTGTGATCGCCCATGACGAAGATGCGGTTCTCCGGAACCTGATAGGGAAGCTTAATGTCACACTCGCCTACGGCCCGTTCCACCAGATAGGGTTCATCCAGCAGCACATCATTCACATATACGTTTCCATCCTCATCCATATCCACCCATTCGCCGGACATGGCTATTACACGTTTCACAAGAATCTTATTGTTATAATAAAACGCCACCACATCTCCCTGTTCAAATTCTGTGGTTTTTATGGTGGCGATGATATCGCCGTCATATAACGTAGGGCTCATACTTGTTCCATATATCTGCAGCACCGGCATCAGCAGCGTTGCAATCAGAACGGCTATGGCCGCCACTACAATCAGTGTACTGATCGTGCTTGTCAGTACGCTCTTGTAACGCTTCTTATACTTTACTCTATTCAGCTCTTTCTCCAACTGGGAGAGATCCGGCACCTCGACTGCACTATTTTTTTTCATAATCATCCCCACTGCATCTTCGGAAGCTTACGAACGAAACCCTCCCTGCCGCAGCGGCAAGCTTATCACATCACTGGTTGCTTCCTTTTTTTTTGCAGAACTTACCATATTCTCGCACCGCTTACGAGTGTCCTCTTCCAGTCTCCGGCACTGCTTACGGGTGTCCTCCTCCAGTCTCCGGCATTCCTCCCGGGCACTGTTCAGAAGCAGGTCGGCTCCTCTTTGAGCCTTTTTCAAAATTTCATCTGCTTTTTTTCTGTTTTCCTGTTCTCTCTGCACATAGACTTTCTGCTGCCTGTCACTCAGGTCCTTGATGTTCTCCATATACTGGGACACAGCCTCCTCGGCCGCCTCAAAAATCCCGCTTAAGGCCAGAGAAGCTTCTGCTATGGAACCGGCTTCATCAATGGCGATCTGACGCTTCTCCATCTGTGCTTCCGCTTCCGCCAGACGCTCTTTCAGGCTTTCCATCTCTTTCGCCTGAGCCACCAAAAGCTCCAACAGCTGGGAGCGTCCCAGCTTTCTCAGCTCTTTTCCTGTCATAGCTATTCGTCACCCCTATCCCAACTCTCTTCCGGTGCTTCTTGTGTACTGTCTATCAGCTTCAGCAATTCAAGGGCACTGCGGAAAGGAACGGTCTTATTCTTCTCTGCCCAGGTCACCTGGCCCTGCCAGCTTGCATTCTGACGATATTGAATACGTACCACGAAAGTTGCCTTTTCACCCTGATGTTTGTTCATCGCTTCTTCATTTACCACTATGCTTCGTTCTCCTTTTTGCTTTATTCTGGCTTCCTGTGGGGAAGCCGTCTCCTGGAGAACTCTCCTTTCGGAGGGTTTCTTCCGAAAACTGCGGTTTTCCATGGATGCTTGGGGATACCCCAGCCAGTTATAAAATCCGTCCAATCGCTCCAGCAGCTCCCCCGTATTCCGAAAGCTTACCGGCTTCTCCTGATACCTTGTATAAAATCTGCCGCTCCAGTCCCCGCTCTCAAATCTGTCACAGCAGAGCCGGACAACACTGGAGGCTGCTATACTGATATATTCACTGCTCATCTGCATACCTCTACTTATTCTACCTTATTGTACCTCACGCACTGTTAATGGCCCCATTAAAATTCATCCGTTTTTGTGCAAAAATAGGGCGGAAACTTAAAAAAGTTTCCGCCCCAGAAGTTCCGGGTTGACCGCATAGGTCAATGCAGTCTCTTTTGTAATTCTCCCCGCCCGGTAAAGCCTGAGGATGTCACTGTCCATGGTCCGCATCCCCGCATCTCCTCCGGAATATATCACGTTATCCATCTGGTGTATCTTGCCCTCCCGAATCATGTTCTGAATGGCCGGGTTTACAATCATAATCTCGAATACCGGTTCCAGTCCGCCGTCAACTACAGGCAAAAGCCGCTGGGATACGACTGCCCGCAGCACCATGGAAAGCTGTACCCGCACCTGGGCCTGCTGCCCTGCGGGAAATACATCCACAATCCGGTCTATGGTCTTCGCCGCACCGATGGTATGCAGGGTTGACAGGAGCAGCTGTCCCGTCTCCGCCGCCGTCAGTGCAGTCTGAATGGTTTCAAAATCCCGCATCTCACCTAAAAGTATCACATCAGGTGTCTGGCGAAGAGCCGCCCGCAGGGCAGTCTCGTAACTCTCCGTATCCAGGTCAATCTCCCTCTGGCTTACCAGGCATTTCTGATGGGAGTGAATATACTCGATGGGATCCTCGATGGTGATAATATGTCCGCTCCGCTTTTGATTAATCTGGTCTATCAGGCAGGCCAGCGTCGTAGTTTTTCCGCTTCCGGCCGGGCCGGTAACCAGAATCATGCCGTTCTTCTGGCGATAGAGATCAATGACCGCCTGGGGAATATGCATCCGTTCACTGTCAGGCAGCCCAAATGTTACGATTCGAAGAACGGCTGCCAGAGAGCTTCTCTGCTTATAGGCATTGCACCGGAACCGTCCGGCACCTTTTACAGAAAAGGAGAAATCGTCGTCCCCTCTTCTTTCCAGCTCTTCAATATCACGATTGGCAAGCTGATAGATCTGCTGCAACAGTTCTTTCGAAGAATCCGGCATCACCCGATCTGAGGTGATCGGAAAGATCTCTCCTCCCCTTTTCAGGCTTATCGGAGACCCCGGAATCACAAAGATATCCGAGCCTCCCATTTCCAACCCCGTCTTTAAGATCTCCTGTATCTGTATACTCATCTCACATTCCTCCATCCCAAATATTGACTCCCGGTCCCGGATTCCATTCCACTGTATTTACAAGACGCTGCCAGAGAACCTGATAGCGTCCCTCTCCCTCGGACGGTTCCTTACGCTCTACGATCAGAAGAAGCTGCTGAATCTCCTGTACGTCCGCCTTAAGCTCCCACAATCCCTGGTGGGGTATCTCCGCCGTGCCCGCCAGAAGTTCCGCATCAAGCTGTGCCAGCTGCTCTTGTAACTCTTCCTCCGCCTGATAGTAGGCGGCGGCTGTGGCAAGGGACTTGCGGCTCATCCTCACATCCGTCATGGCGGATACCAGGGAAAGCACACCGAACGTTGTAAAGGCCAGCACCATTACTATCAGCAGAATGGATGCCATTCCTACCCCGGCCCCTCTGGATATACCCCGAACCCCCTCCTTTTGTTCCGGCGGTCCCTCCCACCTGTCTGTCTTCGCTCTCATATCTGATCCTTTCTGTCCCGCTTATGCTTCCGGCACATACCTGGCCGTCTCAAGCTCTGTTTTAAGCTTTCCGTCCCCCACACCGGTAATCAATACCCGGATATGGTATAACACGCCCGCCTCTGTCGCTTCATTCCACAACTCTGTCCGAATCTCATAGGCCGCATCTTCCGGGGCAGACAGCTCCATGCTTTCCGTGCAGCCTGACAGAAAAGTCCGAACGCTGCCGCCGGTCTTTTCTTCTCTCCAGCCGTTCTCCGGAGAAAACAGCAGTTCCGGACTGGCCGGTGTCTCTTTCCACTGCTCCAACAGATCCTCAGACAAGATTAAGCCCAGGGTCTGGGCCTGGCTCTCCTGACTCACCTGATGTGCTTTTACAAAAACCTGGACCAGCACTACGGAGGATAGAGCAAAGAACAGAATCACCAGAACCAGTTCCACCAGTGCCGGATTTCTCTTTTCCGCTATTTTCATACTGATTTCCCCTCTATATACAGATGCAGGCTGTGCTGATTCCCTGCCGCATCCGTTGTATGCATAACCAGATGTCCGTTTTCCGTCTCCTCTATGTGAAACTCCGGGATCTCCATAAGCTTCTCACCCATCTCCGGAGAAAAGGGCTGATCCGCCGCCTGATATACTTCCCTGAGAACGCCGTCACAGTAATAGATCCGGGTCTCATACCCCTCTGTTCCGGACTCAAGAACCAGCACTTCTATTCCGTCCTGCTCCCAAAGCCGGACTGTCCCCGCCGCCCGGGTACTCATCCGAACCTTATTCGCCACATAGGACAGGGATGAGCGTACCTGGGTATTGGCATTGCCTGCCGAGACGATATTTCGGTAAACCCTCGCCCCAACCACCACCAGAAGCAGCGAAAACAGGGCAAAGAGTCCGTAAATCAGAAGTGTGAGCAGTCCGTTCACCCCATGTCTTCTCTCTCTCATGCTCATTCTCCATCCCCTGCCTCTCCTAAACGAATCACTTTCACCCGAGGCTTTATATTTTCCGCAAATATCTCATAGCTAACGGCATATTTGTCAAAGTCAACCTGTATCCCGTAATTGTCTATCAGGTACTGTATGCTTTCCGGATACCTGCCCTCCATGGCATAGCAGTTTACCACAGCCTGATTAATCGCATCCGAGAGGAGTTCCTGCTGCTCATTCCAGGCTGTCTCTTCCATCCGCTTGCTGCCTGCGGCCAGAAAAAGGACTGCCAGGAAAAAGATTCCCAGGACCAGCACCCAGCGTATAAAATGCTTCTTTTTTCTTTTATATAAGTGCATGGGTTCCCTCCTGTTCCCATCGGTCAACTAATGGACATCATAATACTCACCAGCGGCAGCATGACAGACAATAAGATTCCGCCAATGATCAGGGTCAGCACCGCCACCAGTGCCGGCTCGATCCAGGAGACCAATCGGTGGATGCCCTCGTCTACTTCTATCTCATAGATTCCGGCAATCCGTTCCATCACCCGATCTGTCTGGCCGGACTCCACGCCCACGCGGATCATCTTTTCATGAAGAGGGTGAAAGATACTTGCCTGTTCCACCGCTGCCGCAAAGTCACCGTTTTGCTCCATGTATGCCAGGCACTTTTTGGCCTTTCGAATATTACGCTTATCCGGCAGCAGATCCGGTATCAGCTCCAGGGCATGTTCCAGATGATAGCCGCTTGCCAGAACCATGGCAATCACTTCCGCAAACCGCTGAGCCGTCTGATTGTCCAAAAGCCGGCGGACCGGCGGAAGAATCTGACTGGCCCGCAGGAGAATCTGCTTTCCGCCGGCACTCCAGATAAGAAACAACAGCAACACAAAGGTCAGCAATACGGCCGCTGCCGCCAATACGATGCGTCCCGCTGCCAGGCCGCCGGATAAGACTGCCGCCTCTGTCCCTGCCAGGCCCGTTCCCAGGCTCAAAAATACTTCCGTGAAGATGGGCAGCACCCGAATCACCAGCACTGCGATCACCACTGTCATCAGCACCACCAGAATCAGGGGGTAGACGATGGCACTTCGAATAGATGCCTGCATTCTGCTCTCGCGTTCATAGTAGTCTCCCAGAGATTCCAGCACTTGATCAAGCTCCCCTGATGTCTCTCCCACATGTACCATATGTACCATATATTTAGGGAAAAATCCCGCCGCTTTCACACCCTCATACAGCGTGCCCCCATCCCGAACGCCCTCATAAATCTTCTGAAAGGCTCCTGCGTAGGGTGTCTCTTTATAATTGCGGTACAGAACCCCCATCCCGTCATACAGCGGAATTCCGGCTTTCAGTATCATTGCCGCCTGCTGGCAAAACAGAGATACTTCTGCCGCAGGCAGGCTCTTTGACTTTTTATCTTTCATCTTATTTCCCACTCCCCTCTAATACTGCCGTTCCTGTGTGTAATTATCTTCCGTATGGGATGAGGATGGGCCAAAGGTTGCATCCATCCATACCCATTCTCCATCTATATAGACCTGATTCCAGGCATGATAGATATTCTCAGGCTGTACATACCCTATAGCCAGCCGTACCGGTATGTCCTGGGCACGGAGCATGGCCGCAAAGAGTGCTGCGTAATCAAAACAAATCCCCTTTCGCTCCCGAAGTGTTGCATCCACATCCGGAAGATATCCCTTTTCCACCGTAGCCGCTTTCTCATTGTCGTAGGTAAGGTATGCCACAATATAGTCATAAATGCAGGCCGCCTTATCGGCATCAGAACTTAATTCGGCACACAGATCGTAAGAAAGCTTTACTGCATTTTTGTCATTGGTATACCACACATATTGGCTGGGGTACAAAAATACCCGATCTGTATCCGGCATCTCAACTTCAAACTCCGTCTGATAAATCGGGCTGTAGGAGGTTCCCTCTACTTGCTGAAATACCTGAACTTCATAGGACCCATTTCCCATTTGAAGAGGGTATACTTCGTACTCTTCCTGCTGGTTCAGGTCATAGGTATAGGTCTCCTCGCCCAGTGTGACCTGGGCTTTTAAACGTGTATCAGAGGGTATCCCTTTTACCATAATATAGCCGTCCTCTGTATGACTGGCATCTACCGTGACACCATTCCCCTCATATACAATATCGCCCGAGGCCTCCGGAAGCGGTACGTCAATAGGCCCTGTATAAACAGAGCCTGGTTCAACCACCCGAAAATCCCCCTGTGCATCCGACAGAGGGCTTTTGGCTTCTACTGATTGCATGTTATCTTTTGGGAACTGCTCCTCAGAGGTTCTCTTCCCGCAGCCGGTCAGAAGACACAGGACTGTCAGAAGCACCATCAAGGTTCTTAAACCCATCCTTTTCCTCCCACTCTGCCACCTGATCAGAATCCGGAAAATTCTCTCCATAATCTCCCGGTATATTAGCAATAGACGCAACCCGATAATTCACATGAACACGACGGCTGCTTATCTTTTTACGAAAACACGTATCAATACGACTGGTCGCAATATGACAGTCTTCCCGGCGGGTTCCCGTAAGAAGTACCAGGTATTGACTCAAATTGTAACGGGTAAATGCATCTCCCCGACGCAAGGTCTCCTGAATCGCCTCCGCCAGGCTTTCAGAAAGCTTTTTCAGGCTCTCGGAATCCTCCATCCGCTTCTGTCTTTCATCCAATATGGTACAGAGCAGCAAATAGACAGACTGCCCGGATCGTTCCATGGTCCGTACGATAATACGATAAATATCCATAAAGCTGGGATATGTGCAAAAATAGGCACCATTCAACCGGGGATGTTCTTTAAGCATCTCCTGTATCTCATAGAAATCACCCGTATTCAATTGGATCTGTCTGCTCATATGGCGGAAGCATTCGATCATCCGCTCTGACGGAGGCATATCCAGTTCATCAAAATACATCTCTGTGGTTCTCTCATAGAGAGCCATGGCTTCTTTTGGCCGTTCCAGAGCCAGCAGACATTCTATCTGATAAATCTGCCATTCATCAAAGGGATACAATGCGGCTGCTGAACCACTGAGTTCCAGAAGTTCTGTGTATTCTCTACGCTCCAGCATCCGCTGGCAGACTTCCTCCAGTGCGGCAAAATACAGATTCTGGAAATGAGCACCTGCAATCACCACCCACTCCTCGCCCATTAAAGCCGGCAAAAAATATCCTTTATAATAATAACACGCTTCTTTCAAAAGCTCAAGTCTTCGTTCGGGATTCTCTGTCTGCTCCGCCTGCTCCAGAAGCATCTCAAATTGTACCACATCTACCTCTATGGGAAAGGAACAGACAAAGCGATAACGTCCGTTCTCTGTACTGATATACTGTTCCTTGGGCAAACCCGTCTTCTCCAGAAGCTTCCGCAGGTGGAAAACCGTAACACGCAGATTATTTGACCGATCGCCATCCAGATCCGCATTGTATAAGCGTTCGATTAACTGAAGCCTGGTAAGTCCCTGGGAGCCGGCATACAAAAGTAACTGCAAGAGCTGCAGAACCTTTGTGGCCTGATTTCTCCCAGTTTGTATTATTTTTCCTTGATAGGTCATTACAAACTCGCCCAGCATCTGGACTTTCAGACAATTCTCTCCCTCCATGCCGGTCCCTCCCTCTCTTGGAAAAGTTTTTTGTTAAAAATTTCATTTTAAAACTAACTCGTTAATTATATCATATAATAAATAGAAGTCCAACGAATTCCAACTTTTTTGTACAAAAAAATAATATAAAAGGTATAATTTTTACCTGCTTTTCAATTATATGGAAGCAACTTTCCGTTTTTTCCTCTTTAATTACAATTTTATCCACCAGCACCCGCAGATTATTCCATAGTTCATAATTCTATGCGGCAGACTGGTATCAGGCAGCACCACATTTATAAATCAGCATAACGCTTATATTATGGAAGCTATTATTTGTAAGTTTCTGCAAAAAATCCCCGCCACATCGTTGTGGCGAGGATTTCACTAAAGGGGAGGATATAAGTAATTCGTTTCTCTTTTGTCTAATTCTAGTATGACCCAATATTCCGGCTTTATACAAAAAAAGTTGAAAATTTCTATACTTCTTTTTAAAGATGTGTTATGTTAAATGAAATACCACTCAAAGGAGGTTTCCCATGTTTCGGAAGCTCAAACGCATCCTGGCCCTTTTAGGTGCTGTTCTTTTAGCCGGCATGTATCTTATCACTATTGTTCTGGCCTTTATGGACCACACCGCCACCAGGGACTGGCTGATGGCATCCGTGATTTGCACGATCGTAATTCCCTGCTTTTTGTATGCCTATATTTTGATCTATCGGTATTTGAAAAAATAGCCATTTAACCTTATTCTTATTCCGTTTCTGTCACCACCGTATCAAACCGATAGGCAGAGAGGATCAGTCCTGCCATCAGTGCACTGCCCGTAATACTGGCAAGTCCCTCCGACACAAAAGGCAGATTTCCAAACATTCCGAATTGACATCCAAAGTTTCCCAACAGGTAAAACAGGAATTGAATCCCTATAGCCAGGCTTCCTGACAAAGCTACGATTCGTCCCAGGCGGTTCCTGATCCGAAAAGCTGTGATAAACAAAAATCCATAGGCTGTGCAGAGAAAAAGCGTCAAAACTATGCCCGGAAGCCAGCCATATTGGAGAATCCACCTTGCAATCCGATAATTATTGTGATAATGCTGAGGCAGAATATCCAAAAGCTCCAGTTCATATGGATACTGATACTGCATCCGATAATCCACATAGTCCTCCAGGGTTCTGTTTATACCATTTCCACCCCACACACCGGGACCATCCTCATAATACCACTGAGCCGTCCTATAACGAACCAGTTCCTCCTGACTAAGTTCAATTTTTCCAACTACTTTTGCCCGTCCAAGAAGTTCCCGAATCAAAACATTATTGTATCCATCCTCCCATGGACTTTCCGTCTGAGCTTCCGGATTTATAAATAATTCCAATTCCTTGTAAACCTGTTCTCTCTGAACCCCTGCCCAGACTGTGATTAAAATAAGAAAGCAGGCAATTGCCGTTCCAAAGCCTTTCTTCTTATCCGCATTCAGGTATCCTTTTCCCACCATATAAAGCTCCGCACCCAGACAGGAAAACAGGAATGTCAAAAAAGCCACATCCGCATATCCCCAAAAATAGCAGTAACCGATAAAGCCCAGTAAAAGAAGCTGTACCCCTCCAATCAATAAAAGAGAACGTACTCCCTGATGGCGGCTGCGGTACAAAAGAACCACGCTGACGGGAATCGCCAACTGTAGAATTCCAAAAACCACACTGGGGCTATTTGGATCAAATCCTATGATAAAGGGCATTATCATCCCGGTATCCAAAATCAGAATACGGCCCACTGCAAAGAGTACTCCTGCTGCTCCCAACAGTATCAATATCTTTCCCGTATGCTTCAGCAAAAGCGGATAACCATATAAAGCCACAAGCATCAGTACAATCAATCCCCATAAAAAGTAGCCATTATAGGATATCTCCCACAGGGAAAACCCTCTGTCCACAAAATTCCCGATTATGCCAAGGCACAGAAGTCCCAACAGCGAAAACAGCAATGGCTTCGCCATTCGAATATGATGTGTTGCATTCATCTCTATTCCAATCACAGAAGCATCACCCATGTCACGAATGGCTTTATCATAGGCTTCATCCTCCTCCACACCGTATTCCATATAGACTTCAGCCTTATCCTCTACATGGGCCCGCAGCTCCTCATTCACCGCCGCATGAATGGGACGATAAGAAATCTGTTCATCCACATCCTCCAGAAAACGTTCCAATCTTTCCTGTTGTTCAGATCGCAAAGGACATACCTCCCCTCATGACATCATAGACCGCCTTCTCATAGACCTCCCATTCTTCCCTTTTCTTTTGAAGAAGCTTTCCGCCCTTTTTCGTCAGACGGTAATACTTCCGCATCCGCCCGGTTTCCGCCTGCCGTTCGTAGCTCTCCACCGCCTCCTGCTCCTCCAGAGAATGCAAGATGGGATACAAAGTCCCCTCTTTCAGAGAAAAGACCTGGCTGCTCCGTTCCTCCAGCTTTCGAATCATCTGATACCCGTACATATCCTCTTCCTCCAGAAGCTTCAAAAGAAGCATGGCCGTACTCATAGCCATCATCTTCTTATCCATGAAATCACCCCTCTTTCTGCATCTCATACAATACCTTTTTCTCAGGCTATCTTATACATAGATTTCCTATGTATATAGGATACCTCTGTAATCTAGGTATGTCAAGAATAATATTTTTTTGAACCTCTTGCGTTTTTCCCCGGATGATGCTACCATAATATGGAAATCTTAACAGAAAGCACTTCCGCTTTCCAATTCCCAATACCATAAATTCAAATATGGGTACAGATCTTTAAGCTTTCCCCTCCATACCCATAAAAAGCGAGTGTGATGCCTATGATTGTTATTCTTTATCCTTGCGGAACCAATTGAAAAGCCCTATAATAAAAGGAGAAAATATGAAAAAGAAAAGACACTATGGATTCCCTTTTGGAAAAATGCCAAAGGCTGCGGGAATA
This sequence comes from uncultured Lachnoclostridium sp., assembly GCA_948330435.1. Taxonomy (GTDB): domain Bacteria; phylum Bacillota; class Clostridia; order Lachnospirales; family Lachnospiraceae; genus Laedolimicola. The sequence goes on along the minus strand of CAOJBY010000011.1, from coordinate 67,875 downwards.
TGCGGAATTTATTGAAGAAATCCGGCAAAAGCTTCAAGAGGGACTGGATCTGGATCATGCGGTAGAGGAAGCCATGAAGTATTGCATGGAATGCGGAATCCTGGTGGATATTTTGAGCAAATGCCGAATGGAGGTGCGAAGTATGCTGCTGGAAGAGTATGATGAAAAAGCGGAGCGGGAATATCTGCGGAAAGAAGCTATTGAAGAAGGCCGGAAGGAAGGGCTGGAAAAAGGGTTTAAGGAAGGAATTGAGCGAGGGATTAAGCAAGGAATTGAACAAGGAATTGAACAAAGCACCAAACTCCTCATTAAAAATGTACTGGATTCCACCCACAGCATCAGTCAAACTGCTCTTCTCTTAAAGCTGCCCAAAGAAGAGATAGAAAAAACAGCCCGGGAATGCGGCTTACACACAAACGATATCTGAACAGACTGACAGGCGAGTGGCCATAGGACCTCTCGCCTGCTTTCAATTTCACTTTATCCCAAAAGCCTGTAATTCCTCCCTGGCCTGCTCCTGAGAAGAAAACAGAATCCCATGTATCCCCAGTCTCTTGGCCGCCAGAACATTCTCCCTGGTATCATCCAGAAATACCGCCTCCTCCGGCCGGATTCCATACTTCTCCATCAGCCGCAAAAACGCTTTCTCGTCCGGCTTAATCAAATGCTCCTGAAAGGAAAGAAAATACCCGTCCATCAGTTCCAGGAAATCAAGCTTCTTCCCTCTCTGATCATAAATATGCTTGGGCCAGTTAGACAAAGCATACACCTTGTACCCATTCCCTTTCAACTCCTGGATCCAGGGAATGGCATAATCCAGGGTCCAGGTACATTCCCCCAGATTTTCATAGACTGCACGGATCTCTTTTTCATACTCCGGAGCCGCCGCTACAAAATCCCGAATCTCTTCTTCCTCGCTCAGCAGTCCCTTGTCATGCTCCACCCACGCAGGATTCTTAAAAATGGCGTTCTCTACTGCCTTATATGCCACCGGATCCGGCACCACTTTCTTCAGGTAAGTTTCCCACCCATACCCATTCAGCACACGTCCGATATCAAAAATAATTGTTGTTATTTTCATTGCTGTCTCCAATCAATATCGCCGTCTAAACTGTTATCGGTAAATGATATCCTCTCGTCCAGGTCCGTTAGAAATCATCGTAATGGGACACTCTATCTGCTTCTCTATAAACTCAATATACTTCCGGCAGTTCTCCGGCAGTTCCTCATACTTTTTAATTCCCCGGATATCGCATTTCCAACCGGGAAGCTTCTCAAATACCGGCTTTGCTTTCTCAAGGAGGTGAGTCACCGGGAAGTCTCTCGTAACTTCTCCGTCAATCTCATAGCCAACACAAACGGGAATCTCCTCCAGATAGCCAAGCACATCCAGCACCGTAAATGCCACATCCGTAGTTCCCTGAATCCGGCATCCATATCGGGAAGCCACACAGTCAAACCATCCCACTCTCCTGGGCCGTCCCGTAGTCGCCCCAAACTCACCGCCGTCTCCGCCTCTCTTACGAAGCTCATCCGCCTCATCCCCAAAGATCTCACTTACAAAGGCCCCTGCACCGACCGCACTGGAATAAGCCTTGCACACCGTAACGATCTCCTTGATCTCATAGGGCGGAATTCCTCCGCCGATAGCACCATAACCTGCCAAAGTAGAGGAGGAAGTCACCATGGGATAGATCCCATGATCCGGATCTTTCATAGAACCCAGCTGGCCCTCCAGAAGAATATTCTTTCCATTGCGAATCGCATCCCACAGAAATGCAGAGGTGTCACACACATAAGGTTCCACCATGCTCTTATACTCCATCAGTTCCTCATAAAGCTTCTCCTGATCAAGAACAGGCTTATGGTACAGATGCTCAAGAATCGTATTTTTCTGAATACAGACATTGGCAATCTTCTCACGGAGATAGCTTTCCTCTGCAAACAACTCGCTTACCTGAAAACCGATCTTCGCAAATTTATCCGAATAAAAGGGGGCAATTCCCGACTTAGTAGAGCCAAAGGACTTTCCGCCCAGCCGTTCTTCCTCACACTGATCAAACAGAATGTGATAGGACATTACCATCTGAGCCCGGTCAGACACCAGAATCTTTGGTGTCGGAACCCCACGTTCCACAATACTTTGGATCTCCCGAAACAGAACCGGAATATTAAGAGCTACGCCATTGCCGATAATACTTGTGGTGTGATCATAAAATACTCCGGAGGGAAGCGTGTGCAGTGCAAACTTTCCATAATTGTTTACAATCGTGTGGCCCGCATTTGCTCCGCCCTGAAAGCGTACAATAATGTCTGATTCCCGGGCAAGCATATCCGTGATCTTTCCCTTACCCTCATCTCCCCAGTTTGCTCCAACGACTGCTTTTACCATAGTCTGAATTCCTCCTATTTCCAGTTCCGCAATACTCTTTCAGCACGCAAGCAACATAGATGAATTTCCGGCCACCCAAAAATGTGTCCATAAATCCATCTGGGTACTGAAAGAGTATTGCTGTTTCCAGTTCCGCAAACATAACGCTGGCTGCAAAGGCTCTGTGCCCCGCCGCCAACGTTATCTAGTATACATGCTTTTTCAGTTGTTGTAAACCTTTTTTACTTATCCTTAGCCTTACCAAGATAAGCCGCTTTCACTTCCTCATTCTCCAGAAGCTCCATACCTGTGCCCGTAAGGGTAATCCGCCCTGTCTCCATGACATAGCCCTTGTTGGCGGCTTTCAAAGCCATATTGGCATTCTGCTCTACCAGAAGAATGGTTACTCCCTGCTTATTGATCTCACGGATAATGTCAAACACACCCTGAACAATGATGGGAGCCAGGCCCAGAGACGGCTCATCCATCATAATCAAATCCGGCTTGGACATAAGGGCACGGCCAATGGCAAGCATCTGCTGTTCACCGCCGGACAGGGTTCCCGCCAGCTGCCAGGAACGCTCTTTCAGACGAGGGAACAGATCGTGAACCCATTTCAAATCCTCATCCAGAGAATCCTTTCTCATATAAGCACCAATCTTCAGGTTCTCAAGAACCGTCAGATCCGGAAATACTCTTCGTCCCTCAGGCACCAACGTGATTCCCTTGGACACGATCTGATCCGTGGAAAGTCCCGCAAGCTCCGTACTTTCAAACTGAATGCTGCCGCTCTCCGGCTTTACCAGTCCTACAATGGAACGTAAGGTGGAACTCTTTCCGGCACCGTTGGCACCAATCAGAGTTACAACCTCGCCCTTTGGCACATCAAAGCTAATGTCCTTTACCGCCTGGATTCCGCCGTAAGCAACGTGGAGATTCTTTACTTCCAATATATTACTCATCCTGTGCACCTCCCAGATACGCCTCAATAACCCGGGGATTGTTCCGAATCTCCTCCGGTGTACCCTCGGCAATGGGCTTTCCAAAATCCAGTACATAGATCCGATCGGAAATCTCCATAACCAGATCCATGTGATGCTCAATCATAAAGATCGTCAGGCCAAATTCATCCCGGATTCTTCCGATAAACTGCGTCAATTCCAATGTCTCCTGGGGATTCATACCCGCCGCCGGCTCATCCAGAAGCAGCAGTTCCGGCTTGGTTGCCAGGGCACGGGCAATCTCCAGATGACGCTGCTTTCCATAAGGAAGAGAGGTGGCAAGTTCATTCCGCACATCCGTAAGCTCCATCAGCTCTAAAAGCTTTTCGGAATCTCTTCGCATCTGGGCCTCCTCCTTGCCGTTCAGCTTGAAAGCAGCCGTAAAAATATTGCTGGTACGCAGCATATGCTTTGCAATCAATATGTTCTCAAATACGGTCTGGCTCTTAAAGAGACGGATGTTCTGGAACGTTCTTGCGATCCCAAGTCTTGTAATCTTATCGGGAGTAGGTGCGATCGGATGATGTCCCGTGTACATCACCGGGTTCTCTCCCCGGTACAGCTTTTTCATCTTGCCCTGGGGATGGTTCTGTATAATCTTATCTCCCTTATAATAGACCGCACCATTGGTTGGTGCATATACGCCGGTGATTACGTTAAAAGCAGTCGTCTTTCCCGCACCGTTGGGACCAATGAGGGATACGATCTCCCCCTTATCCACCTCAAGATTCATATTGTCCACTGCGATAACGCCGCCAAACTGCATGGTGACATTTTCCACTTTTAATACATTTTCTTTACTCATGGGAGCCACCTCCCTTTTTTACCTTTTTTCTGCCCGGTTTCTTTTTGAAGAAATTGACAATTCCCTCCACGGAAAACTCCCTGGTTCCCATAATTCCCTGCCGGTAGAAAAGCACCATCACCATAATTACAACGGCAAATACCACTTTTCGGAAGCCCGGACGCAGGAACGGCACATGAAAGCTTCCAATATAGAGATTTTCATTATCCAGGAAACGGAGCCACCACTCGGAACATGCAATAAACAAAAAGGAACTGATACAGCTTCCCGTTACGGAGCCGATACCGCCGATAACCACAATCAGCAGAATCTCATAGGTCATAGCCGACTTAAACATAGATGCCTGGATCGTTGTCTGATACATGGCAAGAAGCCCTCCGGAAACGCCCGCAAAGAAAGAACTGATAACAAATGCCAGCCGCTTATGGTGAGCCAGATTGATCCCCATAGCCTCCGCCGCAATTTCATCATCCCGAATAGCCTTAAAAGCCCGCCCATAAGTGGAATTGATCAGCATCACAATCAGGGCAATGCAGATTCCCGCCACCACAAAGGGGAAGATTACAGAGCGAAAAGACGGGAAGTTCCGAAGCAGGTTGGAGCCATTGGTAATGGGTCCCAGCTTATCCCACTGGAACACCGCACGGATGATCTCCGCAAATCCCAGAGTCGCAATCGCCAGGTAATCACTCTTCAGACGCAGTACCGGAAGTCCGATGAGGTAGGCAAAGGCAGCCGCCACAATTCCTCCCGCAATGAGAGCCACCGGAACCGGAAGCGTGAACTGAATGATTCCTCCGTCAAAATACTGATATACACTGTGTCTGGACTCCACCGGAATAGTCAGGATGGCGTAAGTATAAGCACCCAGCAGCATAAAGCCCGCCTGCCCCAGGGAAAACAAACCGGTAAATCCATTTAAAAGATTCATAGACACTGCTACCAAAGCATAGATAGCACCTTTTTTTAATACGGTGAAAAGCATGGAGCTGGATGGCATCACCTGCTCCAATAAAAAGAGCAGTATCAGCAGTGCAGCAATAAGGCCCACGTTCCATGCCGTTTTTTTCTTTGTACTCATTCTGAACGCCTCCTTATACTTTATCCGTTGCTTTCTCACCAAACAGACCCGTAGGCTTGGCGATTAAAATTACAATTAACAGGGCGAACGTAAACGCATCCGAGAAAGTTGTCCATCCAAGACCCTTGATGATATTTTCACAGATGCCGATGATAAACGCACCGATGACCGCACCGGGGATGGAACCGATCCCCCCGAACACAGCCGCCACAAATGCCTTAAGTCCCGGCATGGCTCCTGCCGTAGGCGTAACGCCCGTATAGTTGGTAAAGAACAAAAGGCTTCCAATGGCCGCCAGAAAGGTACCGATAATAAAGGTAAAGCTGATAACGGAATTAATCTTGATTCCCATAAGCTGTGATGTTTCAAAATCCTTGGAAGCTGCACGCATGGCCATGCCGATCTTCGTATGCTTAATCAGCAATACCAAAAGTACCACCAGTACAATCGTTAATATAGGAGTGATAACAGTAACACGCTTCGTGGCTGCTCCAAATATCGTCACCGTATCATTAATCCAGGGAATTGCCGGATACTGCTGGGACAGTCCGCCTGTCACATACAATGCCAGGTTCTGCAGCAGATAGGAAACACCGATGGCAGAAATCATAATCGACATACGGGGAGCACTCCGAAGCGGCTTATAAGCTACCCGTTCCACCATAAAACCCAGGAACACCGTTACTACAATCATAAGTGGAATTGCTATGTATATAGGCATCACCGTGGTGGCATAAACCATAATCAGACCTGCCACCATAAAAATATCACCGTGGGCAAAGTTAATCAACCGCAGAATACCGTAAACCATGGTATAGCCGATTGCAATCAGTGCATACTGACCGCCCACTGAAATCCCTGCCATCAGGTAGGGCAGGTTTCTACTCATCCAATCCATAAAAAACCTCCAAACTATTGAATTAAAATCCAGGAAGATGTGCAATTCCCAAAAGATAAGGCAGGGGCTATCGGGAAAGTTTTCTATCTTATTTCCCGACGGCCCCTTCCTATTTCCTATCAACTGCTCTTAGTTTACACCCTGCTCAGCTACAAAATCCCATGCACCAGTGTCTGTATTTGCACATTTTACATACGCTGTGTCACGAAGAGCATCACCGTTCACGTCGTCGAATTTGATCTCTCCGGTTACGCCTGTGTAAGTAACACCCCAAAGAGCTTCATTTACATCTGCCGGATCGGTAGAGCCTGCTGCCTTCAAAGCCTCCAGAGCTACATAATATGCGTCATAACCCATGGCTGTTACGGCTGCGATGGTGTCGTCTCCGCCATTGTTAGCCTTTGCGGTAGAATCACCATTGATCCACTCCTTGATGCCTGTATCAAACTCTTCATTACCGCCTTCCTGATAGAAAGTTGTTACATAGATCTCAACATTCTTGCCCTTTGCGGCGTTCAGAATAACGTTGGAATCCCAGGTGTCGCCGGCCATCATGGGGATGCCCATGCTCTGTGCCGCTGCCTGCTCAATAATCAGTGCGGCTGCCTCGGTGGATACTGGTGCAAAGAATACGTCTGCTCCTGCATTCTTTGCAGAAGTTACATAAGAAGTAAAGTCGCTGTTACCTTCCTGGAAAGTCTCTTCTACAACCTCTCCGCCCAGTCCTGTAAAAGCTTCTTTGAAGTAATATCCAAGTCCGGTAGAATAGTCATCACCAAGCTTTGTCAGGATGTATGCTTTCTTTGCCTGGAAGTTCTCATTTGCAAAGTTAGCAAGTACGGTGCCCTGGAACGGATCCAGGAAACAGATACGGAAGTAATGGGTATTGCCCTCTGTAACCTGAGGATTCGTACAGGTAACACCCATAGCAGGGATGCCTGCCTCCTTAAACACATCGGAAGCCGCAATGGATACGCCGGAACCATAGGAGCCAAGTGCGATGGATACGCCTGCACTTACCAGTGAAGAAGCAGCGGAGGGTCCCTTGTCATTGGAAGACTCATTGTCCACGATCTCCAACTGTACGGTGTACTCTTCTCCGCCAATCTCTACGGTAGGAGTCTCCTGATTTGCATACTGCATACCAAGCACTTCCTGCTTGCCGCCTGCTCCGTTGTCTCCGGATGCCGGCTCATATACACCAATCTTTACTACCTTTGCACCGTCTGCCGCTGCTGCAGGTGCATCCGTTCCTGCCTCGCCGCCGCTCTTACTGCAGCCTGCCAGCATGGAACCAACCATAGCAGTTACCAGTGCAATTGCTAATACACGCTTTTTCATAACTCATCATCCTCCTATTTGTACGTGTGTCAAAGACATTTGTACGTAGATTTTTCAATACGGGCATTAGTATACCATGTTTACCGCCTGATTTCAAGAAAAAGTGTAAAAATTCAACTAATTAGTGAATCAAAGAGGGATAACTGATTGGATTCCGGCATATCTCCCAAAAGTCCCAGATCTCCCATCAGATCAATAAGACTCTTGGAAATCTTACTCCTCTGACGCAAATCATCTTTAGACAGAAAAGGTCCATCCTTGGCTGCCGCATAAAGCTGTTCTGCCGCTTTATCGCCCATGCCCTCTATGGTACTTAAGGAGGGCATCAGCTTTCCGTCTATAATCTGAAAGCGATCTGCTTTGGCACGATAAATATCCAGAGGCCAGAACTCAAAGCCTCTGGCATACATTTCCTGAACAATATGCATATCTTTCATGGTGTCCTGTTCTTTTTTAGAAAGCTTGTCGCTCCTGCGTTTGTAATCCGCCATATAATAGGCCAGCCGTTCCTTTCCCTGGCACATAAGTTCATAACTGAAAGCCGAGGCCCGGATGCTGAAATATGCCGCATAGTAGGCCAGAGGATAATTAATCTTACAATAAGCAATTCTCCAGGCCATCATAACATAGGCAGCCGCATGGGCCTTGGGGAACATGTATTTAATCAGTGTACAGGATTCTATGTACCAGTCTTCCACACCTGCCGCTTTCATAGCCTCAATCCACTCCGGCTTTAAGCCCTTACCCTTTCGTACACTCTCCATAATGGTGAAAGAAAGGCTTGGCTCCACCCCCGTATTAATCAGATACAGCATGATATCGTCACGGGTACAGATGGCTGTGGAAATAGTTGCCTTTCCCTCCTTAATAAACCTCTGTGCATTGTTGAGCCATACGTCTGTACCATGAGACAGACCGGAGATACGAACCAGATCCGAAAAGGACTGAGGTTTGGCATCTACTACCATCTGAATAACAAAGTCCGTTCCAAACTCCGGAATTCCCAGGCATCCTAAAGGGCAGCCGTCAATATCTTCCGGTGTAATCCCCAGTGCCTCCGTACTCTTAAAGAGGGACATTACTCCCGAATCATCCAATGGAATCGTTCTGGCATTCAGCCCTGTCAGATCCTCCAGCATACGAATCATGGTGGGATCATCATGCCCCAGAATATCAAGCTTCAACAGGTTATGGTCAATGGAGTGGTAATCAAAATGAGTAGTAATGATATCGGTAGTCATATCATTGGCCGGATGCTGTACCGGCGTAAAGGAATGAATCTCTTCCCCATGGGGCAGAACCACAATGCCGCCGGGATGCTGCCCCGTAGATCTCCGCACTCCCACACACCCCTGAACGATCCGATCAATCTCGCAGTTTCGCTTATGCATCCCATGTTCTTCATAATAGTTTTTCACATAACCAAAAGCCGTCTTATCCGCCAGGGTGGCAATGGTTCCCGCCCGGAAAGTCTGACCTGTACCGAAAATAACCTCCGTATATTTATGGGCCTTGGACTGATAATCTCCGGAAAAGTTCAGGTCAATATCCGGCTCCTTATCTCCCTTAAATCCCAGGAAAGTCTCAAAAGGAATATCAAATCCCTCTTTCTTCAAAAGTGCACCACAATCCGGACAGATTTTATCCGGCATATCACAGCCGGCAGCCCCTGCAAACTTACGGACCTCCTCCGAATCAAAATCACTATAATGACACTGGGAACAGTAGTAATGAGGCGGCAGGGGATTTACCTCCGTAATTCCCGCCATGGTTGCCACAAAAGAGGAGCCAACGGATCCTCTGGAGCCTACCAGATAGCCATCCTCATTCGACTTCCACACCAGCTTCTGGGCAATGATATACATAACTGCAAAGCCATTGGAGATTATAGAATGGAGCTCCTTTTCCAAACGGTCCGTTACCATCTTAGGCAGATTCTCTCCATAGATGGAATGTGCTTTTTCATAGCAGATATCCCGAAGGGTCTGATCGGAATTCTCAATGACCGGAGGGCACTTGTCAGGCCGCACGGGAGAAATGTATTCAATCATGTCAGCTATCCGGTTTGTATTGGTGATTACTACCTCCTCTGCCTTATCGCTGCCCAGGTATTCAAATTCCGCCAACATCTCCTCTGTAGTTCTAAGATACAGGGGGGCCTGATTATCCGCATCCTTAAAGCCCTTACCCGCCATAATAATCCGGCGGTACACCTCATCCTCCGGATTCAGGAAATGCACGTCACAGGTGGCAACTACCGGCTTTTTGAACTGTTCCCCCAGATCTACAATCCGCTTATTGAGGCGAATCAAATCTTCCCTGGTTTCGAAAGTCGGACGCTCTCCCCGAAGCATAAATTCATTATTGCCAAGGGGCTGAATCTCCAGATAGTCATAAAAATTCACCAGCCTCGCAATCTCTTCCTCCGGAGCAGAACGCACCAGTGCCTGATAAAGTTCCCCCGCCTCACAGGCCGACCCTATAATCAGACCCTCCCTGTGCTTCCCGAGAACGCTCTTAGGAATCCGGGGACGCTTAGAATAGTATTCCAGATGAGACCAGGAAACAAGACGATACAGATTAACCCGCCCAATCTCATTCTTAGCTAAAATAATCACATGATATGTAGGCAGTTTTTTGATAGCATCTGCATCCAGACTGCCCATACGGTTTACTGCAGTGAGATCCCGCACGTCCCGTTCCTTTAACATCTCCAGAAATTTCACGAAAATCTCTGCCGTACAACCTGCATCATCTACGGCTCGGTGATGGTTATCCAGGGACACATTCAGGGCCTTTGCCACCGTATCCAGCTTATAACGATTCAAATTTGGTAAAAGTATACGTGCCAGAGATACCGTATCTACGATAGTAAATGAACAGGGAAGCCCCTGTCGCTCACAACTTTTCCGAATAAAGCTCATATCAAATCCTGCATTGTGAGCCACCATCACAGCTCCCTGGCAGAATTCCAGAAACTTTGGCAGCACCTCCATAATATCCGGCTGGCCCATTACCATATCGTCAGTGATACCCGTCAGCTTCTCAATCTCAAAGGGAATGGGAGTATGGGGATTCACAAAGGCACTGAATCGCTCCCCAATAAGACCCCTTTTCACTTTAACCGCACCAATCTCAATAATCTGATCATTTTCCGCACTAAAACCAGTAGTCTCAATATCAAAGACTACATAAAGGTCGTCAAGGCTCTGCCCCTGGGGATCCATGACAATCTCCTTGGTATCATCTACAAGATATCCCTCCACACCATAAATAACCTTAAAAGGATCGCCTTTATCCAGGCTGTGACTGGCATCCGGATAAGCCTGGACCACACCGTGGTCCGTCACAGCTATGGCTTTATGTCCCCAGCCTTTGGCCTGCTTGATGAGGTCCTTTACCTCCGAGACACCATCCATGTCGCTCATTTTTGTATGGCAGTGAAGTTCAACTCTTTTCCTCTCATAATTATCCACACGAAGTTTTCGGAAATCTGAGGATTTCTTAATTCCCGTGAGAGAACTTAAGGTCAATTCATTGTCAAAACGGTCAATGGCTGTCATACCTTTAATCCTCACAAAGGCACCCTTTTTTATCTTTTCCCGAAAATCCGGAAGTTCTTCATTTTTGGCAAAAAGCTTTGCCCGGATGGTGTCTGTATAATCTGTAAGCGTAATCGTTACAATGGTCTTTTCTCCTCGAATCTCTCTCTCATCTATGGCTGCAATCTGACCTCGAACAATAACCTCACCCATTTCACCGATAATCTGGCAAAGCTCCGTAATCTCTCCATCCTCAAAGTTCCGCCCATAGAGTACATTGGGATCAACTGTACGGCTGCTTCCTCCACTGCTGCCACTTCGCAGAGTACGGCGATAGGGATAGTCATCTTTACCATAGCCTGACCACCCTTTCTTCTCTCCTACTGTCTTACGCTTTGCCCCTTTCCCGCCTGCTGTCTGCTTTTCTGCTAAAGCGGTGGGACTTTCTTCTAACTGCGACTCCTCCCCTGATGTCTCCTGCTGTTCCTTAGCTGCCTGAAGAATACCCTCTATCAGGGCCTCTGCCTGTTTCTCCACATATTCCCGACTCTTTCTTTGCTTTTCCTGCTGCTCCTCATCCTTTTCCCTCAGTTCTGTCTGAATCTGAATCTCCATACCACAACGCTCGGTAAAGATCTTGTAGAGTACCCGTTCCAATTCATCAGCAGCCTCCTGTCCAAGAGTTGTCCTCTCCAGAATCAGGTGCATCTGATTTTGTTCCGGGAAAGAAATCTCGGCTCTTCGAAAAAGATTATATTCCAAAATATTGTAGGATTTCAGTTCAAACAAAATGCTGTCTCTGTAAAGTTCCAGAACTTTCTCGGGCGTATATTGTCCGGAAAGTTCAAAACGTTCCACAATTTTAAGTTCTATGGGGTTTTTTCCAAAAAGCTGTTTCTTCAATACCCGTTCTACCTGAAAAAGCTGTTCCCGATGGATCAGCATTTTGCTTACCAGATATACCTTAATATGGGTTTTTGCCCTGTTGGAGGTTACCCTCTCCACCCGAACCTGCTCTAAAAGCTCCGCAATCCCCTTATCCACATGCAGGGGGGGAAATACCTCCACAAACATTTTTTCCATATGGCTCTCCTAATTCAGTCTCACAGTTCCGGAGGGGATTACCTCAATCCCTGTTCAAGCTTTTTCTTTTGCAAGAGCACTTCCAGTTCCATACGAAGTGCATCCAGAAGTTCACTTTCCGGAATTCCCTTCTCCACAATCTCACCTTTGCGGAACAGAATTCCCTTGCCTTTTCCACCTGCAATTCCAAGATCGGCCTCTCTCGCCTCTCCGGGTCCGTTGACCACACAGCCCATTACGGCCACTTTCACATCATCCAGAGGAAATTCCTCCACCATCGTCTCTACCTGATTGGCCAGTCCTATGAGATCTATCCGGGTTCTTCCACAGGTTGGGCAGGAAACCACCTCAATCCCCCCACTGCGAAGCCCCAGAGTCTTCAATATACGACGGGCAGATTTAACCTCCTCTACGGGATCTCCCGTAAGAGATACCCGAATGGTATCACCAATTCCCTGATACAGAATGATTCCCAATCCTACTGCCGACTTAATATTGCCAGAATAGAGTGTTCCTGCCTCTGTGATTCCCACATGAAGAGGATAATCTGTCTTTCTGGCAATCAGTTCATGAGCACGGACACACATAAGCACATCTGAGGACTTGATGCTGATGACCAATTGATCATAGCCCAGGTCTTCTATCATATGTACCTTTTGAAGAGCACTCTCCACCAGACCCTCTGCTGTAACACCGCCATACTTTTTCAACAGTTCTTCTTCCAGGGAACCGCTGTTCACTCCTACCCGGATGGGAATGCTGTGTTCCTTTGCCACATCCACCACTGCTTTTACCCGGTCTTTTCCCCCGATATTCCCCGGATTAATACGTATCTTATCAGCCCCGTGTTCCATCGCGGCTATGGCCATCCGGTAATCAAAATGAATGTCCGCCACCAATGGAATGGTGATTTGTTTTTTAATCTCTGTCAGGGCTTTTGCCGCCTCAGGGGTAGGCACTGTACAACGGATAATCTCACATCCTGCTAAAGTCAGACGTTTTATCTGCTCCACTGTTCCCTTTACGTCTTCTGTTCTTGTGTTGGTCATGGACTGAATCAGAACAGGATTCCCCCCGCCAATAACCCGATCTCCGATTTTAATCACTTTTGTGTTCTTTCTCATAACCCTTGCCTCCTATAATTGCTGCTCCCGATACTCCTTCTGCCGCTTAAAGCGTCCCCATTTCTCTACATTCAGCACCATTCCCAACTCAATCAGCAAAAATACGGCTGCCGTTCCGCCATAGCTAAAAAAGGGCAGAGTCACACCCGTAGTTGGAAACAACCTTGTTACGACCATAAGGTTCAACACTGCCTGCAAAGCCACATGGGAAAAAACTCCGATAGCTAAAAGCCTGCCAAACAAATCCTCTGCCGTCTGTGCAATAATATAGAGGCGGTACAGGAGATAGATAAACAATAAAATCACCAGCCCAGCTCCAAAGATCCCCAACTCCTCACAGATGATGGCAAATATCATGTCATTATAAGGCTCCGGAATCCGAAGCTTCTGAATGCTGTTTCCTAAGCCTTTCCCCATCAGCCCGCCGGAACCAATGGCGTAGATGCCCTGTAAAGACTGATAAGCCTTATCCGATTCATATTCATAGGGCTTTAACCAGGCTACAATCCGGGCAATACGGAAAGAATCGGAATCTCCCTCCGGCATATGGAGGGTATAGTAGATAACCCCGGCAGCTAACAGTGCCGCCAGGAGTCCCATAAGAAGAAACGGGTAGTACTTGGGATGTACCATAAATACCATAAGGAAGCTGATACCAAAGACAATAACTGCCGTACTCATATTTCTGCTGATGAACAAAATCATCGCTGCCACCACTGACGCAGGTGTCATTACCTTGAACAGCACCTTCCACTCGCTTAACCGATGGGCATACTTGCAAATAAAGGCAGAGGAAAAAATAATCATAGCCACTTTTACCGGCTCCGCCACCTGGAACTGCCCTACACCCGGAATCTGAAGCCATCTCGTGGCACCCTTTACGGTAACACCCAATCCCGGTACTTTCAAAAGAAGAATCAGTATTACAGAGCCAATCAATCCCAGCACGGCAAAATAACGCCAATTGTGATAGTCAATATTGGCAACAACCATCATAGCCCCTATTCCAAGAACACTGTATTTGGCCTGACTTTTCAACAGAAAGGTGGGATCATAGTTAAAGGCCTGGCTCATACTTGCCGTATAGTAGCTGGAACTGTAAATCATAATTAAACCAAATACAATCAAAAAAATCACTGCCACGATGAGATTCATATCGTAACTCAACAGATAGGAACGGATATTCCACCGTTTCCGCTTGTTTGCCATCGAATTCCTCCACAGATTTTATAAAGAGGGAAGCCGCTCCATAAACTCTTCGGCTTCCCTCCGCAAGCTTTTACTTCTTATATTGCTACTCCACCGTGTGAATCCAACCTTCAGGTGCCTCTAAGCGGCCCATCTGAATTCCGGTAAGCGTATCATACAGCTTCTTGGTGATTGCCCCCATCTCTTCCATACCACTGGGCAGGCAAATCTCCTTACCATGATCCACAATCTTTCCTACCGGGGAAATAACAGCCGCTGTGCCGCACAAACCGCACTCTGCAAACTCCTGAACCTCCTCAAAAGGCACTTCCCGCTCCTCTACCTCAAGTCCCAGATACTCCTTTGCCACATACAGGAGCGAACGGCGGGTAATAGACGGCAAAATGCTGGCAGACTTGGGTGTCACTACCTTGTTGTCTTTCGTCACAAACAGGAAATTGGCTCCACCCGTCTCTTCTACTTTTGTCCGGGTAGCAGCATCCAGATACATATTCTCATCATAGCCTTCCTGATGAGCCGTCACAATGGCATGCATACTCATGGCATAATTCAATCCGGCCTTAATATGACCGGTCCCATTGGGTGCTGCCCGGTCAAAATCAGACACCCGGATGGTCAGAGGCTTCACTCCTCCCTTAAAGTAGGGACCTACCGGAGTACAAAATACCCGGAATTGATACTCATCTGCAGGCTTCACGCCGATAACCGGATTGGTTCCAAACAGGTATGGCCGGATATACAAGGTGGCTCCTGTACCGTAAGGCGGTACATACACACTGTTAGCTTTCACTGTCTGAATCACAGCGTCCACAAAGCGATCTCTGGGAAATACAGGCATCTCCAGCCTCTTTGCAGACTGCTCCAGACGCTCTGCATTCAGATCCGGACGGAAAGTCACAATGCGACCATCCTGGGTGGTATAAGCTTTCAGACCCTCAAACACGGTCTGGGCATACTGCAGCACTCCGGCACATTCACTGATTGTCACAGTCGCATCCTCTGTAAGAGTCCCCTGATCCCAGACTCCATCCCGATAATTTGATATGTAACGCTTATCTGTAGGCATGTAACTGAATCCAAGATTTCCCCAGTCAATATTTTTCTTTTCCATTGTCTCCTCCTATCTACCGCATCTTCTGCAGCATACTCCTCATTCATGTCCAGTATAGATCACTTTTATTTATTCCGCAATCCTATTTATTCTTCTTTGCTATTGACTGTTACATTACTTTTCTCTCGTATTTACAAAAAGTAAATTCCAGATCAAAGTATGTTTTCTCCTCACTTTTCCCTGTAAGTTCCCACTCCGGATCCTCATCCAGATCCGGAAACCAGGTATCCGCCTCATATGCATGATCCAGGTGCGTCACATGGGCCACATTGCACCAGGGCAGAAATTGCCGGTAGATTGTGCCTCCACCAATAATGTACACATCTTCCGTGGGGTATGCCTGAATCTCCTTAAGCACTTCCTCCACAGAATGACAGACCACTGCCCCTTTCACCTGATAATCCGGATTCTGGGTCAAAATGATATTGGTCCGGTTCTTTAAGGGTAATCCGCCGGGAAACGTCTCCAGGGTCTTGCGGCCCATAACTACTACTTTCCCGGTGGTCTCTGTCCGGAAAAACTTCATATCCTCCGGAATACTCACCAACAGCTTATTTTTCAGACCAATTCCCCAGTTTTTATCTACTGCTACAATCAGATTCATATTCTTTCTCCTATAAATAAGTTCCGCAATTCTTCTATACTGCCACAGGAATATTCTTCACCTGAGGGCCTGTCTCATAGTTCTCCACCAGAAGATCCGCTGTGGTAAAAGCATAAAAATCCGTAATCTCCGGATTCAGGGATACCTTAGGTGCCTCATAGGCAGGACGCTCTATGAGTTTCTTTACAATCTCCACATGACGGTCATAGATGTGAGCATCCGCAATCACATGGACCAGTTCTCCCGGAAGCATGCCACAAGATTGTGCCACCATCATAAGGAGGATGGCATACTGGCAGACATTCCAGTTATTTGCTGTCAGCACATCCTGGGAGCGCTGGTTGAGAACCATATTCAGAGTCAGCTTGTCCTCTTTTGGCCTTTTCGTCACATTATAGGTGACACTGTAGGCACAGGGATAGAGATTCATCTCACTCAGATCTGCAAATACATAGGTATTGGTCATAATTCTGCGACTATAGGGATTGTTCTTCAAATCATAAAGAACCCGATCCATCTGATCCATCATCCCTTCCTTGTACCGGCTCTTGACACCAATCTGATAACCATACGCCTTTCCAATGGAACCGGACTCGTCCGCCCATTCATCCCAGATTCTGCTGTTTAAGTCTTGAATATTATTGGACTTTTTCTGATAGATCCAGAGAATTTCATCCATGCAGCTTTTCAAAGCTGTTCTTCTGAGAGTCAGAGCCGGAAACTCCCTTGACAAATCATAACGGTTTACCACTCCAAACCGTTTGATGGTGTAGGCAAAGCTTCCGTCCTCCCACTTAGGGCGTACCTTTTCCCCCTCCGTACTGGTTCCGTTCTCGATAATGTCATGACACATGTTAATAAAAAGCGTGTCCGCATAACTCATTCCTTTTCTCCTTTTCTCCTACAAACAAAAGGGCACAAAATGAACAAGATGGCCATTTTGTGCCCTGATTTATCCCAATCACACTAGTACACTAACCCTCTACTACCTCTAGAACATCCATAGGACAGGCTTTTGCACAGATCCCACAGGCTATACACTTGGATGCAGTGGGTGATGTCTCCGCTTTCACCATCAGTCCAAAGGGACAGGCCTCCACACACTTACCGCAGCCTGTGCAGAGCTTCTTATTTACCATATAGACACCTTTTGCATTCTGAGTGATCGCTCCTGCCTCACAGGCCTCTGCACACTTGCCACACTGAGGACAGGCCATAGGGCGTACACTCTTCTTCTCTACAATCTGAATACACGCCTTATCCGGATCAAACTCTTTATAAAATGCCTCAGAACATGCCCGCACACATTCCAGACAAGCCATACAGGTGGAACCTTTTTTCATCATCAGTTTCTTCATCATCATTTCCTCCGTTATTCGTATAAGTTCTCAAGTTTATGATTGCACCGGCATATCAATCATTCTCTGTTGCCTTTAAGTGTATCATTATTATCGCAATTTCTCAACACAAACTTTTTTCTAAAAAAGTGTTGACAAATGTTTTTGTTTGTTGTATTATCAATCATGTCGCTGGTACAAAATAGTAACATTACATGCGATAGTGGCGTAGTTGGTAACGCGCGACCTTGCCAAGGTCGAGACCGCGGGTTCGAGCCCCGTCTATCGCTCTTAGAAAGCTTTCAGGTTTAAGCAGTCTGAAAGCTTTTTTGTTGCCCATTTTTCTCTTCTAAATAATGTCTTAAAAGTCCATACACCGAGAGTAACGAAATAATTTATAATAAACCTCTTTCTGACACATACTACTCTTAAGCTCTATAAAAACGTAACTGTTTATTACTTTTACAGTTACAGAACTTAAAAGGAGGACTTTTTATGTGTCACAGATCTGGCAAACCATCTGCCATGGAACTGCCCCCATCCTGCAGGGCCGCCGCAGATCGTATGGAACAAGCTCTTAAAGCAGAGGATGCGGCTTCCTACACCACTGCCAAGCTTTCCGGAACCGCCACTGATACTCTCACCAATATGGAAAAACAGCTTTCCAGAGAATTGGGGAAAGATATTATCCTTGTTGCATATGAATCCAGGTAAAACATCATTTTCAGTAACGAAAGGAGCAATTATTTATGTCTGTTGAATTTCAGCACAGTGAAACAAGAGAAAATCTAATGCGGGCTTTCGCAGGAGAAAGCCAGGCCCGGAATCGTTATACTCTGGCCGCTGAGGAGGCTAAAAGGCAGAAGTTGCCTGTAATTGAGAAGCTGTTTACTTTTACAGCCAATCAGGAAAAAGAGCATGCAGAGATTTTTTACAACCATCTAAAGCCCTTGGCAGGCACTACCATCCAGGTAGACGGGGGCTATCCCATTGATCTCTATCCCAGTATGACCGAGATTTTAAGGGCCGCCCAACACAATGAATATGAGGAGCACGATCCCATCTACAAAGCTTTTGGGGATAAAGCAGAGGAAGAGGGCTTCCTGGCTATTGCCTCTTCTTTCCACGGAATTGCGAAGATCGAAAAAATTCATGGGGATCGTTTCTGCACTTTTGCAAAACTCATGGAAGACAACGCCTTATTCACTTCCGACAATCAGCAGGAAGCCTGGATCTGCCTGAACTGCGGCCATATACACACTGGTCCCATGGCCCCGTCTGTTTGTCCTATCTGCCATAAAGAGCAGGGCTACTTTATCCGTCTTTCCATGATGCCAGTTACTTTGCAGGCTTTATAAAGCTTGAAATATCCGGAAAATCCTCCTATAATGGAAGTATAAAACTTCGGAACTCAAAATAGTAGGAGGATTTTCTATGTCACCCAAAAAGCAATATTATGAAAATACGGCTAAAACAATTCTTACGAATCTGGAAAAACGCCAGATGAAAGGCTGGTACTGCGAAGACAGTGCTGCCGCTGTAAAAAAAGTTCTGGAACTGCTTCCGGAGGGTTCTTCTATTACCTGGGGTGGAACCATGACAATGGAAGAGTGTGGCCTTATGGATGTGTTAAAGCAAGGGAACTATGCTCTGATTGATCGCCTGAGTGCCAAAACCCCTGAAGAGAAAAAGGAACTTTATGCCAGAGCCGTCTGTGCCGATTATTTCTTTATGAGTACCAATGCCATTACCCTGGACGGCCAGCTTGTGAATGTAGACGGTGCCGGCAACCGGGTTGCCTGTCTCTGCTCCGGCCCGGACAATGTCATTATTCTGGCCGGCATGAATAAAGTTGTAGCTTCCGTAGAGGCAGGACACGAACAGATCCGCAACAGGGCCGCTTCCATTAACGCATTGAGGCTGAACAAAAAAACTCCCTGTGCTATCACGGGGAAGTGTGCTGACTGTCAGTCGCCGGATTGCATCTGTAGTCAGATTGTTGTTACAAGAAGATCCCATGTTCCTGGGAGAATCCAGGTCATTTTGATTGGAGAAGAATTGGGATATTAATTATATAACTTTTGAACTCGCAAAACACCATAAAAGAATGCCGGAAATCAGACAGAAAGCTTTTCTGATATCCGGCACTCTTTCATGGTACTTCTATTTTATCTTTCTTTTACGTCTTATAAAGTAGACTCCTCCGACCACTCCTCCAGCCAGAACAATTCCGATGGCCCCGCCTATAACCGGTGCCATGCTTATGCCTCCTGTTCTTTCCATCCCAGAATTTTCTCTGTCCACAGAAGTATCATTCCCATTAAAAGTATCTTCTTCATCTCCCCCATAAAAAGGAAGCTGTCCTTCCTGTATATCTGTGGATGGACGGGAAGACTGCACAGAACCCTGTCCTGCCCCGTTTCCTTCTCCGGAGTATGTCGGAGCCTGACTGTTTGCTTCCGAACGCTGGGCAGCCATTGTCACTTTAAATGTGAGATTATAAGCATGGTAATTTGCCGACTCTTCCACCGGAAGGGTAATGGTAGCCGTTTTTCCCTCCTTACTTCTGTCATTTACCAGCTTGCATGACAATACCGTTCCGGAAACAGACGGTGTTTCCGCAAAAATATGATCCTTATCCTCTACATGAATCTCTCCCAGCTTATACCCCGCCGGGACCATAGAATATAGGCTAAAGACAGCAGTGCCTCCATATTCCATAGCAGTAGAAGCAGCTTTTGTCCCCTTATAATCTGCCTTATCAATGGTAAATGAAGTCTCTACCGCAGGATTCCAGGTATAATTGCTGCCCCTTTTGGGCCGCACAGATACCCTGGCAGTTCCGGCATTCGTGTTATTGCTGAACGTCATGTCATAATCTGATGCCCGCAATACATCCGTCCCGTCCGCCACGGTTACTGCAGGCGTGATGGTGCGACCTGTGTAGCTGTAACTTCCCGACACTTTCACTGTGGGAGTAATTTGTTTTGGCGTAATCTCACAGGGAACCTCCACGGTTCGGTTCCCCAACTCATAATTATTCGCCGCTGCTCCATTTAAGGTAAGGTTAACTGTCATTTGACTCTGTCCGCTTACATTCGCATCCCCGTAGCCTGTAGGTTCCCCCGTAACATTTACCCGGTTCACATCTGCAGCCAGCAGATCATTCAGGTGCAATTGCCCGGAGGGTGTTCCTCCTGCTCTCGTCTTATCATAAACCTTACTGATCTTATAACTTCCCGCAGTTACCTGAATGACCCGCCGCTTCACATCCACTGTGCCCTCGCACACAATCTCATTTCGGTAGGAATGGCCACCAATGGTGCCGTTATACAGCACACGAAAGCTTTGTCTGTCACCCACGGCAGGCATTCCACTCTCCTGCAAAGTAAAATGTCCCGGTTCACTGTCACTTCCGGATGCGGTCTTTGCTGTAATAGAACCAATTCTTACAATCTCTGACCAGAGATCCCCGTAGGATGGGTTGGACTTTACGGTCACACCATTGCCTAAGGTAGTCTTACCATTGCCAGTAACAAATTCAATCGCCCTGTTATCGGATGCCTGCTTGATTACAAAGTTATTTCCGGTAAAGTTAATGATATAATTGGGATTGTTCCCATCTGTCAAATCTCCCTGAAGTATGGAATACGTACCCACGTTCTCCCCGGAAGTCCGGGTCAGTTTGCCGGTTAAGGGATATCCCTCAATCACATTTGTAAAGGTATAGGTAAGTTCCGGATCCGGCTGTCCGTAAACCTTGCTTTGCTCCTCGGCCGTAACCGTCACAGGCCGGGGATTTACTTTTATGGAAACGGGAATACGTTCCACTGTTTCATAACGGGTATCATCAGGCGTAAAAACGGCATTTAAGGTATTTGTCCCCGCATCCCCATAGAAAGTTACGTCATCGGCCCAGGAAAATGTACCGGATACCTCCTCTCCTCTTCCATTCACCGCATTTCCGTCAACAAGAACACTATGATCCACCGGATCCCCGAAAGTTACTTCTGCCGCAATCGCCGTAACCGTCAGTTTCAGATCCTCCGGATCCATATAAGAATAGGGGGAAAGCACAAGGACATCTCCCAGTAAACTATTCTGGTTCGCATTGTATTCATAGGTAATACTGCTGTTGTTTTCAGGAAAGGAAAAAGTATAGCCCTCTCCCACAGAGCCCTCTGTCCCGGCCAAAAATAACTGATCCGGGGTTCCCACGGCCCCCTCGTCACAGTTGGTCACATCGACCAGATAATTAGTTCCTCCCAATGTGACAATATTCCACATATGTGGGCCATCACCGGTTCCGCCGAACACCGTTCCTTCCACAGTATAGCATCTGGCATCCTGAAAGGTTGACAGATCACACAGATACTGAAATGCTTTGGCATAGCCCTCACACACTACGTTGGTATTTCTGTCCCTGTCGAAAACAGGAATAAGCTGCCAGGGATTGCCGTAAGGAACTTCCTCATTTTTGTTATATGTATCCCAATCATAGGAAACCCGGCTACATATCTCGGTCATATATGACTTTAGCTTTTCATAGTCCGATTCATTTTGATGACTGGTTACAATCGCCCGGGCTTCCGACTGGATCGCGGCTGCCTCTCCTATTTTTGTACTATCCACTGTATATGGGGCGGTACCCTGGTATTCCTGGGCAACCGCCATGGAAATCGTCATGGACAATACATCGCCACCATCATTTTCAGAATTCCATGTATAATTGCATCCGGCTTTTTTATCATACCAGTACAAATCATAAGGGCAATCCATTAAAAGATACGACAGAATTCTTCTTATCTTTCCATTGATCTCCCCTGCCGAATCCCGAAGTGAGCTAAAATTCTCCACATAAACCTCTGTAGATGTAATCTGGCCCGACGTAATCTGGTATGCAGCAGACTTCAATGCATCATAAATCTTTTTCTCATCCCCATCAAGCAATTCCTCGCCCACAGTCCCACGGGCTGAGGACCCGATTGGAGTCTGCCCCGCATTTCCACTGGTACGGCCATGCATCATCCTGGCCTGTACCGGCAATACGATACAATTGGCAGCACATCCGCCTATCAATGCCGTTGCCAGTGACAACAGGGCCATTTTCTTAATGCTATATTGCCACTTTTTCATCCCATTTGCCTCCATTAACACTTATAGTATACCACAATATTCCTGTGGCACAAGCATCTTAAAAATACTTTAACAATTATCCCGCTGTTTCCGTACGCAGTTCATAGTTATTATATACCCGGAAAACAGGTTCCTCTCCTTCTGTTAGATCCATAAGTATTTTCATGGTTTCCCCATTTTCCCACAAAAACAATTTGCTGTAGGTGACTCCTCCATCCAGACTGTAATCATAATACATAACCCGGCTTTCCCTCTCTATACCGTGAAGAGTTATCAGATAATGCCCATCGCCTTGCCGCTCTTTTTTATACCAGACCTCCTCCGGCGGAGTCAAGTCCGGACGAACAACTGTGGTGGGTATCGTCTCTTCAACCGGGGGAAGTTCCGAGAATACCCTCCCCTTTTCCAGGCCATAATAAGACGCAAGTCCTGCTGCATCCCGCTGTCCTAAGGACCTTAGTGCCTCTGTTGTGTTCATCCTGGACCAGTCACTGTCCTCATCCATATAGCCGTGTTCCACAATAAGAGCCGGTATCCCAAGACTTCTGCATTCCCGGATAATTCCATAATAGTCTGCACCTTTACTTCCCAATCTGGTTTTTACCCCTTTGGAGACAAAGCCATAATCTGTAAGTTCAGCAAGGATGCTCTTTCCCACCCCTGAGCCTGTTGCATGGAATCGGTCAAACGCTGACACAAAGACCTCGGAACCATAGAAATTATGCTCTAAAGAAGCATTCAAGTGAAGACTTACAAGAAGATCCGCATTTACGGACTCCGCATAAGCCGCACGTTCTTTTAAGGTCAGTGCCCGATCCTCCTCCCGGGTCATAAAAATCTCTATGTTTCCATACTGGGAAAGCTCTTCTTTCATCCCTTTTGCAATCTCCAGAGTCAGGTATTTCTCATAAGTATCCCTGTAAATGGCCCCAAGTTCCTGTTCATCCTTTAATCCCGGTCCCCCATGACCCGGATCCAATACAATCCGAAGTCTGGGAGCCGATGCCGGATCCGACTGTTCTCCTGCTATGCTTAAGGCTGTACCCGTCTCCCGAATTTCTTCCTCTTCTTCTCTTTCTGTTTCAGCAAGAACTTCCGGTTCCTCCTGCTCCCGTCTCTCCAGAGTTCTTTCGGTGGTTTCCCAAAGTTCTTCTGACTGTGCCAAAAGGACAGGCCCGGTAATTTTACCAGACCTGTCTTCTGTCTCTGACATTATCCATGCTGTTACTGACAAACCAGCTCCGATGCCGAATGCCAGTAAAATCAGAAGCAGGGGCAGGAGTATTCCGGCCTCTCTTCTACGTCTTCTTCGTCGTCTCATTGTTCTACTCATTTCGTATAGCTGACAGAGCACTTAAACGCATAGCCCTAAGAGCCGGGAATAAGCCTGCTAACATACCCATAACCACTGCAAAGGCCATAGCCAACAGTACCAGGTAAAGGGGGATATAGGAAATTCCCGATTCATAGGTACCTTTCGTAACCGTATTGATAATTGCCGATATCCCATAACTCAGCATCAGGCCCACAATTCCGCCAATCAGACCAATAAACCCCGCCTCTGCCAGAAACATGTTGCGAATGGCTCCCATATCACAGCCCAACACCTTCATAACGCCAATTTCCTTGGTTCTCTCATAGATGGACATCATCATTGTATTGGCAATGCCAATAGCCGCCACGAAGAAAGACACGGCTCCAATACCGCCCAGTGCCATCTGAATGGATCGGGACTGCTCCTGTACCTGGTTCATCCATTCTACATTGCTCTCTGCCTGAAAGCCCAGAGCACGGATCTGATCCTGCACTTCTGTTACGTAGTTCATGTCATCCACACGAATGTATGCCTGATTATAGTAAATCTCCTTGTAGGGCTTACCAGACTTATTGGTAGGCTGTCCGGGTATTGTCTTTCCCTTAAACACCTTTTTCAACTGAGCCTTAAGGGCTTCCACATCACAGAGGATACTATTGGCATTTTCTCCCCACTCCTCCGGTCCTCCTGCCATTAAGCCGCTGGCAGGCACCATGTACTTCTTTGGTGCCGGTATGGGATTGCCGTTCTCGTCGGTTCCTCCATACTGAGAATTATAGTAGGCATCCGTATCAAAAATCACGAACATAGGGGTATTCATCAGATCCACATCTGCCAGATTATTGACATTATTTTCCGGATTCTCATAATCATAATTCTCATAGTAAGGATTAGAACCGGTTTTGGAATTATAAAAGTCTGTTATCACCGTATTTCCATAGAAAAACTGCAGTTCGCCCCCTTCCTCCGGAAGCGTCCCCTCTTTTATATCCACATCCATCTTTTCCAGAGCCTCCCGGCTCATACCTCGGATGGAAGCACTGTTCTCCCATACACCCTGACGCAAAAGCACCCAGGTGCTTAAAACCGGAGATGCTATCTCCACATGCTCCATATGAGCAAATTGTTCAATAGCGGCATCGTCAATTCGAACAGGCTCCTGGCTCTCACTATCGCCTCCTCCACCATCAACAGATACTGCCACACCGCCGCCATAATAGCTGTAGCCGCCCTCATTAGCATAGACGGTAATAGTTGTCAGTCCCCCATACTGTTCAATCTGTTCCATGCTGGCCTTATTAAGTCCCAGGCCCAGGGAGATCATGACCACAATAGATGCGGTTCCTATAACAACTCCCAGAATAGTCAGAACTGTCCGAAGCTTTCTACGCCACAGGCTGCTGAGGCTCATTTTGAGTAAATCTCTTACACTCATAGACTGTTCCTCTTCTCTTCCCTCCGCTTCTTCCACTTCTTCCAAAAGCTTAACTTTTCTGTCTCTACATTCTCAGACTGCCCGTCATCTAAGCCGTCTTCCTTTAATTCATCAAAATCTTCTTCTAACTCCAACAGTTCCTGAGCCTTTTTCTTCTTCTTTTTACGAATCATAATAAATGTCACTATGGCAATGATAACTACAACTACAGGCACAATCACCCACCAGATTTTAAACCCTCCCTGCTGGTCCATCATATCCTCGCCATACATATCATCCATCATCATATCATCTTCGAAATACATCTCATTGACAAAGAGAGTCATCTCTTTCTCAATGGTAGTGGATTCCCCTGCTTCATCCTCAAAGGTAATCTCAATTTTTACAATGCCATCATCCATGGTGGCTGCCGCACCAGACAGATAAGCATCCACATTGGCTGTTGCTCCCGGATCGATATTGCCCAGATATGTATCTCCGCCACTGATGGAATCTGCAATAAACTTTATGCTTGTATTGTAAAGCTTTGTCTTTCCGATGTTGTAGACACTGAACATTACATTGGCTTCATTTCCTACATCAATGGAATCTGGCATTACTTCGATACTGCTGATATCCACCCGGGCTTCCTGACGGACCGGAATGGATACACTGGCTGTATTTTCGTAGGCATTGACATTTTCATCCTCATAGTTCATTTTAACATTTACTACATATGGCTTCTGGGCCAGATCAGATCTGGCTTCCATTTCCATAGAAATGTCTTTTGTAGCACCTGCCGGGATTCGATCCACAAAGATGGTACTGGAACCGGCTGTGGGCAAAAAGGCCGCTGCTACATATGTGGTATCTGTACTCTCACTGGCCGCCTGAATATCAAACAGCATATTCTGAACCGCCGTTGCCTTGGAGGTATTCTGCATATGAAGAGTCAGGGTAAATGTTTCACCTGCCCGCACCTCCTCAGGGTTGGTAGAAAAACCCGTAACGATTACACGGGGGGTGGATGCAGTTCCGTCTGCGGACACGCCAGTGGTCCCCTTAACATTCACGTAGGTCGTTAAGGTTACAGTGGTCAGGGATTTATCATCATTTTCATAGGTTACGTCAAAAGCTATGGGCATATATCCGCCCGGAGCATCCTTTCGGGTCTTCAGGATCCAGGTCAGTTCCCGACGCCGCTCCATGTCGTCTCCCCCGTCATCCGTACCCGGAAGGAGATCGATGGTTTGTGTATAATTGGATGTCTCAATCTCAAAAGGCCACTTGGCCGGATCTTCACTAATCTGAGGTGTTACTACAGCATTTTTTACACGACGGCGGCCCATATTGACTACGGGAAGCACCACGCTTACATGCTGTCCGCCGTTAGCTACTGGGGTGATCCAGTTACCGCCTACCATAATGTTGCTGTTTGTGGTGGTGGGCTCTGGTTCGGGGTCGGGCGTGGGATCAGAAGGCTCTTCTACTTTAACCTTATAAGAGTCCAGTCGTGATTTTACTTCAGAAACTGCTAATTCCACTGCACCCTTTGATATATCTTTCTGATTAATAACTGCTTTTGCATCTGCTATGGCTGCTTCTGCTTTTTCTTTATTTCCTGCTTCCTCAATTATCTTTTGGATAACAAGATAATATTGTTCTATCTCCCTAATCGCTTTAGTTGTTTCTTGACTGCCTGCAGGATTCTGAAAGTCTGGGGCATCATCCGTTGCCTCCACCGCCAACGGCTCCCAAAGCATCCCCACCGCAGGTACAGCCAGCATCGCACACAGTGCCAATGCCAACCCTTTCTTTATCAGTCCCATTCTCCTCATACCTCTTCTACCTCCCTGTTCTTCCGGTTGTCCTCTATTTTCACAATTTTTCCGTCTATTATATGAAAGATTCGATCTGCGAAGCTGGCCAGATGGTTATCATGGGTTACCATCACCAGCGTCTGATTCTGCTCCCGAACAATCTTTTTCATCAGTTCCATTACCTCCGCCGAGGTATTGGAATCCAGATTACCTGTTGGCTCATCGGCAAAAATAATCTCCGGATCCACCACCAGTGCTCTGGCCACACCCACCCGCTGCTGCTGTCCGCCGGACATCTCATTGGGCCTGTGGGTTTTATGCTTGGGAAGTCCCACCAGATCTAGCATCTTATCCGCTTTCTCCATTCGCACCTTTTTGGAGACTCCCCGGAAAGTCAGGGGTAAAGCCACATTTTCTTTGGCGTTCATAGTCCCCAGAAGGTTAAAAGACTGGAAGATAAAACCCACATGCTCCCTCCGAAACCTCACCAACTGGTTCTCATTCATCCGTTCCAGATGCTCCCCACCTATAATAACCTCTCCCTTGGTAGGCTTCTCCAGGCCTGCCAGCATATTCAGCATGGTTGATTTACCGGAACCGGAAGTACCTACAATGGAACAAAATTCTCCTTTGTAAATCTCCAGATCCACACCATTTAAGGCCCTGACCTTGTTTTGCCCCACACGGTAGATTTTATACAGATTCTTCACCTGAATCACAGGCTCTCTCTCCTGGGCCATAGTATTCCTCTCTTGACTCTTATTTCTATGTACACTAGATATAGTATAGCACGATATCAGTATAGCACAAGCATTCCAGAAAAATATTTAAGAATTCCTTAAAAAGTAACATGTAAAAGCATCATTTATGCATCATAAAAAGAACCACGTACAGACTACTCTATACGTGGTTTATTCACCGCAATATCAAAACACCATATTACCCACCAACAAATCTTTCACCACTGCAAATGCTTCCCGCATCATATAGTGAGGATACATTCCGCAAGATGAGGGGGCCGGAATTCCAACCGCTTTAAGTCCCTGAGCCTTGGCAATGTGTACTGCCCGAAATACATGGAAATCATTGGAAACGATCCCGATTGTAGCTGCCGGATCTTCAATCAACTCCTTACTGAAGCGGATATTCTGACTGGTATTTACAGACCTGTCCTCTTTCAGAATCCGTTCTTCCGCAATTCCCCGATCCACCAGCCATTTTTTCATAGCTTCAGCCTCCGTGACATCCTCTCCCGGTCCCTGCCCACCGGATACGATCACTATGGTATTCTCATGCTCCTGAAGATATTCTTCCGCCCGGGACAAACGCTGTCCAAGAGCCTTGCTTACTCTTGTCCCTTTAACCTGTGCTCCAAGTACAATCAGATATTCCACCGATTCCTGACCGCTTCCTGTCATTCCGCTTATAATGCAGCCCTCCAAAAGCAGAAAACCAGCCAGCCCCACCGTTAGCAGAATTCCGGCTACAAGCTTCACTGTGACCGGTATCCGACCAAAGGCTGTCTGTAAAACCGGAACCCGGCAAATAGCCCCGGTCAGAAAGAACCCACCACCCAGGAGAAGCCAAAACCAGGAAAAGGAAGCCCGCAGGCCCGCATACAGAATAATCCCTATATAGTAGGAAACACACAAAATACCACAGATTAGGAATACCATTCCCATCCTTTCTATCTTCCGCAGCATTTCTTATACTTCTTGCCGCTTCCGCAGGGACATGGATCATTTCTCCCAATCTTTGGTCCCTTTACAATCGTTCCGGACTTCTTCTGCTCCATGTAAAGTTCTTTTCTCTTCTCCTCCGAGAAAATAGGTTCCCATTGGGGCAGCTCATAGAGCCAGTCCGCCTTTGCGGCCACCATGTTCTTGTACAGTTTTTCCTTATCAAACTTCAGAGATACAACCGTATCCTCTTCCATCTCATCAATGGGGTTAGGCTCCACAAGACTGTCATTGATGCCGTCAAGAAATCCGGTCATAGTCATGATATCCTGTCCGTATTTCTCCGCCAGTTCTTTTACGGTGCCCTTTACCTCCGTATCCGGAGCTTCCAAAAGCTGCTCATAGATACCTTTCTCTATATCAAAATACTTTGCCCAAAATCTCTGAATATCACCCTTGTTCGC
The DNA here is from genome assembly GCA_948330435.1 of uncultured Lachnoclostridium sp. Lineage (GTDB taxonomy): Bacteria > Bacillota > Clostridia > Lachnospirales > Lachnospiraceae > Laedolimicola. The sequence goes on along the minus strand of CAOJBY010000011.1, from coordinate 38,540 downwards.
TTCCTGGTCATAGGCCATATCCCGCCACTGTTTCAATAATGCCATAATCTTTCTCCATCCTTTGCTTTCTGGTTTTATACCTTATGGTATTCCTGCAAGGTATACACAGGATTCCCATGCTTTTATAGTATATACCACATGAAAGTGCATTTCAACTAAAAAAGTGCCGGAACCTGTATTTCACAAGCTCCTGCACTCTTCCTTTAGCAGGGGATGAGAGAATCGAACTCCCACTAAGGGTTTTGGAGACCCCTGTCATGCCATTTGACCAATCCCCTAGTTCAAACGTACTTATTATTTATACCACAAAGTCACACTCTCTGTCAATCCCCAAATCATCATTTTCATGAAATCAGGGGAACCGCATCTGCCACGGTTCGAACGCCCCAGAGACGCACCCCGTCTACCGCTCCAATCTGTTCCCGGCACACCTCCGGTAAAATAATCGTAGTAAACCCCAGCTTCTTTGCCTCCTGCACCCTCTGTCCGGCCTGGCTGACCGCCCGAACTTCACCGCTTAAGCCTACTTCCCCAAAAGCCAGAATTTTTTCATCAATAGCCTTGTCTTTATAACTTGAAATCAAAGCCAGAACCACTCCCAGGTCAATGGCCGGTTCATTGATTCGAATCCCCCCCGCAATGTTCACATACACATCACAGTTGGACAACCGCAGATTCAGCCGCTTTTCCAAAACTGCCAGCAGAAGATTCACCCTGTTATAGTCCATTCCCGCCGCCGTTCTCCTTGGAACTGCCAGTGTGCTATGGCAGACCAAAGCCTGTATCTCCAGCAAAATAGGGCGAGTCCCCTCCATAGAACAGGCCACCACCGAACCGGAAGCCTCTTCCGGTCGGCCATTCAGCATATACTCCGACGGATTCTCCACCTCCATCAGTCCGGCTTCCCGCATCTCAAAAACGCCAATCTCATTGGTGGAGCCGAAACGATTTTTCACTCCCCGGAGAATTCGATAAGAAGCATGGCGATCTCCCTCAAAATAGAGTACTGTATCCACCATATGCTCCAGCACCCTTGGCCCGGCCACGGTTCCCTCTTTCGTCACATGGCCTACAATAAAAATTGTAATTCCCAGGCCCTTTGCCAACTGCAACAAAACAGAGGTTGCCTCCCGTACCTGTGAGATACTTCCCGGCGCTGAACTAATCTCCTCATTGTACATGGTTTGAATGGAATCAATAATTACTGCCTCAGGCTTCTCGCTCCGAATAGTCTCCTGAATCAATTCCAGGTTCGTCTCACAGAGCAAACGCAGATGCTCTGAAAAGCTGCCGATTCGGGCTGCCCGAAGCTTGATCTGCTTCAGAGATTCTTCCCCGGAAATATACAGTATCTCCCGCTTATCAGAAGAAAGCTTCTGGCAGACCTGCAAAAGCAAAGTGGATTTTCCGATTCCCGGATCTCCTCCTACCAAAACCAGAGAGCCGGGCACAATGCCGCCTCCCAACACCCGGTCTAATTCCCCTATATGGGTAGTCATCCGTTCCTCTTTTGCCGTATCAATAGAAGAAAGGCAGACCGGACCTGCGGCTGCCCTCTCCTTTTGTATCCGTCGGACACTTGTTTTTTCAATGGTTTCCTCCACAAAGGTATTCCACTGCCTGCACCCCGGACACTGGCCCATCCACTTGGACGATTCATGCCCGCAGTTCTGGCAGAAGAATACGGTAGTCTTTCCTTTTGCCATAATTGCATCCTATGCTTTTACCACTTTTACATTCACGTTCTCTTTGCTGCCAAGTTCCACACTCAGCACCAGCTTTCCGCCCCGGCCTGTCTTAATCTTTCCGGCCTCGTGTCCATCCACCTGGGTCAGGTACTCGGTGTTCTCCTCCATACCCAGAGTAATCTGTGCATCCTCTGGTCCGCTTACCTGAAATTCCACCTGATCCGCTGATACCTGAAAATTCTGAACAGCCGTTCCTGGTACAGACTCATACACAAACAGATCATTTCGTTCCAGCTTGGTGATCTCCCGAAAGGTCTTTACTTTATATAAATCACCCTGATGATTGAAATCCTTAAGCTTAGTCTTAGCTGCCAGTTCATAATCTCCAAAGCTGATGCTTCCATCGGCTTCCACACGTATCAATTCTTTTACTGCTGCCATTTCTTTTGTCCTCCACTTGGAATTCGTTTCTGATAACTTAATTATAAACGATCCCGTGTCTCATTTCCAGTTTTTTATGAAAAGTTTATGGTTCCTTTTCGCATGGTCACAACCACTTCACTGTCCCGCTTAATTCTTCCCGCCAGAATCTCATCTGCCAGCACATCTTCAATCTTAGTCTGAATGGCTCTCTTCAAAGGCCGGGCACCATATTTTACATCATAGGACGTCTCTACAATGTGAGCCTTAACGCTGTCCCGAATCTTCAGGCGGATTCCCAGCTGACGTTCACAACGCTGGGAAAGTTCTTTGAAAAGAAGAGATACGATCTTTTTCATCTGCTCCTTATTCAGTGCATGGAAGACGATAATCTCGTCAATTCGATTCAAAAATTCCGGCTTAAACATCCGCTTTACTTCCTCCATGACGCTGCCTTTCATGGCTTCATAATTCTGTTTCTCATCATCTACAGAAGCAAACCCCAGACGCTTTGGGGACACAATGGAACTGGCTCCTGCATTGGAGGTCATGATAATAACTGTATTTTTAAAATCTACCGTTCTTCCCTGGGAGTCGGTAATACGTCCATCATCCAGCACCTGTAGTAAAATATTAAACACATCCGGATGTGCTTTCTCGATCTCATCAAACAATATCACCGTATAGGGATTTCTACGCACTTTCTCCGAAAGCTGCCCTCCGTCATCGTGGCCCACATATCCCGGAGGTGCCCCAATGAGTTTCGATACGCTGTGCTTTTCCATATATTCCGACATGTCAACCCGAATCATTGCCTCCTCCCGGCCAAACAGCACCTCTGCCAGTGCCTTGGAAAGTTCTGTCTTACCTACGCCGGTGGGACCCAGGAACAAAAAGGATCCTATAGGTCGGCTGGGATCCTGTAATCCTACCCTGCCCCGACGCACAGCCTTGGCTACTGCAGTCACGGCTTCCTCCTGGGCAATCACACGTTTATGGAGAATAGCTTCCAGCTTCTGAAGACGCTGCGTCTCAGATTCTGCAAGCTTACTTACCGGAATCTTTGTCCAGTCAGCCACCACCTGTGCAATCTCATTTTCGCCCACAGTCAAAGCCCTTTTTCCTCCAATACGCCCGGCTTTCTTCCGTTCCTTTTTCAAACGTAAGAGTACCTTTGTATGTTCTCCCCGAATTTCAGCCGCTTTCTCAAATTCCTGATTCTTAATGGCCTCTTCTACTTCCCTTAAAAGCTGAGCACTCTGACGATCCAGTTCCCCGATGGAATCTACACTTTTATAGCTGCCCAGGCGAACTTTCGCCGCAGACTCATCCATCAGATCAATTGCCTTATCCGGAAGAAAACGATCGTTAATATAGCGTCTGGAAAGTTTAACTGCCGCTTCCAGAGCATCATCTGTAATAATTACCTGGTGATGTTCTTCATATCTTCCCCGAATTCCTTTTAAAATGGCGACAGTCTGTTCCTCATTCGGCTCCTCCACAGTAATCGGCTGAAACCTTCTTTCCAATGCTGCATCTTTCTCAATATACTTACGATATTCCTCCAGGGTAGTGGCCCCAATCATCTGAAGTTCCCCCCTGGAAAGAGCAGGCTTTAAAATATTGGAGGCATCCATTGCCCCTTCCGCCCCTCCGGCCCCGATCATCGTATGAAGTTCATCCACGAACAGCAACACATTCCCCGCCTGACGCACTTCCTCCATAACTTTCTTTATTCTTTCTTCAAATTCTCCCCGGTACTTGGAACCTGCCACCATTCCGGACAAGTCCAGCATCAAGAGCCGCCGTCCCCTCACCGAATCAGGAACAGTCCCCTCCGCAATCCGCTGGGCCAGTCCTTCCACAATGGCCGTCTTGCCCACTCCCGGCTCACCAATCAGACAGGGGTTATTCTTTGTTCTCCGGCTTAAAGTCTGAATCAAACGGCGGATCTCATCCTCCCTGCCGATGCAGGGCTCCAACCGCTTCTCTCTGGCCAGTTCTGTCAAATCCCGGCTATACTGATCCAGGGCCTGCTGCCCTCTCCCCTGATTTTTCCCGTTCCTGGAGAGTTCCTCACGATATTCCCGCCCGGTCTTTCCCATGGAATCCAGCAGGGCCACATAAAGTCCTTTTACATTGATATCCATTGTATTAAGAAGCCGACTGCCGGCACATTCCCCATCTTTCAGCATAGCTATCAGAATATGCTCCGTGCCTGTCTTCTCTTCCTTAAATCTGCCCGCCTCCCACTGTGCTTCCTCTAAAACTCTCCTGGCTCTTGGCGTAAATCCCGGACGCTCCTTTTGTTGAATTGTATGATCCGGAGAGATCAATTCCTGAATCAACTTAAGGATTGTCTCTTCCTCCGCCTTACGCTCTATTAAAAGCTGGGAAGCCGCACAGCTTTTCTCCCGCAACAGGCCTATGAGAATATGTTCTGTTCCCACATAATTCTGCTTTAGCTGTCTGGAAACTCTTTCCGCCTCTTTTAACACCTTTTTCGCTTTTTCCGTATACATCTCAAACATCTGAAACCTCCATTCCGGTTCCGCAGAACCCTGTCGGTACTCCTTGATTTTCTGCTGTTATAACGGGCGAGGTATGGCACCTCGCCCGCATCCGTCTCTTTCTTTTGTCTTTTATAAATCCAAATCATCCAAATCCAAAATCTCTATATCAAAATCGTCCTCTTCATCTTCCAGAGAAGCCGGTTTCTCCGCCTTGGCCCTGGCTTTCTTCTCCTTGACTGCCTCCTCCTCGATCTCCAGAACTGCACTCATGTCAATCTCGGGGAGTTCCTCATCCAGCAGAGGATCATCCTCCCTTACTTCCTCTGATTCCTCAAAATCATCTTCTTCATAGTCCTCATCGCCATAGTTTTCTACATAAGCTTCTTTTTCTTCCTCTTCTGCCCATTTCTTCTTAACTGCTATCAGAAGGTCATCAAAATCACTCTTTTCATCATTGTCATCTTCTTCCTCTTCCTGAACTTTCCGACGGAAAAGACCACCTCTTTTTTTCCTGGGTTCCTCATAGTCATCGTAATCGTCGTCATCCTCGTCCTCATCCTCGTCATAATATTCATACTCTGTGCCTCGAAGCTTTATGGCAAGAACAATCACAATAATCAAAAGAATCAGACTTAAAGCACCAAGGCCAATAATCGTATAAAGCCGTTGACTTAAACTCTTTGCACTCTCCTCCTTAAGAGTTCCCAGTTCATCCTGAAGAGACTGGATCATTCCCTCCGGTTCTCCTGCTCCTCCACCGGAAAACTGTCCCATCTCTCTTTGAAAAGTTCCATCTTGGGGATCATAATAAAACCAGCCCTGACTTCCTCCGTCAGAAGCCCAAACCAGATACAGTTCCCGGCCGCCGGTTACTCCTGCATCTACGACCCATGCAGTAAAGTTCTCTTCTCCTACCTGAATCGCTGTCTGGGACAGCACATCAGAGGCAGGATAAGTTTCAACTGGTTCCTGAATAGAATAGCTTCCTGTAGAAACCGGGCCAGTCTCTCCTCCGCTTTCGCTTTCTGTCTCCTCCGTCTCACTAACCGTCACCATATCTGAGCGAATCCAGCCGGATTTCTCTTCCCCTTCATGAGTAAAAGTAACACTATACCAGACATTCCCATCATTTCCTGTTGTCTGATCCACAATAGCCAGTTCTGTATTTCGTGAAAGCTTACATACACGTTCCGACTCCGCACTGGCCTGTGTCCGTACATTTACATTATCGTTATTCACCGCTCCTGTCTGAGCCGCCCGGCCAGTCATTCCGTATAACAACAGCATCACACTGGCAGTACATATTGCAGCATATCTGGTGAATCTATAGCCTCTTCCCTTTTGAAGCAGTTTCTTCATTCTTTTATCCTCCATAAACAAGTATCTCTCTTAAACCATTATCCACTGAAAGCAGAGTATGCACAAATATACAGCTATTATAATCGTAAAAAGATTCCTTGTCAAATAACAGATTGAATAACCAGTCACATACTTTCAAAATCAGAATAAAATAATACATCAACAATTTACTCTCCATGTACAAGGGGATACCATAAGGAGTTATCCGTCATGTCCAAATATTATTGTTTAAATGATATGGAACCTGGTCAAACAGCCCGGATCCGGGCTCTTACCTCCACAGGTGCTACAAGGCGCCGTCTTCTGGATCTGGGACTGGTGGAAGGTGCATCTGTTCGCTGTGTAGGAAAAAGTCCCTCAGGCGATCCAGCCGCCTTTCTTATCTGTGGAGCTGTCATTGCCATCCGTTCCGGAGAAAGCAGCCAGGTTCAGATTGATAAACTTCAGTCTCACCAAAAGCTGATTGCACTTGCCGGGAATCCCAATGTAGGAAAAAGCACCTTATTTAACAATCTTACAGGAATGAAACAGCACACCGGAAACTGGCCGGGCAAAACAGTGGAGAACGCTCTTGGCACAGTCAGCCGAAAAGGTTATACCTACATATTTGCCGATCTTCCTGGAACTTATTCTCTCATGGCTCATTCTCCCGAAGAAGAAGCTGCTCGGGACTTTCTTTTAAGCCAGAAAGCAGATGCGGCCATTGTAGTCTGTGATGCCTCCTGTCTGGAGCGAAATCTGAATCTGGTTCTCCAAACCATCGAACTGGTTCCCAGGGTACTGGTCTGTGTCAATCTCATGGACGAGGCAGCCAAGCATCACGTTCAAATCGATCTGCCTGCCCTGTCCCAGGTTCTTGGTGTTCCTGTCATCGGAACCGCTGCCAGAGACAAGCAGGGTCTCGACAATCTTCTGGACGCTCTGGATTCCCTGACAAATGCACCCTCTGTGCCTGCTGCCAGGCCGGTTCCCTATCCTCCCTTATTGGAATCTGCTCTGACTATCCTGGAATCCCCCCTTCGGGAACTATCCGGCAACTCCTTCCCTGTCCGTTGGCTTGCACTGCGTCTTTTGGAGTACCAGTTAAATCCAACCCTTTCGCTTCCTTCCCAGATCCCATCCTGTCTGCTTTCAAGTTCCTCCCTTCAGCAAGCCCTTAGGGAAGCCATACAAGTATTAAAAGCTGCCGGAATTCAGGGAGATGGCCTCTCGGATCTTATTACAACATCCCTCTTTCGGCATGCCAGCTTCATAAGTCAGTCCGTTATACGAAAAGAACATGACCCACATCACCACAGAGAAGAAAAATGGGACTCTCTTCTCACCAGCAGGCGAACGGGCTATCCCCTTATGCTTCTTTTGCTTGCTATCATATTCTGGCTCACCATGACAGGGGCCAACTACCCCTCCCAGCTTCTCTCAACCTTTTTATTCTCTCTGGAAGAACCTCTGTCTGGATTATTGGCAGCTTTCTGTGCTCCTCTCTGGCTTCGGGAGTTAATCGTTCTTGGTGCTTATCGGGTCCTGGCCTGGGTCATCTCCGTCATGCTACCGCCCATGGCTATCTTCTTTCCCCTGTTCACGCTCCTAGAAGATTCCGGTTTTCTTCCCCGCATCGCCTACAACCTGGACCATACTTTCCAGCGTTGTCATTCCTGCGGAAAACAAGCCCTCACCTTATGTATGGGCTTTGGCTGCAATGCCGCCGGAGTCACAGGATGCCGCATTATTGATTCTCCCAGAGAACGGTTAATCGCCATCTTAACCAACAGTCTCGTACCCTGCAACGGACGTTTTCCCACCCTTATCACCCTTATTACCATGTTCTTCGCAGTTACGGGGGCAGAAGCCAGTTCCAGCCTTTTATCCGCCCTGCTTCTGACGGGTACAATTCTGCTCAGCATAGGAACCACCTTTCTGGCTTCCTGGCTTCTATCCAGGACTTTCCTGAAAGGCTTGCCTTCCTCATTTACCCTGGAACTGCCGCCCTACCGCCGTCCACAGTTTTGCCGGATCCTGATTCGTTCCATCCTCGATCGAACACTATTTATCTTAGGCCGGGCAATAACCGCTGCCATCCCCGCCGGAATTATCATCTGGATCATGGCCAACTTTCAGATAAACGGTTCCAGCCTGTTAAACCTGTGTGCATCCTTCCTGGACCCTTTTGCCTCCTTTATCGGATTAGATGGTACAATCCTAATGGCTTTCATCCTTGGCCTGCCAGCCAACGAAATTGTAATGCCCCTAATCCTTATGGCCTATCTGGAACAGGGAGTTCTCACGGAAGCCGGCAGCCTGGCAGCCCTGAAAAGCCTGCTCATCACTCATGGCTGGACCACCACAACCGCCGCCTGCACACTCATTTTCACCCTGTTTCACTGGCCCTGTGCCACAACGTTACTTACCATCCACAAAGAAACGGGAAGCCTTAAATGGACCTTACTGTCCATCCTGCTCCCCACGTTCTTTGGTCTGCTACTGTGTTTTCTGACCGCCCAGATAACCCGGGTGCTATGATTGCACCCGGCTTAAACCTCATCAATCGCTTTCCCGATATCGCTCCGGCAATAAGCTTTTTCAAAATCTACCAGCTTCACTGCCTCATAAGCATTGGCCCGGGCCGTCTTAAGATCCGCACCTATAGCCGTAATTCCCAGCACACGTCCGCCATTCGTTACAAACCCGCCATCCACTTTCTTCGTTCCGGCATGGAACACATAATACTCATCCTTATCTTTAAAATTCTCCAGTCCCTGAATCGGATATCCTTTCTCATAAGCCACCGGATATCCTCCGGAAGCCAGAACCACACAAACAGCCGCATTATCCTCAAACTGAAGATCAATCTGGTCCAAAGTACCATCCACACAGGCCTCAAATACATCTACAATATCATTCTGCATTCGCGGAAGCACCACCTGTGCCTCCGGATCTCCGAACCTGGCATTATACTCCAACACCTTAGGCCCCTTTTCTGTCAGCATAAGTCCGAAGAAAATAACGCCCTTAAATTCCCTGCCCTCTGCCGCCATAGCATCCACAGTGGCCTGATAGATGTGTTCTTTACAGTACGCATCCACTTCTTTTGTATAAAAAGGACTGGGAGAAAAAGTTCCCATACCTCCCGTATTCAAACCCTTGTCTCCGTCCAGAGCACGTTTGTGATCCTGGGCAGACGTCATACACTTGATGGTCTTCCCATCCACAAAGCTTAATACGGACACCTCCCGGCCTGACATAAACTCCTCAATCACCATACGGTTTCCGGCAGTTCCGAACTGCTTGTCCTGCATAATAGCTTTCACGCCCTCCCGGGCCTCCTCCAGGGTATTACAAATCAACACACCCTTTCCAAGTGCCAGGCCATCCGCTTTGAGCACGATCGGGAAATCCACATGTTCCAGATATGTAAGTGCTTCCTGTGGATTGTCAAAGTTCTCATAAGCAGCAGTGGGAATTCCGTATTTTTTCATCAAATCTTTAGAAAAGGCCTTGGAGCCCTCCAGGATTGCCGCATTCTTCCGAGGTCCAAAGATCCGGAGTCCTTTTGCCTCAAACACATCCACAATGCCGCCTACCAGCGGATCATCCATTCCAACCACCGTCAAATCGATCTTCTTTTCCTCCGCAAAAGCTGCCAGCTTTTCAAACTCCATAGCCCCAATGGGCACACATTCCGCATATTCCTCAATTCCCCCATTGCCCGGTGCACAGTAGATCTTCTCTGCCTTAGAGCTCTTTGCTACTTTCCAAGCTATTGCATGCTCTCGACCACCGGAACCTACAATCAAAATCTTCATCCTGCGTTCCTCCTATCTAAAGTTGCTACACAACAGTACTAAAGGGTAAAGTCTTTGCGACTTTACCTTTTGTAGTCCTCTGCCAGCATATGGATGGCTTTGGGTAGCAGAATCCATTCCGCCTCCTCCATCACTCTTCGCTGCAAAACTTCCGGTGTATCACCATCTTTTACCTCTACGGCTTTCTGAAGCAATATGGGACCCGTATCCGTACCCTCATCTACAAAATGAACGGTTGCTCCCGTTACTTTCACTCCCCGCTTCAATGCCTCCTCATGAACCTTTAACCCATAATAGCCCTTTCCACAAAAAGATGGAATCAAAGAGGGATGAATATTGAGCATACGCCCCTTATATTCCCGAATAATGCTCTCAGGAATCACTACCAGGCAGCCCGCCAGCACCACCAGATCTGCCTCACTGTCTTTTAATGCCTTAAGAAGAGCTTCATGAAAGGCTTCCCTGGTCTCATACTCCTTAGGGGAAATGCATAAGGCAGGAATTCCATGAAGCCTGGCCCGTTCCAAAGCATAAGCTCCCGGGTTGTTACTAATCACTGCAGAAATTTCTGCATTCTGAATTTCCTTTCGATCCATGGCATCCAAAATTGCCTGAAGATTCGTTCCGCTTCCGGATACCAAAACCGTAACTTTTAACATAAAGCCACTCCCTTTTCACCAGCTCGAATCTCGCCTAAAAGATATGGAATTTCTCCCGCCTCCCGAACAGCCGCCATACATTTATCCGTTTCTGTAGGATCTACTGCCATTACCATGCCAATTCCCATATTAAAGGTATTGTACATCATCTGTTCCTCAATTCTTCCATCCTCCGCAAGCATTTTGAAGATCACAGGTACCGGATAGCTGTCTTTCTTTACCAGTGCCTCCACACCCTCCGGGAGCATTCGGGGAATATTCTCATAAAAACCGCCGCCTGTAATATGGCTGCAGCCCTTAATAGTTACTCCTGCTCCCTTGACTGCCCCCAAGGCCTTTACATAAATCTTCGTAGGTTCAATCAGAGCCTCTCCAAGAGTCTTTCCAAGTCCCTCAAAATAACTGTTCAGATATTCTTCTTTCATCGTAAATACTTTGCGTACCAAAGAGAATCCATTGCTGTGTATACCGGAGGAAGCCATACCTACCAGCACATCTCCTGGCCTGATATTTGCTCCTGTAATCAAATCTTTCTGATCTACAACACCTACGGCAAAGCCCGCAAGATCATACTCATCAACAGGATAAAAGCCTGGCATCTCCGCAGTTTCTCCGCCAATCAGGGCCGCATTCGCCTGACGGCATCCCTCTGCCACGCCGCTTACGATGGTTGCAATCTTTTCCGGAATATTTTTTCCGCAGGCAATATAATCCAGAAAGAAAAGGGGCTCCCCTCCCGCACAGGCAATGTCATTGACACACATAGCCACACAGTCAATACCCACTGTATCATGCTTGTCCATCAAAAACGCTATCTTGAGCTTCGTTCCCACACCATCCGTGCCGGATACCAGTGTAGGCTTCTCCATATTCTTAAAAGACTCCATGGAAAAAGCCCCGGAGAATCCGCCGATTCCTGTTAAAACCTCCGGACGCATCGTCTGGGAAATATGCTTCTTCATTAACTCCACAGACTTATATCCGGCCTCAATGTCTACTCCCGCATTCTTATAATCCATTCTTATTTTCCTCCCTGTGATGGACATCTGACAGCATCACTTTAATAATTTTTATAGCCTACCTCTTTCAGCCTTTCCGCTTTCTTTTCTACCTGCTTTCCAAGTTCCTCTGAATAAGCTTTCAACCGTTCCAGAAGGTTTTCATCCGAGGTTGCCAGAATCTTTGCTGCCAAAAGCCCTGCATTGGCTCCTCCGTTAATAGCCACTGTAGCCACCGGAATACCGGAAGGCATCTGTACGATAGAATAGAGGGAATCCCTTCCCCCAAGAGATGTGGTATGCATGGGTATGCCAATCACCGGCATGGGAAAAATTGCGGCACACATGCCAGGAAGATGGGCTGCCATGCCTGCACCTGCAATAATCACCTTAAACCCTTTACTCTCTGCGGTTTTTGCATACTCAAAGAACACGTCCGGTTCCCGGTGAGCCGAGATAATCGTCATCTCGTACTCCACCCCAAGCTGCTCTAAAATATCCGCTGCCTTGCTCATTACGGGCATGTCCGAATCGCTGCCCATTACAATTCCTACTTTCGCCATCCTATCCTCCAATTTAAGTTCCGTAACATTCCCTCCAGCACCCCTTATTATAGAACAATTCCCAGTCACAGAAGCATGTGTCTGTAAATTGTTCTGGCACTGTCAGGAATGTTACTGTTTTAAGTTCCATAACACTTTTTTCCTGCAATATAAAAGAGTTTACCCTGTCCGGGATCCCTTGTCAATCAAAATTATTCATCAAAGGGTTCGTTTAATTTTTCCGTCCCCGGCAAAACAAAGCGGCCGTTTTCTATAATGGAGCAAGTGCCTCCATCTCTTCGGTTCACCCGAATACACCCCAATTCATCATAGGGTATCGTAATATCCGTATGACAGTTAAAATAAGCTTTCGACACATCTTCTTTGCGAAGTATGGAACACTCATTATCCTTGGCAACAATCCGCTTTCCGTCCGGATTATAGGTAGGCGTCTCCTCAGACCAGGAAAAACAGGTGTCACCCACAGCAAAATGGGGCCCCATCTTCTCCGCAATGAGAATGGGAAGCTTTGAAGCAATATGATATTTCTTTGCTGCCATATAGGCCGTTGTATTGGTCCCAATTGCAAATTCGCCCAGGGGCAGGGTCTCATGATTAAACAGAATATTTGTTTTGATATAATCCCGATTTTCCTCCTGGGAATCAAAATTCCTACAGGAATAATCTGTCACCTTTCCATTTTCGAATTTCAACTCCAGATCCAGATATTTTAATTCATTTAAGTAGACCTCAGTTACATGGAGAATTCCATTGGTACCCATAAGCCTTGGGGAGGTAAAGACCTCTCCTACCGGAATATTCACATCCGCCACACAATTTTCAAACAGGGATTCTTCCTCCGGATTGGAAAGTTCCGAAAGGCTTACTGTCAAATCCGTTCGATTATCGCCGGTACCCCTGATATATACAGATTCTCCCTGATCCAGTGCGGCTATCAGCTTCTGCTGTATCTCCTGGTACAGATGATAATCCAGTGTATTAAGCTTCACTGTCTCCGCAAAAATCTCTGGGAATTGTTCCCCGATCTCCGGAACCGGATAGGCTATAATGGTAAAACTCCTCTCGTCCCCCGGAATATAGGTATTGACAATCTGTCCGCTTTCGCTGTTATAGCGAACATTTAACTTCTGCTGCTTTTCATTCAGCTTATATGCCTCCAAAGAACTCTCCGGTAAAAATGGCTGCTCCCCGAAAATCTCCATAACTGCCGGTCCCCCATGAAAGGCTGCCAGTTCTCTGTATTCTTCATAAGCTGAGTGCAAAACAGAAAGCCTGCGTTCTACCAGCCGACTGTCCAGATAAAGGGCACTGTCCTCCCTGTGGTCATAGAGGTACTGCTTGGAAAAGGCTGTACTCTGGTAGCCGGGGTTCCCCTGAGGTCTTCGGTTGATACTGTGCCTTGCCTCCCGATAAATGATACTTTCCAGTCCCATTTGGGAAAACTGGGCGATAGCTGCCCGAACAATTCTCTCAAACCCCAGAGAGTAACGAATATTGACCGTTTTCTTTCGGCTCAAATCAATGCCTGCATTCACAAAACCCATTCGGTAACCTTCTGTAAAGGTAGAAGCCATTGCCTCTATCTCTTCCTGGGGAAGTCCCCATAAAAAACGGCTCATTTCCAGTTCATTCTCCGTGATGTATTCTCCAAAACGGTACAGGTAACGTACATCACTTAAGTCTGCCTGGCAAATAATATCTTTTGCAAAGGTAAGCTTCGGATCCAACTGCTCCCGGATACGATTTGGAATCCAGACATCACAGTAATCACTGATATACCAGTAAATAATCTCTTTTAAACCGGAAAGTCCCGGGGTCCCCTCCTCAAAGGCATTGTAGATTTCAATAAACAATTCTGTCACAACTGTGATATCTGTAAGCCGCTGCTCAAAAGCCCAGATAATCATACCCCGAATCTCTGTGTACAGAAAACTCAAAAGCTGACCATAACCCTCACCAAGTCTTTCCACACTGGTCTTTGGGCAGGCATAACTCTGTCTGTAAGCAGCCCCTGCCACATCGGCATAAAGTTCCTGATTCTGAACTTTCAATTCTTCCAGAGAGCAATTGGCCAAAGCATCTTTCTCTATTTTTTCTGTCAACACTGCTATCCGTTCTATAAAATCCGCCATTTTCTGAAAATAATCGTAAAAGGGAGCAGCCACGGACATCTCTGACTTCATTGCCCGCACCCGCTCCATACTCAACTCATACCGTTCCCGGATTTCTTCATTTTCCTGCTTCCACATTTCTCTTCCCATTCTTTCTAATTAAAGTTCCGTAATATCCTGTCTGTACACCTCAACTTAAATCAATTTCCAGTCACAAGTTCATCTGCCTGTAAATTGATTTGCGCACTGACAGGACATTACTGTTTAAAGTTCTGTGATATCCTGTCTGTACACCTTAGCCTAAATCAATTTAATGTCCTACATACCCGCAATAAAAATCAGCATCCACAGAATAAACATCACACCGTTAAGCCCTACACCCATTTTGGAAAAAAGATAGTATACCTCATCTTCCTGAAACCCTCGTATGCCCAATACAAAACCCATAACGGAACATATCAGGGATAAAAAACCCATAAGCCCAACATAAGGCCCTGCTGCTCCGAACATACGGTAAGCAGTCAACAGGCCTGCAACTAATAGAACCAATGCACTGATTCCCAGAAAGAAAGACAGCATTCCCTGTCTTGTATGCTTTTTATCCGTAAATTTATAGCTTCTCTTGGCCATTTGTTCCTCTTTTCCAAATATAGCGGCGGAGTATCCGGTAAACCAAGTATCCGACACAGCCGCCAATGGTATTCAAAAGCAGGTCATCTACATCAAAGCATCCCACCCGCAGAACAAGCTGCAGGGTCTCCGCCAGCAGACTTATGGAAAATGACAATATCAGTACCTGCAAAAAGCTTTTAATGCGTTCAAACAAAACAGGCAGTGCAAATCCCAGGGGGATAAATACCGCCACATTTCCCGCCACATTGATGAGAACTGCTCCTGTTCCCAGAATATGCCGATATTTCAGGAAACGGCCAATTTCTCGAAACAACACCAGATTATACTGGTAATCCCGGTGCAGATCTGTGCGGCCATAGGTTTCTGAAAAAAACATAAAATAAATCAGGCACGCAAGATAAATTCCCAGCAATATCCGCCCGCCCAAACGCAGCTTTCCAATCGTCTCTTTTTTCATCCACTCTGCCCTATTCTAAAATATCAGATCCGACTTTGCTTTTAAGAGCCTGCCGCCATTTATAATAGTCAGAATTCCGGTTGCCAATCCCACAACCAAAATAATAATTCCAATCACCAGGCTTCCCGCACCAATTGCTGTCATGGTTTTGTATGCTTTTTCGTTCATCTCATGCCTCCATTCCGCTATTAATTTACTCCATACTTTAAGTAGTATGCGTCAATTGCCTCTTTTAATGTATCATCAATGATAATCTTCCCTTTATAAGGACGGTTGTAGAGGTGTTCTACTACCTCTGCCATGGTTACAATGGCCGTAGTCTTTAAACCATATTTCTCCTGAATCTCCTGAAGAGCACTTTTTTCTCCCTGTCCCCGTTCCATACGGTCCACAGATACTACCAGGCCAATGGGATTTACCTGACCCTGCCTGCGGATAATGGGCAGAGTCTCCTCTATGGAGGTTCCGGCCGTAGTTACATCCTCGATGATCACAATCCGATCCCCATCCTGAATGGGGCTTCCCAGAAGAATTCCCTTGTCGCCGTGATCCTTTACTTCCTTACGGTTGGAGCAATAGCGGATATCTTCTCCATACAATTCGCTAATAGCCATAGACGCAGCCACCGTCAGGGGGATTCCCTTGTATGCCGGTCCGAAAAGAACGTCAAAATCCGTCCCAAAAGTATCCTTAATTGCTCTGGCATAATACTGACCCAGCCTGCGAAGCTGAGAACCTGTATGGTAAAAACCCGTATTTACAAAGAAAGGCGTATTCCTTCCACTCTTTGTAACAAAATCACCAAATTTCAATACCTGACAATCTATCATAAATTCAATGAATTCCTGCTTATATTGTTCCATATCTCATTTCCTCCGGATTTTCTTAAAGCTGTAATCCTGATTCTACCATATCCTTCCTGCCTTTTCAAGTCAAAGCCCCTGTACCATGCCTACTAACTCCCGAATATCTCTTATCTGATATTTCTCCATATAGGCTTTGATTCCCTCCGCCGTTTCTTTTGCCGCACAGGGATTCGTAAAATTGGCCGTACCTACGGAAACTGCCATAGCACCTGCCAGAATAAACTCCAGTGCATCTTCGCCGTTTTGAATTCCGCCCATGCCAATGATGGGCAAAGTAACTGCCTGGGCTGCCTGGTATACCATCCGCACAGCTACCGGTTTTACCGCCGGACCTGACAGCCCTCCTGTCTTATTTGCTATGGCAAAGGACCTCTTATGAATATCAATCTTCATTCCCGTCAATGTATTGATAAGGGAAAGCACATCGGCTCCTCCTGCCTCTGCCGCCCGGGCCATTTCACCAATATCCGTCACATTTGGACTAAGCTTCATAATCACTGGCTGCCTGGCATGCTTTTTTACCTCACGGGTTACTTTTTCAAGGGCCTCTGGCTTCTGCCCAAAAGCAATTCCACCCTCTTTCACATTAGGGCACGATACATTAATCTCCAACAGATCTACTGGCTGATCCGAGAGTTTTTCCACTACTTCACAATAATCCGAAATGGTTTTTCCACAGACATTTACAATAATCTTTGTATCAAATTGGCACAGAAATGGAATATCCCTTTCAATAAACACATCAATCCCCGGATTCTGAAGGCCGATGGCATTGAGCATGCCGCTGGCTGTCTCCGCAATTCTCGGGGTGGGATTTCCCGGCCAGGGAACATTTGCCACACCTTTGGTAACTACAGCCCCCAGGACTCCCAAATCATAAAACTCACTGTATTCCCCGCCGGAACCAAAAGTTCCGGATGCAGTCATAACCGGATTTTTCAGTTCTACTCCCGCCAGATTTACACTTGTCCTGTATTCCATATGTTTCTCCCTTTCTTCACGGCCTCTCTTTCGCACAGATTATACCAGTCAGAGTTCAATCTCCTCTGCGGCAAATACAGGCCCGTCCTTGCAGATTCGCTTATTCTTCACATGGGTGTGGGAATCCACATCCATAGAACGACACACGCAGGCCAGACAGGCTCCCACGCCGCAGGCCATCCGTTCTTCCAGGGATAGGTAACAGTCGATTCCCTGTTCCATGGCGTAAGACTTCAAAGCCCGCAGCATGGGCGTAGGTCCACAGGCAAAAATAGCTTCTGCATTCAGGTTGTTTTCCCGTATAGCATCCAGAACATTTCCTTTTGTGCCAATGCTTCCATCCTCTGTAGCAATATACACAGTCCCACTCTCTTCCAGTTCCTCTTTCAAAAAAAGTTCACTGTTCCGATAGCCTGCCACTATCAGCTTCTTCCCTGAAAGCTGTCTGGACAGTTCCACCATTGGCGGTATCCCAATCCCCCCTCCAATGAGAAAAACCTTTTTATACTCTCTCTCCAAAGGAAATCCATTGCCCAAAGGTCCTACAATCTCCAGGGTATCTCCTGATTCATAATGAGCGAATTCTGCCGTTCCCTTTCCTGCAATCCGATATACCAGACGGACTCTTCCAATGTTTTTATCAACCTGGCAGATACTTATGGGACGGGGAAGCATCCGGCTTTCATCTTTGCTGTACAGGGAAAGGAACTGACCCGGCACGGCCTCCCCGGCAATCTCTCCTGTTTGAAGCCACATACTGTAGATATCCGTGGCAATCTCCATTTGCTCTGTTATGATTGCTGTCTCTTTATATTTCATTTTGCCTCCAATGCTCTGCGAATATCTGCTGCCATATCCTCCACTGCCGCCCTGGATGCATCTGCAAAATGCTCTGCACCAAAGGAAGCATACTTCTCCTGCTTATAAGCCGCAATAATTCCCCTGGAGGAATTTACAATGGCTCCCAGGCCGTCAGGATTGAAAAAATGCACCAGATCCTTTCCGGTTCCACCCTGAGCACCATATCCGGGTACCAAAATAAATGTCTTTGGCATCAGCTTTCTTAAAACCCTGCCCATCTCCGGGTAAGTAGCTCCTACCACTGCCCCAATATAACTGTAAGTATCACCCATATGCTCCTGGCCCCACTGTGCCACCTTTTCTCCCACATGTTCATAGAGAGGCCGTCCGTCAATGAGCCGATCCTGAAACTCCCCACTGGAAGGATTGGAGGTCTTCACCAGAATAAAGAGGCCTTTGTTTTCTTCCTGGCATACTTCGATAAAAGGCTTCACCCCATCACTTCCCAGATACGGGTTCACCGTGGCAAAATCTTCATTAAAAGCCGTATAGCATTTGCTTCCCACCTGAATCTTTCCCAGATGTCCTGTGGCGTAAGCTGCAGAGGTGGAGCCGATGTCCCCCCGCTTAATGTCTCCAATCACCACCAGATCTTTTGCATGGCAGTAATCTATCGTCTTTTGATACGCTTCCAAACCCGGAATGCCAAACTGCTCATACATGGCAATCTGCGGCTTTACCGCCGGAACCAGATCCCAGGTCTTATCCACAATCTCCTTATTAAACTGCCAGATAGCCTCTGCGGCCCCCTCCAGAGTTTCTCCATATTCCGCAAAAGCCTTTTTCTGAATTTGCTCCGGAATATAGCTCAGCATGGGATCCAATCCGATTACTATAGGGGCCTGAGTCTTTTGAATCTTTGCAATAAGTTTATGGATCATAACAGTTCTCCTTTTTCTATCGTATATTTGGTTTGCAGCTACTCTACTGTCACTGATTTTGCCAGATTCCTGGGCTTATCTACATCACAGCCCCGGCCAATGGAAATGTAATAGGCAAAAAGCTGTAACGGAATAATTGCCAGTGAATTTGTAAAATAAGAATTCGTCCTTGGTATATAAATCACATAATCTGCATTCTTCTCAACTTCCACATTTCCCACATTGGTAACTGCCATTACGAAAGCTCCCCGGGTGCGGACCTCTACAATATTGCTGATCATCTTGGGCAAAAGCTGATCCTGTGTTACCACTGCCGCTACAAGAGTTCCCTCCTCAATAAGCGAAATAGTTCCGTGCTTCAGTTCCCCTGCCGCATAGGCCTCGGAATGGATATAGGAGGTCTCTTTCAGCTTCAGAGAGCCTTCCATGGAGATGGCATAGTCAAGCCCCCGTCCGATAAAAAAAACATCCCTTGCTGCCAGATATCGGTTCGCAAATCTCTGAATCCGTTCTTTATTTCCCAGCAGCAGTTCTATCTGAGCAGGCAGGCGTTCCAAATCCGCCAGCATTTCTCCAAGCGTCTCTTTCGTTATAGTTCCCCGTACCCAGGCCAGCTTCATAGCCAGGAGATACTGGGCTATAAGCTGAGTGCTGTAGGCCTTCGTAGTTGCCACCGCAATCTCCGGTCCCGCCCAGGTGTACATCACATTGTCTGCCTCACGGGCAATAGAACTTCCTACCACATTCACAATGGCAAGAACACGCCTTCCCTTGGCTTTCGCTTCCCGAAGTGCCGCCAGTGAGTCTGCCGTCTCTCCTGACTGGCTGATAATCACTACCAGTGTACCCTCTTCCAGAATGGGGTTTCGATAACGGAATTCACTGGCCAGATCCACCTCCACCGGAACTCTTGCCAGCCCTTCAAAGACATATTTACAGGTCATTCCTGTATGATAAGCGGAGCCGCAGGCCACAATGCAGAGTTTTTTCACTTCCCGAAGTTCTTCATCACTCATCCCAAGTTCTTCGATTGTAATCTTCCCATCCTTCAGGCGAGGGCTGAAAGTATCCCGCACAGCTCCTGGCTGCTCATAGATCTCTTTCAGCATGAAATGCTCATAGCCGCCTTTTTCCGCCGCATTGATGTCCCACTCGATGGTCACAGGTTCCTTTTCAATCTCTTCTTCATCAATATTGTAAAAAGTCATGGAATCTGCTGTCAGTTTGGCAATCTCCTGATTCTGAATATAATATACACTTCTCGTATAACGGAGAACTGCAGGGACATCGGAGGCAATCAGATTACCGCTTTGAGACATTCCCACAATCAAAGGACTGTCCTTGCGGGCCGCATAAATCTCTCCCGGGTGATCTGCAAAGAGAATGCCAAAGGCATAGGAACCCTCCACACGATGCATCAATTTACCGATGGCCTCCAAAGGATCTCCTTTATAATAATAGTCCAGAAGATGGGCAACTACCTCTGTGTCTGTATCTGAGAGGAATGTATACCCCCGTTCTGTAAGCTTTTTCTTCAGCTTCAGATAGTTCTCTATGATACCGTTATGTACCACCACAATCGATTCATCTTTATTGAAATGGGGATGGGCATTGGTATCCGATGGAGCCCCATGCGTAGCCCAGCGTGTATGGCCAATCCCAATATTTCCCGGCAAAGCCCCGCCGTCATGAGTCATCTCACTTAATACTTTCAAACGGCCTTTTGCCTTTACCACCTTAATCTCTTCTCCGTTATAAATAGCGACTCCTGCCGAATCATATCCCCGATACTCCAGCTTGGACAGGCCGTCCAGCAAGATAGGTGCCGCCTGTTCACTTCCGATATAACCAACAATTCCACACATAAAGATTCATCCTCCTATTCCCAGTACCCTTTGCTCATAGTACATTGCAGTACAAGCCATCTGGGCAGTTTTCGATATTTTTTTCCCAGCTTATAACCAATATACTTGCATCCGCTGGAAAATACAAGGCTGATTATCAGCCAGGGCTTCCCGATCCTCATACAATGAGCAGCACTTTGCTTCACCAGGCGAATACCCTCCCGTTCCGAGGCAATTCCTCCGAAGATCTCCGGATGGTCCACCTGTGAAACCGCCAGATCAAAGTTCCGCTGAAGCTGTTTCCACCCGCTGTAGTTATGAGAATGCAGCACTCTTGCCCCTGCCACATAGGCAACCTCATAGCCATTCTTTATCAGGCCGCCTGCATAGATCATATCTTCATTGAAAATGGTATGTTTTACAAAACCATTCTGCTTTAAAAACATCTCCCTCTCATACATAGCACAGACATTGGAGCAAAAAAAAGTCTTAATCCCAAGGGTATTCAGATCTGCTTTCCTCTGAATCCGGCTCTTTTCCGGATAATTGAACTTTCGCGTATATCGCTCCAGTTCCCGGCAATCCTCTTTTGGTAGCTGCCTGGCATAAGCTGCTTTGACCTCTGGCTTTTTAAAGGCGGCTGCCAGTCTCTCCACCAGCCTGTTATCCGCCGGAATGGCATCCTGTGTCATAAACAAAAGATATTCCCCGTCTGTGTAAGATACCCCCTGATTCCGTGTACCTCCATGATCAAATGCTTCCTTGTCAATATGATAAACCTCTATATTATCATATGGCCTTAACAGATCCTCCGGGAAGTCACCTGTTCGGGTATTCATAATCACTATTTTATGAACAGCCAGTGTCTGAGATTCCAGCCCTTTTAAAAGCTTCTCAAAGTCCTTTCCCGGATGAAAAGTTGGTATAATCACATCTATCCTCATTGGCTTTCTCCCTCAAACTTTCTGATAGCAGAATCAAAAAGATATGGAAATGGACGAGGTATTGACTTCCTCGTCCATTCAATTCCTGCTTACGTGCCGCCCTCCTCTTTTGCGTACACACCGGTCTGATTACAAATCTCCTCATTAAACCGGATAACTGTGGGAGAAGGATAATAATCCTCTTCATTAAAGAGGAACTTATGAAGTTCTCTCACATTCGCTTCCAAATCCGCAGGTGCCACAATATCCGCCTTATTAATTACTACATTCTCTCTTAAAGACGGAAATCCACTTGTTTCTCCCATCTCATAAGACATCATACTTGCTGCCATCTTAAGCATCTCTGACTTGGGAATATTGGTGGCAATCAGCGGAAATACCTCATCAATAATCTGATTGATTGTACCAAGACTGGCTGTCTTGGCTTTCTGAGCAATCAATGAGATTACAGTCCGCTGGCGTTCTGTCCGGCCATAATCATCTCCCACTGCACGGATCCGGCAATAGGCCGTAGCCTGGAGACCGCCCAGGGTCTGTAAGCCCGGTCCTTCTACAAAAGCTCCGAACTCACCTGTTACCGCCGTGGTCTCATACATATAATTATTGATCCATTCCCATTCATTGTCCTGCACATCTATATCAATGCCACCTAATAGATCAATAGTTTTAATCAATGCCAGGAAATCCACACTGACAAAATATTTGATATTCAAATCAAAATTCGTATTCAACATGGCCATGGCCTGATTCGGACCGCCTGCTTTATAGGCCGCATTGCATTTTCCATAAGTATCATCCGCCCGATTCAAATAAGTATCCCGATAAATAGAAGCCAGTCTTACCTCCTTGGTCTCATTGTTAATACTGGCAATAATAATCGTATCACTTCGGTTTCCTGCCCCCAGATCTCCCATTTCACGAGTATCAATTCCAAACAGTGCAATGTTCGTATAGCCTTTCAATACCTCCTCTGTAGCATCCTCCATATCATTCATCTCTACATTATTCGGAGCAACATCCAGATCCTGGATCTTATCCAGCTTTCCGATGCCCCAGACGCCCACACCCAAGATCAGCAGCAGAAATAACTCAGCTACCAGTATCCCAATCAGCTTTCTTCTGCGTCTTATCTTTTTCTGCTTTTTACTCAGCCTACGCTCTTGTCTCCCTCTTGCATTTTTTGATTTCGTATTGGCTGCCATATCATAACCCTTTCTGCTTTCCGGCAATTAATAAGCATTTTCATTTATAAAACCCTTGAAAATTGTCAGAAACAAAATTTTTATATCAAACCCAGGGGTCCAGTTTTCAATATAATATAAATCATATTCAATACGCTTCCGGATAGAAGTATTTCCCCGGTAGCCATTAATCTGGGCCCACCCGGTCATGCCCGGGCGTACCTGGTGTTTAATCATATATCTGGGAATTTCCTCCCTGAACTTCTCCACAAAGAAAGGACGTTCCGGCCTGGGACCAACCAGGCTCATATCTCCTTTCAGAATATTAAAAAGCTGAGGCAGTTCATCAATGCTTGTCTTACGAATAATCTTTCCTATAGATGTAACTCTGGGATCATCCGGTACAGTCCATGCCCCCCGTTCTTTTCTGGGAGACTGTACTTCCATGGATCGAAACTTATACATGCGAAAATTTTTATTATGAAGGCCCACCCGTTCCTGGGCATAAATCAAGGGTCCTGAGGAGGTTGCCTTAATGGCAATGGCCGTTATCAGCATAATCGGAGAAAAAAGCAAAATTGCTCCCAAACCTCCCACAATGTCCATCGTTCGCTTTATAAATGCGTTAAACGTATTGGTCAGAGGAACATGACGGATATTAATCACCGGAAGTCCCATCAAATCCTCCGTATAAGGACGAGTGGGTATTATATTATTATAATCTGGAACAAACTTTGTATGCACCCCGGACTTCTCACAGACTGCCACAATATGCTCCAGCTTAGAATACTCACTTAAGCCCAGGGTAATGGCAATCTCGTCCGGAGAAGTACGGGTGAGCAGTTCCTCTATCTCCTCTGTCCTTCCAAACACCTGAACTCCCCTATAGCGCATACCACATTCCACATTATCATCCAGAATGCCCATGATCTCATAGCCCCACTCCGGGTTAGCCTTGATTCTGTCGATATATTCCTCTGTTGCCCGGCTGTAGCCTACCAGAACCATATGCTTTTGATTAAAGCCCTTTCGACGCAGTCGCTGAAGCGTAAACCGAATCAGTGTGCGAACCAGACCTTCCAGCAGAATGTTGATTACATAAAAGTAAAGCAGCATCATTCTGGAATAATAGTCAGTAACATTTGAAGCACTTCGGAGCAGATACATTCCTGCCAGGAACAGTACAAGGCCTATGGTATTGGCTTCCACGATCTTGCCAAGTTCCACTCGCTTTCTGCGGACACTCTTAGTTGTATACAGGCTGAAAGCCATATACAACAGCAAATATGCCGGCACCAGAAAAACCAGTACGATCATATACTGGCCAAACAAAAGCCCTGTGGTTTTGTGCAAAATCTGAAACTGTATTGCCCATGCCAGCATATAGGATGCTATAATCACCAGGGCGTCTATCAGTACATGCAGTCGGTTAAAATGCTGCTGGTTGTCCTTTATCAATCTCTCTCACCTGAATCTCTTCCCAATGTTTCTCCAAAGTTCTATTTGGATTTTACCATAGGAGGGAAGATTTTTCCAACAAAACTTTACTTTCTTCTCCCTGTGGCACATGGAAACCCCTTCTTTCAAGCCTTTTCGATAAATTTTTCCAAGACCTTTTCTCACAAAAAACAAATATTTTATGCCAAAACCCACCAACAAAAAGGGCATGTTCAGCAATAGCTGAAAGACTGGCATATTCTTATAAGCCATATAGACACTGTTTCTGGAACTTAAAGATACTTTGAACTCATTGTATCTGGAACCGCTGGTTCCACTTCCAACATGAAGAACTTTTGCCCTGGGTACATAAATATTTTTAAAGCCTGCAATTCTCGCCCGCCAGCCCAGATCAATATCCTCCAGATACGCAAAATGAGCCTCATCAAAATAGCCGATCCGTTCCAGTATAGATTTTCGATAAATCACTGCACCGCCGCAGCCTGCAAAAATCTCGTCTGATTTCTCATAGTATTCCACAGACTTGTCTTTTCCTCTCGCAAAAGCCCAACCAAAAGCACAGTAAAAATTGCCAGCATCGTCAATTTTTTCCGGGTTATGAAGCTGTATCATCTTTGCACCTGCAGAAAATGCACGAGGCTCAAGCTGCAGAGCTGACACCAAAGCATCCGTGAATCCCGGCAAAACCTCTGTATCATTATTCAGCAAAATTACATAAGGTGATGTAACCTGCCGAATTCCCTCGTTAGCCGCCCTGCAAAATCCATAGTTTTTTTCCAGGGCTATTACTTTCACTTCAGGGAAACGCTCTTTCACAAGTTCCAGACTTCCATCCACAGAGCCATTGTCTACCAGTACAACTTCCGCCCCCGGTGCATCCTGGATAAGCGTTCTCAGACATGCCTCTACAAATGCTATTCCATTATAGTTAGGCACAACAACCGATACTTTGCTATCTGTTCTCATATACTACCGCCCACGGATCATATACCATCCGATACCCCTGCTCCACAATAAAGGCACAAAGTTCCTCTATGGTGCAGCACTTAATTCCTTTCAAAAGCTTCCCCTTTACCAAAAAGCAATCTGTAGGAGCCTCGATCTCCTGATGCATACTCCCCCTGTGAAAATATCCGGTATAACCTTTTTTCAGCCCTTCCAGGCTTCCCCCGAAAGGATCCTGTACCCCTTTCATCCGGATATCAGAAGAAAGTCGTTTTCTCCGGTTGTAGACTCTGGCACAGACGATTCCTATCTTTGGACGTTCACAGCAGGAACGGAGTTCTTCAAGAAAGTCTGCCGACAACCTTGCTTTTCGGACACATGTAAAAAGCATATAATCATAATTCCCATGAATTGTTACAGAATTATTACATGCCTTATCATAATATACAACTTTTATCCCCATTTGTCCATTCATATTTGCAAAAGATTTTATTAAGATTTCCGAATTCTTTCTTGGAAAGCAAATCCGATGAAATCCATAATTGGAGGTTCCCAGCACTTCACCAGGCGTTCCCATGCGTTCAAGGTGCTCCGCAACCGCCCGCTTTCCGGCTTCATAGGCATAAAGCTTGCTCTCCGGATTGTTTGCCGTAGAAGCCTCATGACAACGCCATGAATACAAAATCTTTGGAATATGAAGAATCTTTTCTGCCTTTTCTGTGCACCGTAAAATGAAATCATAATCCTGTGCTCCGTCAAACTCTCCCCGAAAGCCACCTATATTCAGTGCCAGTTTTCGTTTTACGACAAAGAAATGACATATATAATTATTGCTTAATAAATATTCCGAATTAAAATCCGGCTTAAAATGAGGCTGGAAATGATGAGACAGATCCATATTCACCTTATCTTCATCTGTATAAAGTACATCTGTATCCTTTGTCTCTTTAAGTACCGCCGCCACTTCATACAATGCTCCCGGTAAAAGCAGGTCATCATGATCTAAAAGGCCTACATACTCCCCATTTGCCATGGAAAGAGCAGCATTGGTATTTTCCGAGATTCCCAGGTTTTCCTTAAGCCTTTGGTAGCAAACACGGGAGTCTCTTTCGCTGTACTCTATTACTGTCTCTTCCACCTGGCCGGTAACGCTTCCGTCCGCAATGCACAGTTCAAGCTTTCCATAACTCTGATTCAACACAGACTCAATCATTTGGCGTAAAAATGCAACTGGTGTCTCATAGGCCGGCACCAGGATACTAATAAGCGGCCCGTCCTCTGCCAGCATTTTCGCCTCTTTCCCTGTGCCCTTCTCTTCTCTTAGCTGCTCCTCAAGCCATTCTTCATATTTTGCCTCTGCCCGGTTTCGTTCCCGCCGTTCTTTTATTTTATAATACAACTGTGCGGGCCCGTACTGCCTGACATACCCAAGCCCGCGCCCGCATAATCTAACTATTCGTTCCATATAACTCCCACAGAGTTTCATTTTCATACTAACTTCCATACAGATATTAAAAAGTCACCTCTCCATCATGAGAAATGAGTGATACCGTCTGCACCTTATTTAATCCGGAAACTTCCTTTACAAAGGCACTCTCTTCTTTTACCCGAACCTCCACAACCATATCCATACTGTTTGCGGAAATATTTCTGGATTTTACTTTATAGAAGCGGCTGAACTTCTTTACTGTCTCCAGAACCGAGGCCTCACCCTCCGGGTCAGACAGATTCACCACCAGCATCATTGGTGCTCTGGAAGCAGGAAGATTTTCCAGAACCAAAATCAGTACAGTTACTACAAGACAGGTTAAAAGGGCCACCTCAAAAAGACCGGCACCACAGATAATCCCGATACTGATGGACCAGAACAGAAATACCAGATCCATCGGGTCCTTAATGGCCGTGCGGAAACGGACAATAGAAAGAGCTCCCACCATACCAAGAGAAATCACCAGGTTGGACTGCATGGCTAAAATAATGGCCGCCGTAATCACGGAAAGGGCTGCCAGAGATACATTAAATCCCTTGGAATAAAATGATTTTCGCGTCATCAGACGGTATATTAAAAATACATAGCAGGCAAGAATACAGGTGACTGCAAAGGTGGCCATAATCCGCCCGGCGGAGATGTCCATACTTGTAAATCCTTCCAGAAATGATTTTTTGAATACATCTTGAAATCCCATAATTTCAATTCCTCCTTTTGTTCTTTTCACTTCTTTCGAAGCCATCTCCCGGCAAGGGTGTTTGTATCCATATTAAGAGATGGCATACTTTCTGCACAAATAATACTTGGAAAAAGCAGTTTGCCGCAGGCTGTTAAGCTGCAAATTCCGGTAAATATAATCCGGAAGAAATTCGTCAAATTTCACTTCCAGAATATGATGTCCTGCTGGCATAATCGAGCGTCTCCGAACTTCCGGCTTAAGGAAACTGCAAATCTCATCTGAAGATGCCATATTCTGGTCCAGGGTAATACGGGTATTACCAAGTCCATTTATGTAGGGAACTCTGTCATATTCTACAATTACTTTTGGCTTTAAAAGCCTGGTCCGCATAAGAAGATTCAGCTTCTCAAGCACTGGCGGATAACTATCCCCCACAGGAAGCGGATGCCCTGCCATCAGTTCCCTGCACTGTTCCTCACTGATAAGGCAGGATATCTTCTGTGTCATCCCATGCTCCTTACGCTTAAGTTCCAGGCTGATTCGCTCCTTAGCCCCATTGTAGATGCGAATACGAAACTTTTCCCTGGGATCTGTTCCTATCTCATTCTCCCGATAACAACTGTTATAGCAATCGTCAAAATAGAGACTGCGGATCCGGTATCTGCCGCTTTTCCCCACATGGGGATCCAGTGGGAGCAGTCCCCGAATGCGGCTTTCCAACAGGGCCATCTGTACTGCTGTCACCACATACTTTAGTTCATGCCTGTACTCCATTTTTCTTCTCCTTTTATTCTTTGCACTGCATCACTCATATCCCAGACCCATATAGGCCTCCAGGTTTCCGTCGAAAAAATAATCTAAAATCTTCATCCGATAAAGGGCCATACGCTTAAAGAGCTCATAATCCGCCCCGAAATTGCTGCCCGGCCAACGGCCCTTATCCCTGGCAAGGGCTCCAGAATCCTGAACCCTATGAACCAGTTCGTCCACAGAAGTAGTCAGATTTTCATCTGAAAAAGTCCCACTGCGTAAAAGATTCCATTTTTCTCTTACCTGTTCCCTGGTATTCTCTACATCCAGTGCTATAAGGCGATCCCCAAGAGACCAGTTAATGCGTTCGGAGTAGAGGTTGGTATACAATTCTACTTTCCAAATGGCTCCATCCGTACTATTCTTCAATGAATCTCCCCATGTAAGATCCATATCCCAGGGAGCAAAATAAATCCTGTAGGACTGTCCTTTGCTTTTTGCCACATAATACATGTTTTTTCCCCGGTTGTCAATTCCAAGAACTGCCTGAAGATAGATCCAGACATTGACAGCCCCTTCCACGTCAACCAGGAATGGTGCTTCCTCTGCAAAATCCCCATCATCTGTCAAATCCCGAAGTTCAAGATAAGATAACAATGGCTCCCAGGAGTTCCTGTCAATGGCTGTATGATTCCCTTTCAGTTCAAAACCTGCCAGTTCTTCTCCAAACAAGGTACTTCTTAACAACTCTTCGGTGGGGATATCCTGGGGTGTCACAGACTTATAGGAATATTCTGTAGGAGAAGCCTCCCCCTCTTTTGTCAAATCAAGCTGCTTGGAATCCACCGGCTCCATCAGACCGTACAATCCCCAATATTCCTGATTAAAAAAGACCTCCACATACACCATGTCTGTTCCAAACTTTGCATTTGGGAATTCCGAAACGGCAGATCCAAAACCGTTCCAGAGATCTGTGGAAAGTCTGTCTCTGATTTTCGACGCATCGCTGTACATAGCATTCAGAATCCATTCATCATCCCGTCTAAGCCCAAAAAGAGACTTTTTATCCGGAACCACCTCGCCCTTTTTATTCTGAGTCTTTAATGACAGTTTATAGCCTTTTTTGGGATAGGTACGGCTGGTATTTCCGCGAATATGAGCCTCCAGAATGCTGGCACCGGCCCAGTCCTGTTTTTTTTCAGAATCCCAATAGTAAACCATTCCTCCAAATACGCCTGTTTCAGCCGTCTCCGTGGTCTCTATGGCAAGAATCGGGAGGCCAGTAATTATCAAACAGCACTCCTGGTACTCATTTCCCAAAAGAGCATAAAAACGAAAGGCTTTACCCTGACGAATAGCCTCCTGCTTGGATTCCTTTGTAAAATCATCCTCAAAAAACAGGCTTACCTCCCTGGATGCGGGCAGAAGTTCTCCTGTCTCCCAGGCTTCCACATCCATATTCAGAGGAAGATAGAACGTAGACGTTGTCTTATCAAAAGGAAGTTTTTCCCCGGAAAAGGTCAGTTCTGTAAAAAACAAAGCTTCAGCTTCCCTGTATGCTTCTTTTATGGAAGCCGCCTGGCCATCTTTCAAAAGTTCATACTGAATAGGCCCTGTAAGCACAGGCTTTAAAAAAAAATACAGCAAACATCCCAGCAATAATATGCAGTTTAAAATCAGAGCCACCCGTCTTTTCACTCTCTATACTCCTCTAACAAAGATAATGCCTAAGATTTTTTTTCAATAAATAGTTTGCGGGAGATAAAATTATATACCATCACCACGCCAGTGGCAAAAATCTTCACTACCATATAAGCCCGGTTCATATACTGTCCCAGCCATGCCACACCGCCCCACATAATAATCTGGTTAAGGCCCAGACCAATCAGACTCAAAATCACAAATACAATAAATTGCTTTGCCTTATCCGCACTCTTGTCTGTATCAAAAACAACGGTAATACTTAAGATATAATTCACAATTACGGATACTGTAAAGGAGCAGCCACTTGCCAGAAGTTCTCCAAAGCCTGCCAGTTCCACCAAAGCTACCATAATTCCATAATCAATAAAAAAGCACAAAAAACCTACGATACCAAATCTGATAATTTGAGCAAATAATTTTTTCATATAAGTTTCCCCGATTTTTTCCAAAAAATTCTCTTTAAAAGCAATTTCATTATTATACACGCTTTTTACTTATTTGTAAAACTTTTCGCCCCTCCATTGATAAATCTGCAAAAAGCCTGTATACTGAATGGCAGAAAGGGGCTTAAAAAACCACAGAAAGGATTATTCTGTCAAATGAACCTGCTATCCTTTGTTATTCCCTGCTACGGCTCGGAATCAACCATAGAAATTGTAGTACATGAACTGATTGGCACGCTTCGCCAAAGGCCGGAATACGATTATGAGATTATTCTGGTCAATGACTGTTCTCCTGATAATGTCTGGGACCGAATTCGTTCTCTGGTTCTGGAAGATCCAAAGATTATCGGAATCAATCTGGCAAAGAATTTCGGCCAGCCTTCTGCCCTGATGGCCGGTTATCGAAGATGTACGGGAGATCTCATTATTTCTTTAGACGACGACGGGCAGACACCTGCCTGTGAACTTTTCACCCTGGTGGATAAGATTCAGGAGGGATGGGATGTAGTCTATGCTTCCTATGAACATAAGATGCACAATGGCTTTCGAAATTTTGGCACCTGGATGAATGAAAAAATGACAGAAAGTCTCCTTGGAAAGCCCAAAGCCCTAAGGGTAACCAGTTACTTCATCATGCAGTGCTTCATTAAGGATGAGATCCTGCATTATCAGAATGCCTATCCCTACATTGAGGGGCTTATCTTCCGGGCTACAAAACACATTACCAATGTTCCCGTGACTCATCACAGCCGTATGGTTGGCGAATCCGGGTACACCTTTCAAAAGCTGGTAGGCCTGTGGTTTAATGGTTTCACCGCCTTTTCCGTAAAGCCTCTCCGGATAGCCACTTTATGCGGAACAACTTCTGCTTTCCTTGGCTTCTGTTATGGTCTCTATGTGATAATCCGCAAGCTGGTTGATCCCACCATTGAAATGGGCTGGAGTTCTATTATCGCCTCTATCTTTTTTATAGGCGGCCTTATCCTGATTATGCTGGGATTGATTGGCGAATACATTGGACGTATTTACATCAGCATCAACAATGCTCCCCAATATACCATCCGTGAAACTTTCGAACACCCAAAAACTGGGAGCGAAAAAATTCAGCTGTAAAAAACAAATATTCCAAGAAGAATCAAGCTGTTTCCCAACAGCTTTTTCTTTGTGATCTTTTCTCCAAAAAAAATGCGGCTCAAAAACATAACCAACACAAAGCCCAGTGCTTCTATCACAGCTCCGTTTTTATATTCCAGCCCCGCATAGCCTCCCACTGTCAGAAGCGTGGAAAGAACCATCATTCCATAGCCTGTAATAACAAAAGGGTTCAGATATTCCCGTATCACAGACGCATAAGTTTTTCCGGCACTTTTCTTGAGAAGAATCTGAGAAAAAGATGCCACCACCACGGACAGCACCAATAATAGCATATACTTATTCACCATCACTGTTCACAATCATTGTTCCCGCAAAAACAATGAGTACTCCTATTATATTTTTTACGGTCAGCACTTCATGGAAAAAAACAACCGTCCAGATAAGTGACCACAGAATGGCCATGGAACGGTTGGCATAGGCCACGGACAGTTCACACCGCTTTATAATCTGCTGCCAGGCAATGGCATAAATCCCCAGAATCAGAATCTCAACACCGTAAAAAAACAAAAATGGTAGACTTAAAGCATCATAGCCTGAGGCCAGCTTCGCCATCACACTGGATAAGGTGTAGATCATAACTACCAGCTGAAGAGCCAATATCATCTTGAAAGAAACTTTCTTCATAGTTCTATATACCCCTTTGCCTGATTCAGGCTTTCAAAAGCCAGAATATAATACCCAAACCGTGTGGAACTGTCCGTCACCTGCCCCCTTTCTACAGGCTTCATCTCGCTTACGAAGTGTATATGTTCCGGCATCTCACATTTCAGACGTTCCAAAAGTTCCAAATCCTCATGAGAAAAAATAAATCGAATAAATGCGGCTCCCTCTTTTCCCACTCTTTTCATCTCCGGTTTTTTCCCACAAGCCACATCAATCACCATGCGTACATAATCATAACCTGTTGACAGAAATACCAGATCGGATCCGATACAGTCTCCTCCCATTCGTGCTCCAACCTCAATAATCTTTATGGTGTCTCTTTCATCGATCCGAAACTCCGTATGGGAAGCACCATTTTCTACTTTGAGGGCACTAAGAGCCTGAAAAACTGCCGCTTTCACCTTTTCTGTCTGCTCTTTTGAAAGTCCTGATGGTTCTGCATGGGCTGTTTCGATAAAATGAGGTTCCCCTGTAGTATACTTTTTTGTCAATGCCAGAAAATAATGCGTTCCTTTATAAGAGATACATTCGCAGCTATATTCTTCACCTGTCAGATATTCTTCTACAATGGCTTTCTTTTCAAAAGAATTATTTACTGCAAAGTTTAAGGCTTCCGGAAAGTCCCCCCAGTTTGTAAGCTTTGTAATACCCCGACTCCCTGATCGATCCGTAGGCTTTACAATTACCGGAAGCTTTAAGTGCATTATCTCCTCCACTTTTGTTTCCCCATCTACTCTCTCAAATTCCGGAACTGGTACTCCGGCTTCCCGAAAAGCCTTTCGCATGGCATATTTATTGGTGGAAATCTTTGTGCACTCCATAGAATTACAGGGAAGCTTAAGCTTTCCTGCCACCTCATTCACCGTAAGCATGGCCAAATCTGAGCCAATGGATGCAACCGCATCCGGCTGTATTTTTTTGCATTCTTCCAAAATCTTTTCTCTTTCCACGATGCTGATGGGATAGAAAAAATCCGCCGTCTCTTCTCCTACTGCTCCGTCTTTCCATGCAAAAACATGGGTCTCAAATCCCATTTCTTTTGCCTTTAATATTAACGGATTCTGAAATTCATTTGCTCCTATAATTACAATCTTTTTCATATTCTCCTCTTTTCAGTACATCTTAAACCGCACTAGCATTGCAGGGGGCTAATCAAGAGATAAATGTAATAATAAATGCCCGATGCCACATGATAAAGCAACAATCCGTTGCCCGCATAGTTCATCCAGAGCTTTTTATCTTCTTTCTGATAGAATCTCACTGCCGCCATGGCAAAAAAGGCAAACATAGCCAGTTGAAGTGCCCATTCAAAATTCCCTGATTCCGGCTCTGTTATCTCAATCAGCACAATAAATTCCAGCAAAGAAACCACATAAAAGACCAGTGAAAACAAAAATTCTCTATCCCCAAAAAGCTTTTTCCACCCTGTAATTCCCACCACAAAAAGAGGAAATGCCACTGCCTGTAAGATAGATATCAAGGGATGATCCGTGTCAAACCTCATAACTGTAAAGGGTGAGATTCCCATACTGCGCTCTGCTTCTGCTCCAAACATAGAGAAAAACTGTGTCAGGAAATAAATTCCTGACGGAACGAAAGAAGCAACCATCTTTAAGCTAAAGAAAAAGCTCCCTCCTTTTGTCCGAACCAATTCAATCAATAAAAAGAGGACAACTGCAGGTAAAAATCCCTGGGCAAAAGACGGCTTTACGAAACAGCTTAAAAGTAAAAGTCCTGAGAAACCTGCAAACTCCAACCCTTTTATCTTCTGTTTGTTCATATAAAGCCGCAGGAACCACAGAAACAGTAACAGTGCCAGAGGCTTTACCGCCATATTCGTAGGGTTATGCCAGATGGTGGGGCTGCTCTGCCCCAGGTACACCTCCCTGTTAAACCAGGGCATATAAAGGGCTGTCAAAACCATAATTCCCATAGTCAGCAGGCAAATTTTCTTACAGGACAGACTGCCATTCAGTTCTTTATCCAGAAAATGGTACAATATTAAAGTGCCCAGTCCAATGCAGCAGGCCGTCACCAATGCCCCTGCATACTCCCGGCCAATGGGAAGCAGCCAGTTTGCCAGACGAACCATCAGGTGCCAGACAGGATAGGCATAAAATTTATCATAAAGAGGATCTGTAAACTCTCCCACCGCCCAGGAAGAGTGGGTTGCAAAGTCACTGTACAAAAGCACTTCATGGCCTTTTCCCATCTCTACCTTTACCATCAGGAACGTCATCAGGAACAGTATTCCCGTGCACAGCCATCCTCCTGCTGCTCCCTTTTTCTTATCTCTCATAAAACTCCTTTATCTTCTCCGCAACATATTGAACTTTCTCTTCCTCCAGGCCATAATACATAGGAAGACGCAGAATCCTCTCACTCTCTCTGGTGGTATAACGATCCTCCCCGCAGAATCGTCCCAGCTTCTGTCCGGCCTCTCCTGTATGAAGGGGAACATAATGGAAGACCGTCTGAATACCTGCCTCCCGCAGATAGGCTATGAGAGCCGTCCGTTCCGCCAGATCTTTCCCTTTCACATAAAACATGTGGGCATTATGCACACAATCCTTTGGCACCATTGGAAGTTCAAGCTTTCCCTGCTCTTTCAGGGGCTTTAATTGCTCATAATAAGCATTCCAGCTTTTCATCCGATCTGCGGTAATCTGAGCCGCCATCTCAAGCTGTGCCCACAGATAAGCCGCATTCATATCACTGGGCAGGTAGGAACTTCCCTGACTCACCCAGGTATATTTATCCACCTGCCCCCGAAAAAACTTGGAACGGTTTGTTCCCTTTTCCCGCAGGATCTCCGCCGCTTCAATATGCTCTTTATCTCGAATCAGAAGGGCTCCCCCTTCCCCCATGGAGAAGTTCTTTGTCTCATGAAAGCTAAAACAGCCATAATCCCCAATGGTTCCCAAAGCTTTCCCTTTATAAAAAGAACACACACCCTGGGCCGCATCCTCCACAACAGCCAGGTGATGCTTTCCTGCCAGTTCCATAATCCGATCCATCTCACAGGCAACTCCCGCATAGTGAACCGGCACGATAGCCCTGGTCCTTTCCGTAATCGCCGCCTCAATCAAACCTTCATCCAAATTCATAGTATCAGGCCGGATATCCACAAACACCGGAACCGCCCCCCGAAGCACAAAGGCATTGGCTGTAGACACAAAGGTATAGGAAGGCATAATCACCTCATCCCCTGGCTGAATGTTAAGCAACAGAGCTGCCATCTCCGTTGCGTGAGTACAGGAGGTCGTGAGCAAAGCCTTGGCTGTTCCCGTCTGTTCTTCTATCCATTCATTACATTTCTTTGTAAACATTCCGTCTCCGCAGATATGCTCTGCCTCAATGGCCTGTCGGATGTAGTCAAACTCCTTTCCCGTAAAGGGTGCCACATTAAATCCTATCATTACTTATCCTTTCCCTTCAATGGATTCACATGAAGCCGGTATACTTCAAAAACCCGTTCCCCGTAATCCAGCTTATCCACAAGTTCTCTTCCCTGATACCTGTCTCCATATACACTTTCATAGTAGCGATCCAGATAACGCAGATTCACCTGCTCCAGAGAAATCAAATATACCCCCGCTTTTTCGGCCATATCCCGTTTGGGTTCGGTAATGCCAAGCTTCTCATTCTTCACATTTTCCAGAGGAGAAAATGTATGCCAGCCTCCCACTGACAGCAGGTTACTAAAAGCAAAATCCCTGGAAATTGTAAAATTGTCTGTATAGGTTTCAATGGAAAAGGTAGTCATAAAATAGACATTTTCCATATGCTCTGCCATATAGCGGTTCACATCCAGAAATTCCAGGTTATAGTCCCGCCTTGCTGTATTATTCTCTTTCACAGACTTCCATACCTGCCCGGAAAACAAAAGCAAGACCACACAGGCCCCCACTGCAAGAAACTTACACTGAAGCCTCTCTCCTCTGCTGTCGGACTCTTTTTGCCTGCTATCCAAAAAGGCTGTCCGATACCAGATTGCCATTACAGTCAGAAGCATCAGCAGATATAGGGCAAAGCCAACCCTCTCTACAATCCGGCTCCTATAACCCAGGTAAAACCAATAAAGTGCCCAGACACCCAATACAGACATAGCCAGCCACAACTGCTTTCTGTTCTTTCCAAAGCAAACCCCCAGGACAGCCATTATCATTCCAAGGCACAGGAGATTTACCGGATGATAGGTCTCACTTCCCAGATGTTCGTCAATCTTTTGTACCGCCGTACAAATCCGCTGCTTAAAAGGATGGTTCCTGATATAAACCTCACGAAAATGCCTGGAAAGTTCTGCCATCTTCTGGCTG
This sequence comes from uncultured Lachnoclostridium sp., assembly GCA_948330435.1. Lineage (GTDB taxonomy): Bacteria > Bacillota > Clostridia > Lachnospirales > Lachnospiraceae > Laedolimicola. The sequence goes on along the minus strand of CAOJBY010000011.1, from coordinate 2,173 downwards.
TACAGATCATCTACCAGATAGAGGGAGTATCGTTTCAGATTCTCAGCCTCCTCCTTGGTAATACCCAGAGAGTCAAAGAATTCCGGATCCTCCTCATAATCTTCAATCCCATAGTAATCCATGATGGATTCCCGGTTTACATTGTAGGTACGGAATTCCCGCCACTCCGGCGAACTATAGGCAAGAGTCTCTACCCCCATGACAATCACAATTCCCACTGCCAATCCTGCAAAAATGCCTGCATGATCCAGCGTGGCACTCCATCCCTTATATTGTATCTGCCACGTCCGCCAGAATTTCCGCCTCATTTTCCCTGCCACTTCTGCCTTCCGGGCAGAACCGTATTTCCCCCAGAAACACAGTGCAGCCATGGGAATCACCATCAAAAATACATCATCTCGAACTGCAAGAGAGAGCAGAATCAGGAATGCGGCAACTCCTTCCTCCAGCCAGTTCCAGAAATCATCACCCTTTCCTGCCGTATAGAACAGATAGATTCCTGCCCCTCCCGCTATAGCCGCCGTTACCGTCCACTGAAAAGCGGTCACATGGAGAAGACATGCACAGGTAAACAAAAGCAGTGTAATCACCGTATAGCAAAGCTTCCAAAGAATTTTTTTCTCCCCGGCCAATCCCCGATAGAGAATCATGGCCAATGCAAAAAGCATAATCCCAATCAGAACCAGCCCATACCAGTCAAAACCAGGGAATATCCTATATAGGCCTGCTATCACAAAGCCAAGGGCATATTTGATATGAAGAAGGTGAGCATCCGGTGTACCTGTAATTACACCCGCCGCCACATTTCTCATGGCTACATCATCATTAATATCATAGATAAAAGGAATCCCCTGATAGATAAGCACAAAATAGATTCCCGTTATCAGAAAAGAAAGTAAAAGAGCTGTCACATGTCTCTTTCCTGTCTGTCTCATAGGCCTCCTCACCTCTGTATCTGATACAGATAATAATATCTGTCCTCAATTACTTTCACATCCCTTACAACAAGAGCGTATTCGGGATATTTATACGCAAAATAACTTCCGAGAAAACCCGGATCTTCTGCTTCCCGTACCACCAGATACGCATTGGGATTATTCAGAACCGTCTCTTCCACATTCTCAATTCCCAAAGTCTGAAAACGTTCCTCGTCCAGGGGAGATGTGCTGTACCAGTCTCCCAGGGTGATACAGTTATTCTGTCGGAAATCTCCCCTGGTAGTCACAACTGCTCCACCAATAGGCTCTGCCAGAAAGGTTTCAATAAAATAAAGGTTTCCGGGTTCTTCTTTACAGGCTGATTTAAACAACTGATAATTACCGTCCCTGGCGATCTTCTCCTTATTTGACACAGCAGCCGCTTTCCACTGAAAAACAGCTCCTGCCAGACAAAGTAGCAGAATGCCGGACATTACCACAGCTTTCCCTCTCCGGGGAATTCTCTCCTCTTCCCTCTGGTTTATCCCGTAGAAATAAGCCGCCATACCAAGCAGGGCAATCAAATGCAGAGAAAATGCCACTCGTTCCGGTAAGCGCCCTACATATCCAAGTGCCAGCCAGAACATGCCCTCTGCTACCCAAAATAGTCCCAAGGGAAAGAGGGCTCGCCTTTCGTGTAAAACGGCCATCGCCAGAACACTGATAAAAAACAAAAAAGTCGGCAGACTGGCCGGAAAATAATCTTTATGGGTAAACTGCTCCCATACCAGGGCGATTCCCATTTTCATGCGGCTGGCAAAGTCTGACGTAAGGGTATTCTGGCGTAAAGACTCTTCGCTCAAAGCCTCCATCATCTCTCCGTCCATTCCCTCCATAAGATAAAGAGCATAATGACGCAGATTGCGTATCTCATGTTCGCTGAGACCCAAGTCCTCAAAAAAGGCCGGATTCTCCTGATAGGAGGGATAACCCGAATAATCATAAATCTGAGTACGGGCCGCCTGGAATCTTTCAAATTCCTCCCACCCCGCTCCCTGATAAGCACCTGTCTCAATCAGCAGTACAACTCCCACTGTGAGAAATACCGTAACCGGCAGGACGAGCTCTCTTAAACAAAGTTTCATTTTCTCTTTTCTGCATCCCAGCAATCTCCATAAAAAAGAAATTCCAAAGCTCGGCATGACCATAAAAAAAACATCGGGCCGAATGGCGAAAGTTAAAAAGAGAAGCAGCCA
>CAOJBY010000010.1 GCA_948330435.1 uncultured Lachnoclostridium sp. | reverse complement strand
GCGGCATCAAAAATCTGTATGAAAAGAGTTGCCAATGATTACTTGACAGTAACCCCGGACACCTGATATGGGAAAAGTATTCCTGTCCTGTTCATTTCATGTTATAATTTATTACAGGCTTTTCTTTCCCTGGTTTCTACCCTTATGAGGGTTCACAACATGAGGGAAAAAGATATAACAGGAGGTAAAAGTAAGGCAGATATGGACTTAGGAATGGAAACTCGTTTCTTAAAGATAAAGGCACAAATGAAACGAAAAAGAGGCTGGCGTTTGAAACTCCCAACATCGCAAAGAGATGTGGATGCTATTGAAAACGCTTATGGGTTTGTACTGCCGGAAAATTATATTAGAAAGGATGAAAAATCATGAATGTCCTGAATTTAGCTGATCTGCTATTGTCTCCTGATGAAAAAAAGGAGCTGCAAATTTCAACGGAGATGTTAGAGCAGTCGAATTATCCTGCGTTTTATGAAAGCAATCAGAATATCATCAAAAGTATTTTATTTATTGAAACCCTTGAGGAATTTCTGGATTTTTCAAAGGAGAACCATCTGGATATGGAATGCTTTTGTGCTGCGTATCTCTGCACTCATGGCTATGGCATCCAGATTGGGGGCTATGAGGATGATCTGACACCTGCCTTAACCGAGTTTTTTCATACACAGGGAATGGAATATCCGGAGATTTCAGAGATTGTCTGTAAAGAAAAAATATATACCGATTGCAGCGATTATGACAATTTCAAAAAGTCCATGGCTGCAATAAACAAGATTTTAGATACGCATGGGATAAGGTTGATCGTGCTTGAGGATTTTGTTTACTGTGATTGTGAATACACCGTGTTGAGCCTGGACAAGACACTTGCTGACAAGGTGCTTTCCTCATGGAGCAGCGATAACTTTGAAATTTACCTGTGATAAAGCATTTACTCATAGGCTTTCTGTATTCGATTCATCCACCAAGAAAGAGATTTGAACGGAAATATGAAAAAAGCTGCACAATACCAAAACAGATCTTCGGAGGAGGTTCAAATGATAAATAAATTTCTATCCTATATGAAAGGCCAGGACTGGACAGTAGAGGTGAACAAAGAGCCGGAATTTTCAGAAGAAAGGAAATATGTTATGCGTAATAAAAATCTTAGAACATTAAGCTGTATGGTCCTTGTAACCGGTATTTTATTCGGATTGGCGGGGTGCGTCAGTATGCCATCCAAGTCCGTTCCGGAAGAAGAAGTAAACGCCCCTGATGTGGATGACATTGCAACAGAATACGATGAAGAGGGACAGAATGTTGGAGTGGAATCGAAAGATAATGAGGGCGATAGTATCGCTTTGGATGAAGTGGAGATAGTGAATGCAGCCGAATTTGGCAACCCAAAAGAAGTGTTGGATAATACGACAATTACATCAAATGTTGAAGTTAAGAAAACAGAGGAAGATGAATTGGAAATTGAATTTGAATTAGAGAATGTGGGGCTCTGTACGTTTGCTGCCGGTAAAGGAGAGGAATTTATTTTGCCGGATGAAGAGTTTGAGGATTCCACCAAAATTGAATGGACGGCACCAACTGCAAATGGGGAGTATATTTTTCCTTATATGAGGGTTAACAAAACCGGAGATATGTTTATGATAGACTGGGCATATAATGGATACTGCTTTGCTATTTATGGAAAGTCACCGCAGAATACAAGCGATAAAGATATGGCCGGAAAGATTGCGTTAGCAATTATACGCAATTTGCATGAAGCGGAATAATTGTGTCCCCCTGTACGCTGAGGGTAGAGATTATGAATTATAATATCAGAAAAATATCAGAGGGAGAACATAGCTTGCTTCAAGACTTTTTGTATGAAGCTATCTTTGTGCCGGAGGGAGTGCCAGCACCGCCCAAATCAATTATCAATCAGCCGGAACTGCAGGTATATATCGCAGACTTTGGCAAGAAAAAAGACGATATGGGTTTGATTGCGGAGGTTGGTAAAAAGGCTGTCGGTGCTGTCTGGGTACGCATTATGAATGATTATGGACATATAGACAACGACACTCCGTCCTTTGCCATTTCCTTATATAAAGAATATCGGGGATTTGGAATAGGGACTGATTTGATGAAAGAAATGCTCCGTATTCTGAGAGACAGAGGGTATAAACAAGCATCGCTCGCTGTACAAAAAGCAAACTATGCGGTAAGAATGTATCAAAAAACAGGATTTGAAATTGTAGATGAAAACGAAGAAGAATATATTATGGTTTGTCGCTTGTGATAATGAATGATTTTATGATGAATTGATACATACTATGGAGGAAAAAATGAAAGCTGGCATCAAAAAGCAAGAGGTAGAATTTATCGTGACTGATGAATACAGGGAATGGATCGCTTTGATTAAGGACAGAATTAAAAACAGTCAGATTAAAGCATCTATTAAGGTGAATAGAGAACTATTAGAACTTTATTGGCATATTGGCGAGGATATTGTAAATCGGCAGAAGCATTCAAAATGGGGAGACGGTCTTTTACGGCAGATGAGTATTGACTTGAAAAAGAGCTTTCCTGATATGACAGGGTTTTCAGAAACGAATTTAAAAACGATGCGGCTATGGTACCGCTTTTATGCAGAAGCTATAAATGGTCAACAAGTTGTAGACGAATTTAAGTCTAATGATATTTTTCGGCTGATAACAACAATTCCGTGGGGACATAATCAGCGTATTATTTTTAAATGTAAAGATGTGCGTGAAGCTGTCTTTTATGCACAGTATACTTTAGAAAATAATTGGAGCCGGGATGTATTGGAACATCAGATTGAAAGCGGATTATATGAGCGTAAGGGAAAAGCCATTACGAATTTTAAGGATAAACTTCCTGCCAATGCTTCTGATTTGGCTGTTCAGACATTAAAAGATCCATATAGTTTCGATTTTTTAACGATGCGGGATGATTATGACGAAAAAGAATTGGAAGATGCTCTGGTAAATCAGATTACGCAGTTCCTGCTAGAACTGGGAACAGGTTTTTCCTATGTGGGACGTCAGGTTCATTTACAGGTTGGAGAGCGTGAATTTTATTTGGATTTGCTGTTCTATCATATTAAACTGCATTGTTATGTTGTTGTGGAACTAAAAACAAAGAGATTTGAACCAGAGTATGTAGGAAAGTTGAATTTTTATGTTACCGCAGTAAATAAGCAATTAACGGGAGAGGGTGATAATCCGGCAATAGGTTTGCTTATTTGCAAGGATAAGGATAATGTTGTTGCAGAATATTCTTTGGAAGAAGTTTCGCAACCGATTGGTATTGCAGAATATGACTTAAGCAATGCTCTCAGCAAAGAATATCAACGCAGTCTCCCGACAATAGAAACGTTGGAATCTGAAGTTGCAAAAATGATGGATACAAAATAGTCTGCAAGCTGTAGACTATTTTGCATCTATGTTATTTGACATTACCCTCAGTGCTGTAGATTCATGAAATGACAGGCAGCATGAAAAGGAGAACGGGAGATATGAAAGTAAAGAGCGTGTATAATGCTGTTTTTCTATGCTGTGCAACGATATTTGTTGTATTATTGACCGGCTGTAATCCAACGGCAGGTGCGACAGAATATGAAGTAATCTATCCGTCCGGCTACAGCAGGGATAGCTATGTTTATGATGAAATATCTCCCATTGAGGGAAGTACCTGCTGTCTTCAATGGAAAGAAGCAGATGATTACAAGAAAACCTATGACTACGATATGCAGATCCTGGATGAAAATGGTTCCGTATTATATGAATATCCCGATGTGGGGAGTAAAGCGATGCGTGGGAGTGTGCAGGAAGCCGACAGGATCTGGGTTTGTGCGGAGCACTGGACAGCCCCCCACCACAATGGTTATGTGGAAGATTGGCTGAAAGAAAGCGATCTGCTCCTGATTGACTTGAGTGATGGCGAGATCCTGTTTCAGGACAAGGCGGGAGAAAATGAATTTTATATCATCTCAAATGGAACACGATGCTATTTCTATCTTCCCGGAAAAGAAGAAAGGGAGAAGCTGTTCGGATTGATAAAGATACCTGCAAAAAATGCGGTAATTTATTACCGGGATACCTCGGACTGGACGCAGGAACATATGGTTTACGCTTTTGATTATGTGGCGGAGCCTGATATTGATACAAGTAATGGAGCTGCAACCCGTATCAAATTTTACATATCTGAAAATCAGCTTAAAGTGGCATGGACATCCTATGAATCTGTCGGCAATGGGAATTGGGAGTATCTGGAGAAAAAGGCTTATAAGATTTCGCTTACCGAAGATGCCTTTCAGTGAGCCGAAAACCCAGGCGGGGAGGTGCGGGCTATGGCAAAAAGAAAGAAATTAGGAGATATGATTGAAATACCTCTTCCAAATAACAAAAATTCTTATGCAAGACTATATAAAGAGGGAACATTGGGAATTTATAAGGGCACATATGAGTCATATGAAGATGTACCTGTAGATGCCGAGTTCTTCCGATTCATATGCCTGTATCGGAGCAGCCTTTCTAAACTAAAAGTAGTAGGGAGCAGACCATTTTCCAATGAGGAAGATAGTTGGGCACCTGATAAAGTGGTTGTAGATGCGATAACCGGAAAAGGCAGCTTGTATCATCATGGTGAAATCCTTAAATGCACCTATGAAGAATGCAAAGACCTTGAGGTATGTGCAGTTTGGGAGCTTTCCCATTTGATTGATATGCTGATGGGTGACACACGCTGGGATCTTTGCCTGCGTCGGCCGAAAGATGTGTAAATTATAATTATTTTAAGAGATAGAAAATGGAGGCACAGGATGAAACGCTGTATCATTTGCAAAAAAGAAATCATCGAATTTGGCGAAAAACACTTTATTGGTTTTCAATCTATCTTTCCCCCGAAAGAATTTGACAAAGCCTGCTACTTTGTCCTGCGGGATGGGAGCAGCGGTCCGTATTACCCATTTGCACAGAAAAGTGAGACGGGCAGTTTCCAGCATCTGCACATTGAGCGTGGATTCTGGAATGAACAGATTCATCTGCGGCTCAACAATATTTATGTTAGTTACCTCATGTATGATTGGAGTGTGGCCATGAGTACTTACAAGGTGTCAAGCTACTCCGGTTATGGCCGGCTATCCAATATCTCCGAAAAATATACCGTCTGTTCGCCGTGGTTTCATACGGAAAATGACAAGGACAGTTTGCAAAAGGGTCTCGCTGAATTAGGTGCATGGTATGCTGCACATTTGCCGGAGATAAACCTCTCCTATGAAAAACAGCAGACATGGCTTGACAAAGATTACCGGGATGCCAAAATAACCAGGGCTTATTTGGATGAACATTTACCCGAATTGACGGAACCGGAAATCTTTGAATTATTTCGAGTGGTTGACCGTCTTGCTGATGAGTACGAGAGGTCGGATATGAAAAACCGAAAGAACTCCCTTGGGTATAGTGCCGCACTTTCGGACTTCAATGATTTTTGCTATGGCAAATTTCCAACTAAGATCAATCATTGGGTAGAGGAACTAAGCGAGATCATGCTGGCAAAGAAAGTTGTAAAAGGCATAGATATGGATTATGCCCGATCCTTTGCCGTAAAAACTTTGCTGTATCTTTTCCATGACAGCCAGGAAGCAGATTATCCTGCAATATTGAAACATAAAGAGTTGTGGAAATAGATATGAGCGGAAAACAGTAGTACGAGAGACGCTATTTTATTTGGGAGGGGGTTCAGGATGATGAAGCAGTATGGGATCGATCCAAGGCTGGTGATCTGGATACAGAAAAATACAGGACATGACCTGCAGACATTCGGCGATCTTGCTAAAATCAAATGTCTGGACAGCAGAAGAAGAAATTTCTCGGCTGTAGACAAAATAGAGGATGTGCGTCTCCCATCCTGGCTGGCGATAAAGGATGGTGATTTTTCCCTGATTGGGGAAATGACGAAGCTAAAACAGCTATCTCTTCACGATGTTGCGATTGATGACTATTCTTTTCTGACCAGATGCAGAAGCTTGAATACCCTGAATCTACAGGATACCAACTTTTCAGACTGTAGTCTGTTGGCAGTGCTCCCGGCCTTGAAGAAAGTTCTCCTGCCTGCTTACAGCCGGTTAATACATACAGAGACACTGGAACAGTTGTCCTGTCTGATTGAGATAAAAGAAGAAGCAGAAGAACCAGATCAGCCCTGTACAAAGATACAGCATCCCGCAGAGCATCAGGAATCCTGTGAGCCGCTGCAACTGGGAGATACTGCACACCTGAGTATTGATGGCATGGGAATTGTCCTGTTTTCGAAAGAGGTTATGAAAGCCGTTATTCCGGGGAGCGATTTTATGGCAGAAGAATTTACAAATCCGGAACAGGTTGCAGCACACATCCGTAAAGGAGATATCACGGCTTTCTGTACAGGTACGGGAGGTGATTTCATACTCTGGTTCCGTTCCGGCTATCCGGACTCCAATGGGGAAAAGGAGTTTCAGATTATGATTCGGCTGGCACTGGAAGTAAGGGGAGGTTCTTTGCAGTTTTGCGATCTGTTCTGGTTAAGTGACTGGAATGCGGATTTCCCCCAGGAACAGAGATTGTCTCTGCCGGACGGATACTATCATATAACAGCCTGCACAAGAAAGCCGGAATCCGGATATTGGGGAGATGACCAGATTATCTGTCTCTATTTTAATAAATTGGAAGAAATGCCTGAGCTTACATGGCCTGGGGTTCCTTATTTGTTTGCGGAAGCGTCAGAAGCAGAACCGGATGAAACCGGAACGCAGGAGTTGAACAAAAAGGATTATATGGAAATGCTCCGTAAGCTGTATGCTGTGGAAGAATTTTGGAAAAGGGCGGGGTGCACAGAGACGCTCCATAAGGTGCAGGATAAATGGATCAGGCCGGAAGATTTCAATAAATGGGACTGGTTAAGGGAGGGCGATTACCTGGTGATTCTGATTGAAAATCAGGGATGCTGCCGGGCAGGAATCCGAAGAAAAGATCTGGGAAAAACAGATCCGCCGGTTTATGTGGCTGCAGATGAGACAGATGACCGCAAATGGACCTTGTGCACCGGGAAACTCAGCGGATTTCTGCAGGCTGCCCTTGCCTATGAAGCCGCATTTGCCTTTCCTTTCCATGGGGAAGAGCTTATGTATTGGCTTACGGAGGAGGAACTGGAAACCCTCCGCTCCGGTCTTGAAAAACAACCCTTTGGTCTTCATGCCTGGCTGGGGATGGACATGAGTTTTTACAGCAATACCTCTGACAATATGGTTGTCGTCATGGACTGCGGCGACCTGGAAACACTTTATGGAGCCGCCAGCGAAACAGGATATAAGAAACTGATGGAGGTTATGAAAGGGCTTGGAGAAGCGATATAAGGGAGAGTGGGTCCGTACAGGGATAAACATGGAAAGATATAAAGATGAACTTTCAAGATGAGATGAAGCAGATATTTTTGCGTGTGGCAGCAGGGGAAGTGGAACCGGAAGAATGGGAGACATGGTGGAACAGCAATCGGTCAAAGCTGGAAGAATCCCTCAACCGGGGAGACAGAGGGCGGATGATGCCTGCTTTATGGGATGCCAGCTATTATTGGATGGCAAAAACACAAAGCGGTGTTGCCTATTATTTTCATGCTCAGGGACGTCCGGTAAAGGTTTCCGGCTATTATGAGGAGAAAATGCAGGAAGAGGAAATGCGTGAAAGGCAGGAAGCCATGGAAAGCTATCATAAGGATACCGCATTTGCCAGACAACGGCGGGATAAGATTCAGGAGACTTATGAGGAAGTATGTCGGTTTATGCGGTGTTATCACGGTTTGGCAAGGAAGACGGAAAGGAATTGAGAATAAGTGGAAATCGAAAACTGCCGATTGCAACAGGAGAATTTGTCAAAACCATTCTTGTATGTTTTTCCGCAGATGTCGCCCCGGTTTCGGCGATGCTGTGCCTTTGCGAGAACGGTATTTTTGATACAATGGGGATGCTTTGCCGTTTTTTGCCTAAGCAGTATGGTTCTGTTTGTTCCCGCAGTTTTTGGCAGGGATATGGAATTGGGTGCCGTGGCAGATAACGAGCCGTTTCTGGCGTTTTTTATTCTGGCAGCCGTTATATCACTCCTGCTCTTTTTCATGGTTTTTCCTTTCGGATTTAGTCCCGGGATTTTTTGGCGGTGTCCGTGCTGTGGACATCCGTTTCCGTATTATGTTCCGGTGCGTGGGGGCAATTTGAAACAGAGGGAATGTTTGCTGGATATGGAGGGACAGCATATCAAATATGCGAAACGAAAATTTTGCCTGTTGATTATTCCATCGGTCTGCCCGGAGTATAAGTGCAGATTTTTTGATATGGATACGTCGGTACAAGGAGAGGTTTTCGGATGAGAAAGCAGCTAGAGATATGTTCGTTTGGCTCGTTGCTCACAAGAATAAAACATGTTGTAGTAAAAAAGGAGAAGCGTCTTGAGTAGGAAATATTATTTAATTGATACGGAAAATATCGGCGACCGTTGGTTTGACATGCCGAAAAAAGTTCGCAGGAAAGACAGGATTATTACCTTTTATACGAAACATCACTCCCGGCATCTGGAAGAATTCATGGCAAACCAAGTCCACAATCCCAAAATCCTCTGGCTGGAGTGTACCGCAGGAACAAATGCCCTGGATTACCAATTGATGGGTGTGCTGTCTTATCTGATTGCGAAGCATCCAAAGGCATCTTTCTGTATTTTTTCCAATGATAAGGATTATCGGGATACCATAGATTTTTGGAAGAGCCGTGGCATTAAAATCCGCCAAAGGGGCTTTGAGATCATAAATAAGAAAAAGGCAAAAAGGAGAAAGGAACGATCAAAGAAAAATAAAGATAAAAAGTCATCCTTACCAGAAAAGGCACTTCCGGCCGCATCCCAAGGGAAAGTGAATGCAGGCGGGAAAAAATTAACAGAAGAGCAGTGTGTAACCGAGATCGCAAGGTCAGTTCCGGTTTCCGATTTGGGAGGATGGTATCAGTCGCTTACTGCACTTTTAGGGCAGGAAAAAGGGCGTAAATGGTATTTGAAAATCCGTGAGGATGCTTCTATGCGAGTGAGTCTTTCAAAATACTACAGCAATGATGAAGCATTTCGAGGAACCCACTTGATCGCTTTAGTACTGAGCTGTCATGACTTAGATACAGCAAAGGCAGAAGATGCATACAAAATTATCCAATCGCATAATCGTAAAAATCTAAAAGCTATTAATGCCGATTTTAATAAAAAGTTCGGGAAAAATCCGCCGCAAAGATATTATAAGGTGCTGCGGCCACTGGTTCAGATTATTAAAAAGAAGTGATTTGTAGGGATAGTTCCGATTTTGAAGAGATATTGTGTGCGTTTTGGAGTAAGTTTGGATATGGTGTTTGAAGAGTTTATTTATGAGAGGAAATGCCGCAATGAAAAAAGGAAGTAAAGTAGCAATCGTTGGCTGTTCCAATGGTCAGCCCCGGGGAAATCGTGAGAAATTGGACAGACTAAACAGTGCCTTGTCAGAGTTGGGACTGATACCGGTTTTTGGAAACTGCATCTATGAAAAAGAATCTGTCTTTGGCGGTACGGGGGAAGAACGGGCGAATGTTTTGATGAACTTTTTCCGTGACAGGGAAATCAAAGCAATTTTTGATATCTCAGGGGGAGACATTGCCAATGAAGTTTTGCCCTGCCTGGATTATGATGAGATAGCCAAAAGCGATGCGGTATTTTGGGGCTACAGCGATTTGACAACCGTGATCAATGCAATATTTTCCAAGGCAGGCAAGAAGTCCGTGCTCTATCAGGTGAGGAATCTGATCTCAAAAGATGCTCCGGAACAGACGGCGAATTTCTCGGTCACCCTTTTTCAAAGGGCACCGGACTTGTTTTCGTTTCACTATGAAATGATACAAAAAGAGTCCATGAAAGGTATTTTAGTGGGCGGAAACATCCGCTGCCTTTTAAAGCTGGCTGGCACGGAATATTGGCCGGATATGCATGGGAAGATACTTCTGCTGGAGAGCCTTGGCGGGCTGGTTCCCCAGATGACAACCTACTTAAATCAGTTGAAGCAGATTGGGGTATTTGACCAGATAAACGGAATTCTTCTGGGAACCTTTACAAAGATGGAAGAGGAAAAGGCCGTTCCGTCTATGGTGGAACTGGTGAAGCGTTATGCAGGAATAGAACTGCCTATTGCCAGGACAGACGAGATCGGACACAGAACCAATGCCAAGGGAATTGTGATTGGACAGGAAATGGAATTCAAGTAGAATGTAACAGCTCAGACGGACAGTGGCAGCAGAATTGAATTTCACAAAATTTTCATACTTCTTTTATTGACAATCCAACATTTGGGTATTAATATATAGCGTGATATATATTTGATGTATACCATGCTATATATTTTTTCGCCCAGGATCGTGAAGCAAGCCTGAAAATGCAATTCGCCTTGCTTTCTAACCTTTTTCGGAATAAATTTGATGAACAGGATACCATATTGATTGAATTTTATTCTTACACACTGGCAAAAAGGAGGTGATAATCTCGTGCAGAGAGAGTCGAACATCATCAACAAACAGCTCAAAATGATTCAGAACACCTTTGAGGAGAGAAGAAACAAACACTTGTTGAAATACAATCTCACCTCATCCCAGCAGGAGATTCTTTTTTATCTTGGATTTCATGAGGGAAAGCCGATTCATCAGCGTGAGATTGAAAAATGGTTTCACTTAAAGAACCCGACTGTCACGGGCATCCTGAACCGACTGGAGGAAAAGGGATTCATCGTGCGGAAGACAAAAGAGGACGACAAGCGTTTCCGTATGATAGAGCTGACAGAAAAAAGCCGTTGTCTGATGCAGGAGATGTACGAGGAAATGTGGCAGATGGATGATAAAATCTATAGCTGCATGACAGAAGAAGAGCGTAGCCAGCTCTCAGGTCTGTTGGAACGGATTTTAAAAAGCTTGTCGGAACTGGAGTAGAATTACGGGACTTCAAATAGGAGGTTTATATGCTCAAGACACTAAAAAAATACATCGGCGAATACAAAAATATAGCAATATCAGCTCCTGTTTTCATCATAGCGGAGGTCATCTTGGAGATGTTCATCCCCCGTCTGATGGCAAGCATCATCGACGATGGTCTCGGCACCGGAAATATGAGCTACGTGGTAAAGGTGGGCCTTGTGATGCTGGTCGTTTCCTTTGCTTCCCTGTTCTGCGGAGCTATGGCAGCCAAGCAGGCGTCCATCGCTTCCACCGGCTTTGCCAAGAACCTGCGGGAAGCCATGTACGGTCAAATCCAGGAATTTTCCTTTTCCAACATTGACCGCTTCTCCACAGCCGGTCTGGTCACAAGGCTGACCACGGACGTAACCAACGTACAGAACGCATTTCAGATGATTATGCGGATGTTCACCCGGGCACCCATCACACTGATAACAGCCATGACGATGGCATTTCTGATCAATGCCCGTCTGGCTCTGGTATTCCTGGGAGCCCTGGTATTCCTGGGCTGCGTGATTTTCTTCCTTATGGGAAAGGTAGGTCCCTATTTCCGGGAAATGTTTGAGAAATACGACGGCCTGAACGCCAGTGTACAGGAAAACCTCACCAGCATCCGTGTGGTAAAGGCTTACGTCCGGGAGGAGCACGAGACAGAAAAATTCAAGAAAGCCTCCCGTGCCCTGTACCTGTGCTCCGTCCGGGCAGAAAAGGTTATGGTCAGCATGATGCCCATTATGCAGTTCACCGTGTATACCTGTATCATCCTGCTCTCCTGGCTTGGTGCAAAGACCATTGTCGTAGGCGGCATGACCACCGGTGATCTGATGAGTATGTTCACCTACACCATGAACATTCTGATGAGCCTGATGATGATCGCAATGGTCACGGTAATGATCTCTATGGCAAAATCCTCCGCCGAGCGTATCTGCGGCGTATTGGAGGAAAAGAGCGATCTGACCAGTAAGGAGGACGGAAGTGCACAAAAAGGAGTCAAGGACGGCTCCATCACCTTTGAGGACGTCTGTTTCAGCTATCACGGAGATAAGGAAAATCTCCACCTGTCCCACATAAATCTGGAAATCCGTTCCGGCGAGACCATCGGAATCCTGGGCGGCACCGGAAGTGCCAAGTCCACTCTGGTGCAGCTCATCCCCAGGCTCTACGATGTGACAAGCGGGTGCGTAAAGGTAGGCGGCCTGGACGTGCGGGAGTACGATCTGGAGTCCCTGCGGAACGAGGTCTCTATGGTGCTTCAGAAAAATGTTCTCTTTTCCGGCACCATCAAGGAAAACTTACAGTGGGGCGATAAGGAGGCATCGGACGAGGAACTGATCCGTGTCTGTAAGCTGGCCTGTGCGGATGAATTTATTGAAAAATTCCCCAAGCAGTATGACACCTACATTGAGCAGGGCGGCACCAATGTGTCCGGCGGACAGAAGCAGCGTCTCTGTATTGCCAGGGCACTTTTGAAAAAGCCAAAGGTATTGATTCTGGATGATTCCACCAGTGCGGTGGACACCCATACGGATGCCATGATCCGCAAGGCATTCCGGGAGGAAATTCCCGATACCACCAAGCTAATTATCGCACAGCGGGTATCCTCCGTACAGGATGCGGATAAAATTATTGTGTTAAATGACGGACAGATTGACGGCATTGGCACCCATGAGGAGCTTATGGAGAACAATGCCATTTACCGTGAGGTATACGAATCGCAGCAGAAAGGAGGAGACGCAGATGAGCAGTAATCAGGCGAGAGGTCCAAGAGGTCCTATGGGACGTGGAAAGGGAATGAGAAAAGGCCCCAAGGCCAAGAATCCCGGACGTACTTTAAAACGTCTGTTTGATTTGGTGGTAAAGGCATATCCCATTCACTGTATTTTTGTGGTTGTGGGAATTGTGGTGGGCGTACTTGCCAATGTTCGGGGAAATCTGTTTCTGCAGACATTGATTGATGGCTATATTACACCAATGATTGGTGCCGATGCACCGGATTTTACACCTCTTTTGAAAGCACTGGCTATGATGGCACTTATTTATCTGACGGGAGCTGCGTCTACCTATCTCTATAACCGTCTGATGATTACGGTGGCTCAGGGCAGCCTTACGAGAATCCGAAATGAGCTGTTTGCTCATATGGAAACCCTGTCCATCCCTTATTTTGACACTCATTCCCACGGGGATATTATGAGTATTTACACCAATGACACGGATACCCTGCGGCAGCTAATCAGCCAGAGTATTCCGCAGCTTTTGTCTTCCAGCATCACCATTGTCAGCGTGTTTATTTCCATGCTGAGCTTAAGCCCCCATCTGACGCTTCTGGTGGTGGTGATGATTGTCATTATGACCCAGGTGATCAAGCACATCGGCGGAAAGTCCGGCACTTATTTTGTGGCACAGCAGAAAGATTTGGGCACGGTCAACGGCTATATTGAGGAAATGATGGAGGGGCAGAAAGTTGTAAAGGTATTCTGCCATGAGGAGGAAGCCAAGCGGAAGTTTAAGGAGCTGAATGACAAGCTCTTTGAGAGTGCAAGCAATGCCAATATTTACGCCAGTATTTTAATGCCTATTATGGCAAATATCGGAAATATCAGTTATGTGCTGACTACGATGGTGGGTGCTATGCTGGCAATCGGAGGTGTGGGCGGCCTGACCCTGGGCGGTCTGGCTTCGTTCCTGCAGCTCAACCGGAGCTTTACGCAGCCGATTACCCAGGTGGCTCAGCAGTTTAACTCCATTATTATGGCCCTGGCCGGTGCGGAGCGTATCTTTGACCTGATGGATGAGCCCTCCGAGCAGGACAACGGCTATGTAACCCTGGTCAATGCCCGCTATGAAAACGGGGAGCTTGTGGAGGTTCCGGAGCGTACCGGTGTCTGGGCCTGGAAGCATCCCCATCACGACGGAACCCTGACTTATACGGAGGTAAAGGGCGATGTGGTGATGGACGGCGTGGACTTTGGCTACACCGAGGAGAAGATGGTGCTCCACGATATTAAACTCTTTGCAAAGCCTGGCCAGAAAGTGGCCTTTGTGGGAGCTACTGGAGCAGGGAAAACTACCATTACAAACCTGATTAACCGGTTCTATGACATTCAGGACGGGAAGATTCGTTATGACGGAATCAACATTAATAAAATCAGAAAATCCGATCTGCGTCGTTCTCTTGGCATGGTGCTCCAGGACAGTCATCTGTTTACGGGCACTGTGGCGGACAATATTCGCTATGGAAAGCTGGATGCCACGGACACGGAGGTGAAAGGTGCGGCGATGCTTGCCGGTGCGGATACCTTTATCCGGCATTTGCCCCAGGGTTATGATACGATGATTTCCGGAGACGGGGCGAATCTGTCCCAGGGGCAGCGGCAGCTTCTGACGATTGCCAGGGCGGCCATTGCGGACCCGCCGGTTCTGATTCTGGATGAAGCGACCTCCAGTATTGATACTCGGACGGAAGCGATTGTGCAGAGGGGTATGGACAGTCTGATGACGGGCAGGACCGTGTTTGTGATTGCCCACAGGCTCTCTACCGTGCAGAATTCCGATGTGATTATGGTGCTGGAACAGGGGCGGATTATTGAGCGTGGGAATCATGAGGATCTCATTGCGGAACGTGGGAAATATTATCAGCTTTATACGGGGGCCTTTGAGTTGTCGTAAATAAGTGAAAAGTAAAAGGAAAGATATCTCTTTCATTTTTGGCAGATTTCTTTCCTTTAAATTTTATATATTATTTATATTAAGAATCAAATAGGCATAAACCTGTTCTTTTATTTTATGCGATGCTTTAAACTGTACCAATGAAATTTGTAAAATTTTGTTGGGGAAATGATGGAGAAATTAAAAAAGTTCCATGTTTTTCTGAATAAAAGTTATCTGAATGGCTCATAATGGTAGCAAAGAGCAAGAAAGGAGACTTTTATTATGAAAATGTTCAGAAAGTACACGGCCGGAGCACTGCTTCTGGTGATGATTCTGGTGGTGGCGGCCTGTGGAAATTCAGACAACAACGCTACGGATACACCGAACAACACGACGAATGAGGGTACGACGAATGGCGGGACTACGAATGGGACTAACGGGACTACCAATGGTACGAACAATGGGACTACCAATGGAACTACCAATGGTACGACAAACGGGACTACGAATGGCACGACCAATGATGGTGTGAATGGCGACGGCGTTATGGATGACCTGGGCGATGATATTGTGGATGGCGTAGATGATGTTGTCAATGGTGCCGAGGATGTGGTGGATGATGTGACCGGGAACGGGGATACGACTACCAATGGCGGTGCCAATGGGACTACTGCGAATCCGTAATTGAAGAGAATGGATGTGATTCTGGCGGGAGGCCTTTGGCTTTCCGCTGGATGTTTTTTTAGGGCGGTTGGCTTATTTTGCGGCTGACCCTGGTTGTGGGGGTGTAAGGCTGTCTGCTTACTCTGCTTCTGACTGTCTGAATTGTAACGGGGGAAGTGCTTTGGCCTGAAAAATACATAAATGCCAGGTTGCAGGTGGTGGGAAAATGAGTTATACTATCGTAAATGGCAAAATAATGCAGGCGGCTTTATGGTTATGCATGATAAATATGATACAGAGGGGACTGAGATTATGAAGTTTATTACGGTGAAAGAGTTGTATAAGAACAGTGAGTCTTATTTGGACAAGACGATTGAGGCTGTGGGCTGGGTGAGAAGTAACCGGGGGTCTAAGGCTTTTGGGTTTTTGGTGATTAGTGATGGGAGTTATTTTAATACGCTGCAGGTTGTGTATCATGATTCTATGGAGAATTTTGCGGAGATCTCGAAGCTGAATGTGGGAGCTGCCGTGATTGTTAAGGGGACTCTGGTGGCTACACCGGAGGCGAAGCAGCCTTTTGAGATTCAGGCGGATACGGTGATTGTGGAGGGAGACTCCGCACCGGATTATCCTTTGCAGAAGAAGAGACATTCTTTTGAGTTTCTGCGTACCATTACCCATCTGCGGCCGAGGACGAATACGTTTCAGGCTGTGTTTCGGGTGCGGTCGCTGGCTGCCTATGCTATTCATCGGTTTTTCCAGGAGCAGGGGTTTGTGTATGTGCATACGCCGCTGATTACGGGAAGTGACTGTGAGGGTGCCGGGGAGATGTTCCGGGTGACGACCCTGGATCCGAAGAATCCGCCTTTGATGGAGGATGGGGCTGTGGATTACAGTCAGGATTTCTTTGGCAAGGAGACGAATCTTACGGTGAGTGGGCAGCTCAACGGGGAGACGTATGCCTGTGCGTTTCGGAATATTTATACCTTTGGGCCGACTTTCCGGGCGGAGAATTCCAATACCACACGGCATGCGGCGGAGTTCTGGATGATTGAGCCGGAGATGGCTTTTGCGGATCTTGCTGATAATATGGAGATTGCGGAAGCTATGCTGAAGTATGTGATTCAGTATGTGCTGGATGAAGCACCGGAGGAGATGAATTTCTTTAATCAGTTTGTGGATAAGGGGCTTCTGGATCGGCTGAAAGGTGTGCTGAATTCGGAGTTTGGTCATGTGACTTATACGGAAGCCATTGAGATTCTGGAGAAGAATAATGATAAGTTTGATTATAAGGTGAGCTGGGGCTGTGATCTGCAGACGGAGCATGAACGGTATCTGACGGAGGAAGTGTTTAAGCGGCCGGTGTTTGTGACGGATTATCCCAAGGAGATCAAGGCTTTTTATATGAAGCAGAATGAGGATGGGAAGACGGTGGCGGCTATGGACTGCCTGGTTCCCGGGATCGGGGAGATCATTGGGGGGAGCCAGAGAGAGGATGATTATGAGAAGCTGGTGTGCAGAATGCGGGAGCTTGGACTTAAGGAAGAGGACTATGGATTCTATCTGGATCTGCGGAAATATGGTTCTGTGCGTCATTCCGGGTTTGGGCTTGGATTTGAGAGGTGCGTGATGTACCTTACGGGTATGGCAAATATCCGGGATGTGCTTTCGTTCCCACGGACGGTGAATAACTGCGAGTTGTAATATGCGATTGAGCTGCTGCAAGGTAGGAGGGTGGATTTCCTGTATCGTTGCGGCAGCTTTTTCTTTGTGGTATTTTATGAAAAAGCTTATTGGTATGGTGTGGGCTTTGCATATTAAGGAAACAGATGGAAAAGTTAAAGAAAGAAAAATTTCAAACAGAATATGAAATTATCGACCTTGTAAGAATGCAGCTGTATCAGCACCGACATGGACTGGCAGTTGTTCTGGGAACGGTTGAGATTCAGGTTTCTCATAGGGATGGCGTGTTTGAGACGGACGGCAGGGCATTGTACCTGGATGCGGGCCGGCTTCGGGAAAGGTTTCTGGAGGGAAGTGACAGACTGTGCCTAGATATTTTGCATATGCTGAGCCACTGCCTTTTGGGACATTTGTTTTTTCGAAACCCTCAGGAGCCGGATAGGGGACAGGAGAGCCGACTGGCCGCTGATTTGGAGGCCTGGAAGCTGGCGGAAGAGATATGGGGAAGACCGCTTTCCTTTATAAAAGAAGCGGAGAATGAGGGAAATTCCCAAAGACGGGCGGAAATGTTATATGTGGACAGCCATGAGAACTGGCGGCAGAGGTCGGAGGGCAAAGGGTTAAATCAGGCAGCTGGAGATAACGGGGAATCCATGGAGGGACGGGGAGGAATGTCAGAGAAGTCCTCCCGTGAGATAGCTGCCTGGTGGCAGCGGCAATGGGAGATCCTGGGGAAAAAGGCCGAAAAGAGGGAAAGAAAAGCAGGAACGTCCAAACGAAAACAGATTAGCCGAAGACTGGTTCCCGTTTCAGGGCACAGGGGAGATTACCGGGAGGTTCTTCAGAGCTTTTCTTCTTTTCGGGAGGAACGTGGCGTGAATCAGGAGGAGTTTCAGTATTCCTGGTATCTGTACGGATTGGACAATTACGGGAATATGCCGCTGATTGAACCTTTGGAGTACCGGGAGGAGCGAAAGATCAGCGATCTGGTCATTGTGATTGATACCTCCGGCTCCTGTGAACGGGACCTGGTACGCATTTTTCTAGAGGAAACAAAAGGGGTTTTGGAACAGGAGCAGTTTTTCTTCCGTCAGTTTTGTCTTCATTTGATTCAGTGTGACAATCAGATTCAGAGGGATGATCGAATTGAAAACAGGGAGCAGTTTGAGGAATATCTGGAGGATTTGGAGATTCAGGGCGGCGGCGGAACGGATTTTTGTCCGGCCTTTGCGTATGTGGAACGGCTTCGGAATGAGGGGGAGCTTCGGGAACTGAAAGGAATGCTGTACTTTACGGACGGCAGCGGCCTGTATCCGAAAAAGCAACCGGATTATGAGGTTTATTTTGTGATGTTGGAGGGGAGCTATGATGCGATTGATATGCCGGATTGGATTCATAAACTGATACTGAAAGCGGTGTGAAGAGTCGGGCATGATTGCTATGATTGATGTAACCCAGGGGGAATGTGACTTATGAATATTCAGGAAGCAAAAGAAGAAATAAAAAAGACAGTAAAGGCATATACGGCAAGAACAGAGACGGGAACTTTTTGCATTCCGGTGAAGCGTCAGAGACCGGTACTGCTGATCGGGCCGCCCGGCATCGGGAAAACGGCTATTGTAGAACAGATTGCCCGGGAATGCTCCCTTGGGCTTGTGTCTTATACCATGACCCATCACACCCGGCAAAGTGCCATTGGTCTTCCGGTGCTTCGGCAAAGAGAATTTCAGGGGAAAGAATATACGGTAACAGCCTATACCATGAGCGAGATTATTGCTTCTGTCTATGCACAGATAGAACAGAGTGGCTGCCATGAGGGAATTCTTTTTCTGGATGAGATAAACTGTGTGTCCGAGACTCTGATGCCTGCCATGCTGCAGTTCCTGCAATATAAAACCTTTGGCAGTCACCGGCTGCCTGAGGGATGGGTGATTGTGGCGGCGGGCAATCCGCCCTCCTACAATCGCTCAGTGCGGGAGTTTGACACTGTGACGCTGGATCGGGTAAAGCGTATGGAGGTTGAGCCGGATCTGGAGGTGTGGAAGAGGTATGCCCTTGTTCGGGGGCTTCATCCGGCAGTGCTTTCTTTTCTGGATCTGCGGCCGGAATGCTTCTATGTAATGGAAGCGGGGCGGAAAGGCTTTGTGACGGGAAGAGGATGGGAGGATCTGTCGGAAATGCTGTTTACTCTGGAGGGGCTGGGCCTTTCCGTGGAGGAGGTCTTGTTTGGCCAGTATCTGCAGGAGGAGGAGACGGCCCGTACCTTTGCTTTTTATTACCGACTTTATGAAAAATGGAACCGGCGGATACATCCGGAACGGATTCTTATGGGGGAATATTTGGAGGAAGCGGAACATTCGGGAGAGCTTCCAGGGCTACCCTTTGATGAACGGCTGTGCATTGTTTGGCTTTTGCTTCAAAAAATGCATCACATGGCAGAGGACTTTCGGGAGCAGGAGAGACTTACGAAAAGTCTGCAATACTTTACGGATGGATTGAAGCAAAAGGGGAAATTAGAGGGAACGGGCCTGGAGCAAGCCTGTATAGAGGGTCTGGAACGCAGGAAAAAGGGCGTGCTTGTGCGGAAAGAATACGGCCTTTTGGAGCCGGAAGAGGAGGGACGGGAGAAAAGGCTGGCACAAGCAATACAAAGCTGCATGGAGCGGGCAAGGAATACAAAAGGGCTGCGGGCGTTTCGGGACAGGATAGATATGGAACGGAAAAGGGAAGAAGAACAGCAGAAAGAGCTGACAAGTGCCCTGAAAAATGGGATTGATTTCGTCTGCAAGGTTTTCGGGAAAGGGCAGGAGCTGGTCATTTTACTGACGGGCATTCTGGAGCATCCGGATACGGGACAGGCAATGAGAGAAGAGCTTCCGGGGGAATATCAGAGAGCAGCGGTGTTTTTAAATGGGGGCTTGAAAGAGGAAGTGTTGCGGGAACGGATTTTGGAGGAGAACGCAGGGAAGTAGCAATTCAGACGGGCGGCAGAGGGCTTATGCAAATTTCATCCCCGTGGGGCGGATTGTCTTTCTTCTGGGGCTGTGTTATACTTATGCGGAACATATTTTAAGAGAAAAGCGAGTGAAAGAAGATGAGCGAAAAGCATACGCATATAGCAGAAGATGGAACTGTTTACGAGCATGTGCATGACCATGGACACAGCCATTCCCACGGCCATACTCACACCCACCAGAATACAAAGGCTGTATTAAACCGCCTTTCCCGGGCTATCGGGCATATGGAATCCGTAAAACGCATGGTGGAGGAGGGCCGGGACTGCAGCGAAGTTCTGGTGCAGCTTTCTGCGGTAAAAGCGGCGATTAATAATACGGCAAAGGTGATTTTAAAAGATCACATTGAGCACTGTCTGGTAGAAGCAGTGGAATGCGGAGATCACGAGTCCATTGAGGAACTGACGGCGGCTATTGATCGGTTTATGAAGTAGGAACGTTGGAAAGGTTTTTGGCGAGGAAGAAAGCTTGCTATAGAAAGGGGTGTCGCAAAATAAGACAGAAGACTTTTCCGATATCCAGTGTCCGGCTGTTCACGAACACAGGATATGGAAATGGCTGATGTCTTATTTTGCGACACCTCATCTTTTCGTTCGATTAATAGAACGTGGTGCAAGGCATGCATTTCAGGGATTCAATTCCCCAATCCGGGATACGCCTACAAATATTTCGGAAATTTTATACCAGGTAGGATAATCAACAATACCTGTGGCCGGAAGACCGAAGATGGATTGAAAGGTCCGCACGGATTCCTGGGTGGCAGGGCCAAAGATACCGTCCTCGGAGATGACCGGCAGAGCCGGATATGCCTGTGCAATTCGATTGAGCTGCTCCTGCATCTGCAGAACCTTTTGCCCCCGGGAGCCTATGGTCAGGTCAGAACCGGGCCAGGAATAAGGTACGCCGGAGATTTCTTCTGCTGAATTGATGTAAATGCTGCTTCCGTAATAATTCCGAAGAATTTCAATGGCGGAATAACCCTGTTCCCCCAGATACTGGCTTCCCCACTGGCTCATCCAGTTGGGACAGGTGACTCGCCTGCCGTCACAGTACTGTGTTAAGATGGGCTGTTTTACATTGGGGCGGGATAAGTAATTGCCGAACATTTCGTCCACAATCCGGGAGATGTTTTCGAAGATATTCCGGTTGTTGATCCATTTGTGATCAAAGGCTGTGGAGGAAGTAATTGTAAAGTCGTAGCCTTTGTTCCGATACCACGGAGCATATAGGAATCCAGGGTAGGGATAAGGTATTATTGAGTGAGATTTGGGTAAAAATAGGGGCCAGGAGGGTGAAGTGGATAAGGCATGAGTATGAGGTAATAGGCTTGTAAAAATAGAATAACAGTAAAGTGATAGTAGGTCAATATCCAAAAGAGGGTATTGGCCTATTTGTTTAGCAAGTAAAAAAGCATGTCAATAAGGTATGAATATATTTTGAAATATAATTTTGAAAAAAGCAAAGGATGCAAGGTAGTTTAAGGGGTAAGGGAATAATATTTCAAAAGGGTATAGTCTAATGAAAGTATGTCAAAAAGGCAATTATGAAATGGGAGGAAAAAGGAATGGTATCTTATGGATATGCAAGGGTAAGTACAAATGAACAGAATCCAGAACGCCAGATACAGGCAATAAAGGCATATCGGCATGATATGCTGATAGAAAACATTTTTATAGATAAACAATCGGGAAAGACATTTGATAGACCTAACTATAATACCTTAAAACTCATATTAGAGAATTTACGCAAGTCATCAAAAGAGATGCACATAGAATTAATCATAGAGGAATTGGATCGATTAGGTAGAACAAAAGAAGGGATACGAAAGGAATTAGAATGGTATGCAAAGCAAAATATATTTATTCGTATTTTAGAAATACCAACCACATTAATAGACATAGATGCTCAAAATGAGTGGGTACTAGAATTAATTAACAAGATATTAATAGAGGTATACTCTTCTCTTGCAGAACAGGAAATGGACAAAAGGGTAAAAAGGCAGTCGGAAGGAATTGCAGAGGCCAAAAAACAAGGAGTATACAAAGGTAGAAAACCCATACAAGTAAATGAGAATCAGTTTATAAGGGTATACAAAGAATGGAAAGGAAACAAGATAAAAGGCAAAGAAGCCATGCAAATTTTAGGTTTAAAGCCTAATACATTCTATCGTAGGGTAAAAGAATATGAAGCCAGTTTAAGTTCAGAATGAAAACAGCTCATATTTTGCAAATATACCATGCCATTCATACAAAGAGCAAAAATCGCTGTACAGTTAAGATACATAAAATAATTATCAACAATAAAAAGGAAATTATCAATCAAAAGATAAGAGGAAAAGGAAGTGATTTTCGGCTCTTACAATCTGAAAAAAATCATCATACAAAAGAGGAAAAATTAAAGAACAGTAAAAGTGCAAAAGAAGTTAAAATTAAAAATCAAAAATTTGATGAGCAAAGTTAAACAAGAAAATTAGAGAAAGGGTTTATAGAGAAAAAAGGAAGAAAACATCCCATAAAAACATTAAAAGTTTTAAAAAAATACCTTGCCTTTTCCCTTATTCAGCGTTACTCTCCCACTACCTTAAAAAGAAAGGAGGGGAAAAGGATGAGGGCAATTCAAAACCTAAATTCAACAGATTTAATAATCAATCTGTTGAATGAATTAGATTCAGAAATGAATCACTTAACAAATGTATTGGAGGTGATACAAGTAGGTATCAAGCATATGCCATATAATGATAAAGAGAATGAAATATCCAGTATATATGTATTAGAACATTACATACAATATTTACAAGATGCTTATGTATTAAATATCCTGGATATAATAACAAGCAATAGCCAACACAAGAATAGTTTATAAGCTGTTAAGGAATTGCACAAGAAAAGTTTTTTGTTCTGGTGTCAGCATAGAAGTATCAATGGTGTCATTCTCACGGGTATTAAACCCAAGTAAATAATCCGTAGAGCAATGATAAAGTCTGGCAAGGGCCATAAGAACTTCCACACTTGGTGTTCTTCCGCCTGTCTCATAATTAGAAACAACAGACGGGGAAACGCCAAGTGTCAAGGCAACTTCCTTTTGAGAAAGGTGGTTTAGTATTCTTTGTTGGTGTAACCGTTCACCTAATCCATGAATCATATGAGACCTCCTGTTATTAGTTTATTGTAGACAATAAATGCTTTCTATAGGTCAACAAAACAATGCTAAAAGCATTGAAAAATTGACTTAAAGGAAGTATAATAATACTAAATACAAAGGAGGAAGGGTTAATATGATGGATATTAAAGAGCTTACAACATATGATATTGAGGTCTTAGAACTGATAAAAGATTTGAAAGAGTTTAAGGGCAAGGGTTTTGAACATTCATCCTTAGATGAAAAAGTGCAAGCATTTATAGAGGGAAATCAAGGCTCAAGTGATTTTGATGAACAATTATTTGTAAGCAGTATATTAGAGTTAAGCAAAAGTAAATGCATTAAGACCTCAAACAAGGGAGGTACCAGATTAGAGGTTTTGGATATTACAATACAGGGGTTAGAAATTATAGAACAATTAAGCGGAGGTAAAGTAGAGAAAGAAAAGGAGAATGGAGAAACAGTTATCATAAATAATAATACAATCAATCTTAAAAGTATTAAAAATAAAGCGTTTAACTTATTATGTAACAATAAAGCAAAAGTAGATAATCCCAAGGTAGGAATAAATCCAAGCGTATTTTAAATGTATTATACATACAATCGGGCATAAAAATAAAATAAAGAAAAATAAAATTTTTGTGGTGGTATGCGAAGAGCATATCACCACAAACACTATTAGGAAAAGGAGAACGCTAACAAATGGATGGAAAGTTTATGAAGATCAAAAAGCTCATCATACCAACAATAACAATGTTAATCATGTGCAGTCAAATAATGGGCTGTGCTTCAGTTTCTTCAAAAGAGATGGTCGAACTATTGCGGGAGGGATCTACAATAGAGATTGAAGTAGCCGTACCCTCCTATTATGAAGAAGAACAAGGCACAGAATCCACCCTAGCATGGACAGAACTAGGATCACAGTCAAACTACCAAGAGTTCAGAATGGGTTTTGACGATCTATTCCGGGTATTAAGTTTCGATCAAGGAAAGAAGAATGGTCCTTGTTACATAGACCTAGAGGGCAACTGGACAAACAACAGCACCCTCTACTATGCAATGCAAAACAAAGTATTTGCAGATATACTCAAAGACAGTGACACCCTCACGGATCTAACAGAATATGTTCAAAATAATTATATAGACATAGATGAAAGTGATGAAAAGACAATCAGAGATATAGCAATCAATGCTTATTTTAGTTTATTTGATGACAATGAAGTAGGCTATGCAAACAAAAACAGTACCCTAACTCGTGGTGAATTTCTAGCTGGTCTAGTAAAGAGTGATACCCCAGTAGATACAAACCTACAATCCAATAGTGATTTAGTATCCTTAGTAGGAAGTGATTCAGAGCAAGTCAAGTTAGCAAGCCAAGCACTAGACAATTCTTACTTAGATGTAGAAAGTAAAAGTTTAGATTCAACAACTTTCAATGGAACAATCACCAGAGCAGAAGCCATATATACGATAGTTCAAAGATACTTTAGCAACGAATATGCGGCTGTAAAGGATAATGACAAGGCATACAAAGACACAGGCAATGCCCAAGACATAGCCCTTAGAGCAGGCATCAAAGACAAAAAGACCAATGAAGCCCCAGACAGATGGAAAGCAGGAATCATGTCTCTAATGGTCAACGAACCCCACAAAGGAATGGACAAAGAATTATTCAAAGCAATGGTAGTCAGCAAACAGTTAGGTTTAATAGAAGGTGAAGAGAGTAATTGGGATGAAGCTTTAACAAAGGGAGAAGCCATCGAATTAATTCTAAGAGCAAATGAAGCCATAGCAACCAGAGATGGTTATGCAACAGATTCAGAGTTAGGTTTAAACGAGGGACAAAGCATAAGTCGGGGAGATCAAGTCAGTGATGTTGACACTAGCCAAGGCAATGGAGAATACCAAGACACAGAGGTAAATGGAGATATCGTAGATGGGACAGCTCTCACACAGGAAGAAATAGAGCAATTAAAAGCTAATGCTACAACAGACAAAGAAAAAGATAGTATAGATGCATATGAATCTATAACTAAAACAGGTACATGGACTAGTCCTAACGGTGGTACATATAATGAAGTAGTTGGAAAACCTGGAGACACATCCTGGCGTCAAATGACAGACCAAGAAGCCAAGGTAGCATTAGCTAATGATCCAGAATTATTATTACCTCAAGCCGAATTAGCAAATGGTACATGGTGTAAATTTATGTTTGGCAAGGTATATTTTGACCCTTACAAATATTTAGAAGATTCAGAGAAAGCAATGGATGATATATCAGATCAATTAATAACATCTGAAAATTTTGAAGATTAATCAATATTCTACCCAGATGCCAAGATAATTTATCTTAGCATCTGGGTAAAAAACTCAATAGAAACAAATTTTTAATAAGTTTAAACAGTAATTTGTAATTTTTCCAATTTTGCGGTATACTATATATGAGGTGGTGATTATAATGCTTAATCTATCAGAGATTATAAAAACATTGCAAAGCGTATATAATAAATATGATAACATAAAAATAGGATTAGCTGGTTCATATGCAAATAATACATCAAAAATAGATAGTGATATAGATGTAGTAATAGATGGTGATTCAATGCGAATAGATATAGCAGAGTATATCAAAGGACTATTTAGTATTCCTGTGGATATATTATGGCTTGAATTACTGAAAGAGGATGATGAAGAACTTGATAGATATGCTTTGTCTATAGGAGTTCCGCAAAATAAACATTCAGTTTATAAGACAATTTTAAGGGAAGTGAAGTGGGTATGACTAAATCATACAGTAAAGATATTCAATTACTTTTAAAAATATCACAAAATCAACAGAAAATCAAAATGGTATTAAAAGATTTTAAGTGTACAGAGATAGATTTAGATACTAATACATACGCCTTTGATTTATGTGCATTATATATGTCTCAAATAGGGGAAGCGAGTAAATATCTTACAGATAGTACAAAGCAATCTTTTAAATATTTCGATCCATCTATTACAAGTTATTTTAGGAATATGATAGATCATGTATATGAAAAAGTTAATAAGAAATATTTAAAGGCATATATTTTTAGTATGATAAAGCAAGAAGTTATAAAAGAAATAATTGACAGAATAAATTTCTGTACTGAACATGCAAAGAATAAGTAATTATAGAAGAACTTTTATAGCAGGCACTGACCCCACAAAGTCAGTGCTTATTTAATTTCACTTCAAGCCCCCAAATATACATCTAAAATAGATTAAGATAAAAAATAGTTGTCAATAATTTTGGATAAAGGAGGACAAGCAAACAATGGTACGAAAAAGAAGTTACATCCCAATATTATTTACAATCATATCACTGTTATTATTAATAGTACTTTTAAACACTTCTCCTGCTCATGCAACAGGTGGTGTAAATGGTGAATACCATGATACTGTAAATGGAACAAACGTTGATATAGAGCATCCTTGGTCAGAGAAGTTTAAGGGTTATAGAATATCTATAGTATCAGAATCAGATAAAAATGTAGATAAGACAATAGACATGTGGTTTGGTAATGGTACACATGAGGATGTATTCCGATTAACAAGACCAGACCCGGCACATGGACTATGGGCAAGTTCTTATCTAGGTGCCACACGTGAATCTCAAGAAGTATCAAAAGTAAACAGAATTTATGATGATGCAGAAGATTTTTTAAATGAATCTGGAAACAATGAAATGCCACATCCTTGGTATGGGTTTACCTCAAATGGACAGCAATTAGAAAATTGGATATATACAACAGAGGAAGGAGAGGAATACTGTAATGGACTAAGATTGATTGAAAAGATTTGGGGGACTGAAATATTAGAGCAATATGTAAATGATCCAAATAATGAGGAATTTTATATAATCATAGAGGGGTTATCTCTATTTGACATGTTAGATGAATATAATGAAAGAATAGGCATTTTTGCCGGAACAGCCTTTAACTGGAGTGGTAGATTAAGTGGTTGGTTGCACATGCCATATGGTAATGTATGGTTAAGGAGAGGAACCAATGGTGCTTTTGCAATATCCCTCCAATTAGAGGAAACTTGGAAGGGTGTCAACACTTGGGGGCAAATGGATATGCCAGTGAGGAAAAGTGTTGGTACAGATCCAAATATAGAGACACAATTTATAAGTGCTGAGGAATTAAGGACTTATGGATATGATGTAGTAGTTTATAGGTTTAGTGATGTAATGAACCTAAGCACCCACACCTGGGATTACCCATTAGGCGAAACCCCAGGGCCAGCCCCAGAGGTAGAAGATCTAAAGAAGAATAAAATAAATATCATAAAAGTATATTGTACACGTGACAAAGAAACGGAGGAAGTCATAAGTTGGGATGGCAGTTTCCTTCGCAAAGAAAATCCAAAGACAATACAAATAGAGGATGA
This sequence comes from uncultured Lachnoclostridium sp., assembly GCA_948330435.1. Lineage (GTDB taxonomy): Bacteria > Bacillota > Clostridia > Lachnospirales > Lachnospiraceae > Laedolimicola. The sequence goes on along the minus strand of CAOJBY010000010.1, from coordinate 95,057 downwards.
ACCAGAGTATATAGTAGAGGAATGGAAAACGACGAGGGATAAGAACCCCACGGCCCCACCAACTTGGGACCCCATAAAGCCCAGGCCGCATATACAGAAAGGCACCTCCCAAGGCACAGTAACCCTAGACCCCACAGACCCCACCAAAGAACAAACCCTCTATGTTCTATTAGTAAAATATGAAGAGATAGACAATGAAAAGGATTTAATCTTACATGAAAGTGAAATCAGCAGATATTATGAGTTAACAAATGTAAAAGAGTTTAACACCCTAGATAGAAATATTCAAAACCAATCTTATTCATACTATAAAAAAAATCGAGTAAAGGCAAATTGCACAATGCCCTACATGCCAGAATGTTTTCAACAACATTCTTTTTTTATGCAACAACATATATTTTGCACATTCCAAAAAAGCAGGAAAAGATGACTTAAGCACAAAATAAGTTTATCTATTCTGCTAATTTTTTTATGTTAAACAATATGGTATTCTGAAGTCATACTTATAAAGGTGGTGAAACAAATGGAAGAGATTAAGCTTGTCATAGGGGCAAGGAGGACACAAGTAATCGTTTATGAGGATGTAGATTACGGGATACCAAAGGATACCATATACAAAGAGAAGAAAATCCCAGTCAAGAGACAAGAAGATAAAGAGCAAGAAGATAAAGAGAAGAAACAATCTTCCTATGCAGCGTTCAATTATTATCAGCGATTGAAGAAAAGAAGGGAAACACTAAAGGAATTAATCTACAATAATTTTGCGGTTCCAAACGTATCCTTTTTAACATTAACGTTTGATGATACTCAAAGGGGTGAGAAAGATTATACGGATTTAGATACTGCACACAGGGAGTTTAAGAATTTCATCTTAAGGATGAACCGTAAATACAACAATTTTAAATATGTGGGTGTGTTTGCAAGGCAAAAGACAGGGAACTGGCACTATCACCTGATATGTAATTTAGATCACAAGACAACCAACAAAGAAGTAGAGACCATATGGAAAAGAGGATATGTCTGGATAGAGTATATAAAAGCAAATAGCGATTTTTATGATAAAGTTAGCTATTGTATCCGCAACATGCAAGAGGTAGGTTTAAAGGAATTACAAGGGGAAAAGGGCTATTTATGTTCAAAAAACCTACAAAGGAATATCGTCTTGAGGACATGGAGGGAAAATGAGTTAGAGGAATGTAGAGAGGTATTCCAAGATATTAGGACAAAGAAAAATAAATTGTTGTATACATCAGAAAAAGTACAAGGCGTAAAAGCCAAAACAGCAGACCAAGAAACAGGAGAAATCCTATATTATTATGATAATCAAAAGATATTAAATGATACATTAGAAAGATATGGATATGAGGAATGGAAAAGCACCTTTCATCATATTTCATCAAGTGCAAAATATCCAGAGCGATTCAAGTTATTAGAATGTGCAGAGAAAATACAAAAGAAGAAAGATTAAACAAGATTAAATTCATCAAAAATACATCATATGCAAACATAGATAAAAAATAATTAAAGATTTAGGGAGTAATAATTTTAAAGGGAGTTAAGATAGATAAGTTTATTTTAACTCTCTTTATTGCACATATACCATATATGCAAGCAGTAATTATATAATAAATACAAATTGGCTATATTCCCTAACAGCTCTCATTTCATGCGGCAATCTCCCTAAAAAATATGATTCACTTCTGGCTATTACGTCAACAGACACCGTAGTTTTTCAGCGTTAGAATGTGTGTATAAGTTAAATAAAAAACATTTTTCTAAGGAGGAAAACATTATGTGTAAAATCGTAGTAAACCAAGTAAATCAGTTTAGTTGCAGGATTCAGGGTTATGAATTGTTTGAAACCAAGACCGGAGAAATCATAGGCATGACCGAGAAAGATATCGTTAAGGCCATCAATGCGGATGAAACAATCTTAGGTCTGACACTGGACAGTGAAAACAAAGTAGTTTTGGATAGTGAGAGCTTTTTCCAGAATAACATCATGGTAAAGACAACCTTAACCAGTATGCATCCATTAAATGAAGATTGTCCGGTAAATATCCTGTATGCCGTAATCGGTTTAAATGGAGACAAGTACATCCTGTTAAACAGCCGGTTTGGTCATAGTGAGGTTACCAAAAACAAATTATCTGCCATGTTAGAAATCGGTTTGATACAAGGTGGAGCAAGGTTACAAGAGAATGGAGAGATTGAGATTGTAGAGGTTTTAAAGCCGCAAGCAACCATGAAAAAGGAAGTCAAAGAGAAATAGGATAAAAGAGAGGATAATAAGGTACAATGCCCTATGTCAAATTCAACTTGACATAGGGTATTTTTCTATGGATACCTGGAGAATATACGTCAATTAGAAAATAAAACTAAAAAAAAGAAAGGAGTTAAGGACATGATTATTACTGCTAGTGCATATTACCAAGAGGAAGCTGAGGGAGAAATAAAAAGCAGGCTTCGGGCATCTATTCATGTAGACAGTTCTAATGAATCAACTGATCGAAGAGCAAAATCTATTGCAAGGAATTTATATAGTAATATGGTAGTAATGATACCAAGGGAGGGAAATCAAGATGTGGTTAAATAGGATGTATGTTTGGCAGGCAGACGGATTATTATACATTTATACACAATATGGAGAACTAAAGGCCACAGTAGCATTGCCGCAAAATGGTCAACAATTACAGAATATCCGTATCCTGGACAAGATAACTAAAATCTTAGCAATGGCATGGGGATATATAACACCACAGGAAAAAAAGTAATTGTTTGATAGATAGGGGAATAGGAATCAACCTATTCCTTTTTCTATGCCAGCATTTATTTATAAACCAAAATAAATCTAGTTAGTAAAGGGGATAAAGCACAGAATATAGAAACTATGAAAAAAAGAGAATAAATATCATTACAACAATAAGGCTAGTGATAAATTTTATGAATCAGCAACTACTATTCTATTATGATAAAATGAAAGAAATGCAAGTGAGTTTATACAAAGAAAGGGAAAAATTATATCAATGGAGTTTAACCTTTTGAGAAAAGGTTAAGATTAACCATAATTTATAAAAGCATGGATGAAGGGAATAATTTTTTTAAAAAATAGGTTTAAATAGGGTAAAAAAGGTATGGAACGCAAAAATAAAAGGGGGGAGGAAATGGAATCCATATACATTACCTTTCAAGCTTAATAATTTCTTTCCACAAGCAATAAGATCAAAAGATAGAATAAAAAATAACAATAAAAGTAATCCTCTCTTCTATATCAATCTAAATATTGTTCATAATCAATCCCTCAAATTGTTTAAACCCGAAGAAAATAATGTAGCTTTATAAGACATGCACCCATTCCTATAAAAACAGAGATAAGAAAGTAAATAATAGAAACATTGAGGAAAAACCATCATACGTTCTGTTTCAGAAACATGTACAGAGTATACATTACTTTTTATGCACAGAAAAAATCTAAAACAGCCGATACATTCTGTTAATAGACCTATATTTTTCAAAAAGTATGCATAGCATGATTGTCATACATATTTTGGATACCCAAATAAAAAGGAGTTTTGCTGTGATGAAAGGTAATACAACATTTATTTGGGTCTACCAAAAAACAAGGAATCATAAAGTAAAAGTAAGGAAACAACAGGATGTGGAGAAGATCAAAGGAAAGGTAAAAAGGGTAACTTATCATTATAAAAGTCCTATCACAGATAAGTTTCAAATCACCTTGGAATTTAAAAGTAATCCTGATAGCAATAAAATCAAACAAGAAGTAAAAGAAATATTAAAGGGAGAATTTTTGAAGAATTTTATAGAAAGCTCTGGACAAAGCCGAGACCTGGCGTTATCATCACCCACACATTTAGATAAGGAGGAAACAAGGGAATGAAAAAAGTAAGGTGTTTATATCGTGTATCATCAAAACAACAGCTACATGGGGATGATATACCACTACAAAGGAATGAGTGTAAGGAATTTATTGCTCATCAATCAGACTGGAAATTTGATTCGGAATACATAGAAAAAGGAGTATCGGGCTATAAGAAAGCCATCAAGGAAAGAGATATATTGATGGAGATTGTGAGGGATGCATCCAAGAAAGAATTTGATATTCTATTAGTTTATATGTCTGATCGTTTAGGACGCAGGGAGGGGGAAACCCCTTTGTATGTATCAAACCTAAATAACCTGGGAATTGAGGTCTGGTCAGTCAAGGAAGGCAAAATAGAAACAGAGGAACATATTGATAAGCTTTTGAACTATATTCGGTTCTGGCAGGCAGAGGGAGAAAGCAGGAAAACAGGAATCCGTGTAAGGGATGCACAGTTAGATAAAGTAAGAAAGGGAGAGTTTGTAGGGGGCTGTGCTCCATTGGGTTATGATCTGATACCAACGGGAGAAATCAATGCACATGGAAGGATTGCCAGGAAGTTAGTCATAAATGAAGAGAAAGCAAAGTTAGTCCGCCAGATTTTCAATTATGCTCTCAATTATGGTTATGGTTCGTTTAAGATTGCAAAGGTTTTAAATGAGCAGAAAATACCTGCACTTAAAAGTGGTGAATGGAAAAGCACTTCTATTTCCTGCATATTAAAGAATCCTATCTACAAGGGCTATGTGGCAAGGCGTGATGGAGGGCCTAATGGGAGTAAGACCTATTCAGAACAGCCCAATCCCGATTACATCATCATACCAGAGGATATCTGGGATAAAGTGCAAGATATAAGGGAATGTAGGGTAAAAAGGATGCGAAGGACTTATCCCATTTCCACAAGTGGCCGTTTATTGTTTATGGATATCTTATATTGTGGTTATTGTGGGAGAAAGTTTACCAATGGGAGCAAATATGATTATTGGACAACAAAGGATGGGGAGAAGAGACAGAAGATTGTAGGCAGGTATCGCTGTGGTACAAAGGCTGTAGGTTCCCTCCAATGCGAGGGAAAAGGAACATACAGACAGGAGGAATTAGAGCCAATCCTCCTAAATGTCATAGGAACATACATGGATTCCTTAGGCAAAGCAGAGGTTTATTCAGAGCTTTTAGAGATGCAGGAAAAGCAGAGAAAGGCTTTACAGACTACCATCAACCAACAAAAGAAAAAAATAAAAGCCATAAAAGAGGATATCACAACACTAGAGGATAAAATACCTGATGCAATCCGGGGGGAATATGTAATACCTCTTGAAAGATTATCCAATCTCCTGGAGGACAGGGAGAAAAGCCTACAAGATGAGATACAAACCTTAGAGGATATGGAGCAAGAATATGAGCAATCCGAACTGGACATCCAAGATTTAGAGAGATATAATAATCTCATCATAAATTGGAGAGAGACCTTTGAGCAAGCCCCAGTCCCTATGAAAAAAGTAATCATTGGCAAATTGATTGAACGGATAGATGTTTACAATGATGACATCAAGATCAAATTTAGAATCAGTTTAGAGGATTTTGGACAAAGAATCCATGGTAATAGCGATACCACTCTGTGTAAACCCGGTTCAGGGTAAAGGACATAATTGCCAGAATATTAGCCCGTATGGCTGCGTCGCTCCATGTGGCATAGATTTCGCTGGAAGCAACATTTTTAATATAATCCTTGTAACGGACCCAGTAATTCTTGGCAGAACTGTCCGTGGGTACACCGTCATGGACAATGACGTATTCCGGCACAACTACCCGGCTTAAAACAATCTCACCGGTTTCGTTGACCGGCTTGATCTCGGCTTCCGCAATCTTGGGCGGATAATCTCCGAAGAGCGTATGAGCCGGAATCACAAAGCGTTCATAATCTTCTCCCTCTTGGAGAGGAAGCATCCGTATGTTTTGAAGAGCCGTAACTTCCGGCAGGATTTCGGTACCCGCTACCTCCACCGGCTCATAACCGGGGGCGGTAACCTCTATGGTATATTCGGAATAAGGCTGCTGTTCACTGGGCTCTACACTGTATTCCAGCGGGGGAGCCGAAAGTTCCAGTTCTTCTGTTTGTCCGGAACTGTTTGTCGTAACCTCCTCCAATTCCCGTTCCGGTTCTCCCGTATAATAAATAGCTACTTTGGCTCCCGGGATGGGTGTGGCACCAAGGGCCGATATAACATTGACCTGTAGACGGCCCTTGTCGACACTTTCTGTCTGCATGGCTTTTATGGGATACTCGTGCATAAAAATTCCTCATAGTAGTTCTTTTTATAGCTTATGCGGAAACACTTTTTCTGTTACTTGTGGTTTTGCGGGAAATATAGTATAATGCCCCTAATTTGTATGAAAGGAAATGAGTTTACCATGCACTTTCGCCCATGTATTGACATTCACAATGGAAAAGTAAAACAGATTGTAGGGGGCAGCCTGACAGATGAAAATGATTTTGCCTGGGAAAATTTTGTGTCGGAGCAGGACGCTGCATGGTATGCCAGGCTGTATCAAAAGGATGGACTGAGAGGCGGTCATATCATTCAGCTGAACAGTGCTGACTCAGCCTATTATCAGGCAACAAAGGTTCAGGCCCTCACGGCCCTTAAGGCCTACCCCGGAGGTCTTCAGATAGGCGGCGGCATCACGGCGGAGAATGCCAAGGAATACCTGGACGCGGGAGCTTCCCATGTAATCGTAACCTCCTATGTCTTTCGAAATGGGCAGATTTATTATGAAAACCTGAAACGTATTTCCGATTCGGTCGGAAAAGACAGACTGGTGTTGGATTTAAGCTGCCGGAAAAGGAACGGGGATTATTACATTGTTACGGATCGCTGGCAGAAGTTTACGGACGTGCAGGTGACAAAAAAGCTTCTTACAGAACTTTCTGCCTGGTGTGATGAATTTCTTGTCCATGCCGTGGACGTGGAGGGAAAGGCATCGGGGATTGAGGAAGAGCTGGCGGTTCTTTTGGGAGAATGGCAGGGAATTCCCATCACCTATGCAGGAGGCATAGGCAGTATGGAGGATGTGGGGAAATTAAAAGAGCTTGGCAGGGGGCATCTTAATGTGACCATCGGAAGTGCCTTAGATCTTTTTGGCGGTTGTATCCCTTACCGAGATGTGGTATACTTGGAATAAGATTCCTGGTGTGGCAAACATAGCATCGGAGGTCTGAGTATAGGGTAAAGGAGTTGATTATATGCGTTATATTATCAGCGGAAAAAACATCGAAGTAACGGAGGGACTTCGTACAGCGATTACGGACAAGCTTGGGAAGCTAGAGCGTTATTTTACTCCGGACACGGAAGTTCAGGTAACCTTAAGTGTTGAGAAAGAGAGACAAAAGATTGAAGTTACGATTCCTGTGAAAGGAACGGTAATCCGTTCCGAGCAGGTGAGCAATGATATGTATGTATCCATTGATTTGGTAGAAGAGGTCATTGAGCGTCAGATTCGGAAGTATAAGAATAAGCTGGTGCAGAGAGAGCAGGGTGGCGGAAGCTTCCGTCAGGAATTTATCGAGCGTGAGGCGGAGGATGAGGAAGTAAGGATCATCCGTACCAAGATGTTTGACCGGAAGCCCATGTATCCGGAGGATGCTTGCGTTCAGATGGAGATGCTGGGCCATAACTTCTATGTATTTGTAAATGCGGAGACGGATCAGATTAATGTCGTATATAAGAGGAAAGGCAATACCTACGGGCTTTTAGAGCCGGAGGATTAAGAGTTTTAAATATGCATCAAAAGAGATGCTCTTATAAAACGGACAGGGAAGTTATTCCTGTCCGTTTTTGATGCGAAAAACAATCGTAATAAGCCATGAAAATGTCAATTCCGGTCACTTTGTTGTTTTTTACCTTGGCAAATGTTATCCTCAGTGTACAATTGCCAAAAGCAAAAACAGGAACAGGAGAGAAGCTATGAGAATGGTCCATGAAGATTTGACGAATTATACAAAAGATATTTTCAGCAGAGCAGGTGTATCTGATAAGGAAGCACAGATTGTGGCGGAGTAACTGGTGCAATCGATGGGGGCTGATATGGATGGTATAGGAATAGAAAAATTGGGGAAACTTTTAGAGACGGAATTTGAAGTGGTGGACTTGTCGCCTGTGTTAGAGAGAGGGATTCCCAGATGGCCATCCCATCCCCATCTGGTGATTGATAAGACGGCGAATGTAAAAAATCCTGGGGACATGATGAGTTCTGGCTTCCAAAGGATATTATTATTTTTGAAGAATTGATCCATTTGTCACAGCTTCCGACAAGATCTTATTTTATAGGACTGCCTTTGAATATTCGGGAGAGTTCCGGCTCCCCGGTGCGTGCAGGGGCAATTGTCGAGAGATAAAAAATTACAGCTAAAGTTTCCGAAAAGGGAAAAATGCCGGTGCCATGGATTGAGACAATGGCACCGGCTGCTGTTTATTGTGCGACTTTGACGTAAAAGTAACCGTAATGAGCCATAAAAATGTCAATTCTAGCCATTTTGTTGTTTTTGGTTTTGGTGAATGTTATAATTGTTCAAAATTTGAAAACCCATTCATAATTTCATATTCTGGCCTTTTAGGGGGTGATGATTTTCGTAGAAAAGGGACTTCTAGTAAACAACATGAATCTGTCCATTTCCAGTGATGCCATGAATTCCAGGGTATCCTGGTGTCGTATCATTTCTTCAGATGAGGAAGAACTTTCTACCAACCGTCATAAGCATATGATTCATGAACTGCACTATGTATATGAGGGAGAATTGCAGTTTGAATTTGATGGAAATATATTGGGGTGCTGTTCAGGCGAATATATTTTCATTCCAGCCGGAAATATCCACAGCATAAAGGATAATGCGTCCTTTACGCAGAAGCTGGTGCTTGGCTTTGATATTATTTCCAACAATGACACCATCAGTAACACATTCAATAATGCACAAGTACCCATCGCCAAAGGTGAGACACAGACCTTTCATGAACTGGCAAAAGCTTTGAAGCACAAATTTTCATCAAGGGATCTGATGACATCCGTCTCCATGGCCTGCATAGTCCACACATTATTACTGGAAACAGTGGATTCTCTTGCGGAAAATTCTGTGAGTAAAGCAAAGCAGCTTCGTGAGTCTGAGGATTGCCAGCGTATTGATAAGATACTTTCATTTGTCAATGAGAATGCCTTTAATAATATTACTGTCACTGATGTGGCAAATGCTCTCAATCTGAGCGTCCGTCAGACATCCAGGATCTGCAAACGCCTGTTTGCATGTACCATTAATCAGTTGATTGTACAGGTCCGGCTCAAACAGATTTGTCTGCTGCTGACGAATTCCAAGTATAGCATTGCAGAGATTGCAGAAGTCGCTAATTTTGCAAATCCATATTCGTTTTCCCGATATTTCTCGCACTATGCAGGTGTTACGCCAAGTGCTTACCGGAAAAATTATGAGATTCACAACTGAACGAAAATACTGCCAAACCAAAGATGAAAGGCTGGCAAGAAGAAAGGGGGAGTATCAATGTCCATGATTATTGATGCACACATGCACCTTGGGGAAGACTTGATATACAATTCTAACGATGATGAGGAACGGGTATTGGGCTATATGAAAGAATTCGGCATAGGCGGGGTCATTCTGCAGCCGGGGTTAAAGGTTTGGGACTGGCACAGATCCTGTGAACGGATACGAGATTTTGCACTTGCAAATCCGGGGCGTGGATGGGGAATCGTCTCCTATACACCTCACTGCTCCGATGAAGAGTATATGGAGCATGTTACATGGGCTGTTCGTGAACTGGGGTTTGTTGCCATCAAGCTGCATCCGGAAGCTTACTGCTGTGCACCCAATGCACCTCAGGCACAAAAAGTCTATGAAGCGGCCAGGAAGCTTGGAGTTCCGGTGATGATTCATACAGGCAATGGCGTGGCATCGGCACTTCCGTCTCTGGCGATTCCGGCGGCCCTGGAATATCCGGATGTCACATTCGTTCTGGCACATGCCGGCGGAGGTATGTTTGGAAGTGAGGCACTGGTTGCAGCACAGGCCTGTCCTAACATTTATCTTGAGACGTCCTGGTGCCCTGTATACGTTGTGAGGAACTTTGTGGAAAAGCTGGGAAGCAGCCGGCTGATGTTCGGTACGGACAATCCGGATAATGTCGGCGTAGAACTGGCAAAGCACCGTGCACTGCACTTGTCGGATGAGGATCTAAATCAGTGCCTGGGGGACACGGCCAGAAAAGTCTTTTCCCTGAAGACGGCAGAACAGCAGTAACGGACAAGCAAACAAAAGAGACAAGGGGGTTTTACAATGGAATGGAAGAGCCGATCCGTTCTGAAAGGACACGAATGGTCCAGTGTACGTTCTCTCTACAAGGGAATGGGGTTTAGCGATTATGATTTGGAACGGCCGCTGATTGGCATCGCAAATGCATGGAACAATGCAAATCCGGGGCATAACAATCTTCGCCAGGTATCAGAATTCGTGCGGCAGGGTATCCTGCAGGCCGGCGGTACACCGGTGGAATTTGGAATTATAGGGCCATGCGACGGTATGGGGTGCGGCAATAACGGTATGCGGTTTATTCTTCCGGCACGGGGGCTGATAGCGGATGAGGTAGAGACTATGGCCGAACTGAACCATTTTGACGGCATTGTCCTGCTGGGCTCATGCGACAAAGTGATTCCCGGTCTTTTGATGGCATCGGCACGTCTTGATATTCCCGCCATTATCTGTAACGGCGGTCCCATGCTGGGGGGTGTTGTATTTGACGGCAGGGAGTCTGATAATTCCAGCACAGTTGAAGCCCTTGGCATGCTTCAGACCGGACAGATTACAGAAGCTGAATATCAGGCACTGGAAGATGGCTGCTGTCCCTGTAACGGTTCCTGTTCTTTTCTGGGGACGGCAAATACCATGTGTGCCGTTGCGGAAGCTTTGGGAATGTCACTGCCTGGCAGTTCTATGGTGCCGGCAGTTCTGGCGGAACGATTCCGCTACGCTCAGGCATCCGGACGCCGGATTGTGGAAATGGTTCGGGAAGAACTGACGGCAAGGAAGATCATTACCAGGGAAAGCCTGAGCAATGCATTGCGGCTTGGCATGGCAATTGGCGGTTCTACGAATATGGCTCTTCATTTCCCGGCAATTGCATATGAGAGCGAATGCGATTTTACTATGGATGAGATTGACGAAATTGCACGTTCCACACCGCATCTGGCATTGATTTATCCCAACGGTCCTTGCAACGTGCCGGATTTTTATGGGGCTGGCGGTGTCCCGGCGGTGATGAAGCACCTGCTGCCTTTGCTGGATGCCGGTGCAGTCACCTGCATGGGGGTGGGCTGGGATACTATTTTAAAGGATGTTCCGCTGGTTGAGAACGAGATTATCCATTCCATGCAGAATCCCTGGCATGAGTGGGGGAGTCTGGCAGTACTGAGAGGAAATCTGGCACCGAACACGGCAATTACCAAGCCCACTGCCATTCGCCGGGATATGCTGTCATTTCGTGGAAAGGCTATCTGCTTTAACTCGGAAGAGGATGCGACCCAGGCGATTGGAGACGGGAAGATTCAGGAGGGAATGGTGGTTGTGATTCGGTACGAGGGACCGAAAGGCGGGCCTGGTATGCGGGAAATGGTCCGCATCATGAAGCTGCTGTACGGAAGAAACCTGGCCTTGTCCACTGCGGTTGTAACCGACGGACGTTTTTCCGGGACGAACAATGGATGCTTTGTTGGTCATGTTTCGCCGGAAGCTTCAGAGGGCGGTCCCATTGCCCTAGTGCAGGATGGCGATATGATCTCCATTGACATACCGGGAGGAAAGCTGGACGTGGAGGTGTCCGATGAGACACTTGCCGAAAGACGTAAATCATGGAAAGCACCTGAATGCTTAAACAAAGGATATCTGCGTCGATTTGCTCTGCATGCGGAATCGGCTGATAAAGGTGCAATTTTGAAGAACCGTTGAGCCGTAGGAATAGAGATAACGGCAGGAATAAAAAATGTGAGGTAAAGAATTATGGGGAAAATACTTGTTTCGGCTTCCCACTTTGACACCCTTTGCAGGGAAGCGTGGGAGCTTTTTGAAAGAAACGGACATGAGGTCATTTTTGACAGGACACGATCTTTTCCGGCATACAGCTATGAAGAGCTGAAAGATGTGATAGGAGACATGGATGCCGCAATTATCGGCATGGATCAGTATAATGAAGCTGTGTTTAAAATGGCGGGGAAGCTGAAAGCCGTAGCAAAATTCGGTGTCGGTGTGGACAACATTGATCTTGCGGCGGCAACAAAATATGGAGTTAAGGTGCTGAATGCTCCCGGACAGAATTCCAATGCGGTTGCCGAATTGACAGTTTGCTTTATTCTTGACATGCTTCGGAAAGTGATCCCGATACATAAAGAACTTGAACAGGGGAACTGGCCGAGATGGATAGGCTCTGAACTGACGGGAAAGACAGTGGGCCTGGTTGGCTTTGGGGCAATTGCCCGTCTGGTTGCCAAAAAGCTGAGCAGCTTTGACGTGAAGATCAAAGCCTATGATTTGTATATGAATCAGGAACTGGCAAAGGAACTTGGTGTGGAATCCTGTACGCTGGATGAAGTCATTGCCGGAAGCGATATCGTAAGCCTGCACATCCCGGTTTCTGACGAGACTTATCATATGTTCAATGGAGAAATGTTTTCCCGCATGAAGAAAGGAGCCTGTCTGGTGAATGCAGCCAGGGGAGGACTTGTGGATCTGGATGCACTGACGCAGGCTTTAAGGGAAGAGCGGTTGTCCGGTGCGGCCCTGGATGCCTTTGAGACAGAGCCTTTGCCAAAAGGAGCCGAGATTTTTAAGTATAATGTTATCTGCACTCCCCATATCGGTGCCGAATCTTACGAGTCCTACAGAAACGTTAGTCTCTGCGTCTCGAAAGATATTGTTGCGGTACTTGCAGGTGAAACGCCGGTACATTGGGTGAACAGATAGAACAATAAGAGTTTCAATATAAATCGTGCATTTCTAAGGAGGAGAAGCCATGAAGAAGATCATAAATAAGCCTGCTGACTATGTCAGTGATATGCTGGAGGGAATTTATACCGCCCATGAGGATATGGTAAAGTGTGTGGGTGGAGATCTGCACTGCTACTGTATTGCCAGGAAGAAGCCTGGTAAGGTTGCTATCGTTACAGGCGGAGGCACCGGACATCTGCCGCTGTTTTTAGGTTATGTGGGCGACGGACTTATTGACGGCTGTGGTGTTGGAGGTGTGTTTCAGTCTCCCTCTCCGGAGCAGATTTATAATATCTCAAAAGAGGTGGAGACAGGAGCAGGCGTTCTGTACCTGTACGGAAATTACACCGGAGATATTATGACATTTGATATGGCTGCTGACATGTGTGAGATGGAAGATATTCCATGCAGGAGCATTGTGGGAGCGGATGATGTGAATTCCCATGCGAATCCAGATACACGTCGGGGAGTCGCCGGTATTTATTTTATGTATAAGGCTGCAGGGGCAAGGGCCGCTGAGGGCGGGGATCTGGACGAAGTACTGGCTGCTGCACAGATGGCAAAGGACAATACACGTACAGTTGGTTTTGCGTTGACTCCCTGCATTATACCAGAAGTTGGGCACGCAAACTTTGAGCTTGGTGAAGATGAGATGGCCATGGGCATGGGGATTCATGGAGAACCGGGTGTCTGGAACGGTCCCTTAAAAACCTCCCGTGATATAGCTGCGGAATCACTGGACACATTATTGAAAGACATGCCAGTTGCTTCCGGTGAGGAGGTGGCACTCCTGATCAATGGTCTGGGTGCAACTTCACTGGAGGAACTCTACATTCTTTCCAATGACGTAACAAAATATCTGGCAGCCAGGGACATTCGGATTTATAAAACGATTGTGGGCGAGTATGCCACATCTATGGAGATGGCGGGAGCATCCGTTTCTATCTGCAGATTAAACGATGAGCTGAAACGATACATGGATTATCCCGTTAATACGCCGTTCATCTGTCAGAAATAATAGGTTGGACGGTAAAGTCACGAAGACGCACGAGAGGAACTTTCATGAGTGCTCTTTCGAATGAAAGTTTCTCTCATTACATGTGTGTCAAAGTGACTTTACCCTTTAGTGTTGTCGCACAGCGACTATAATAGGAGGAGAGAGTATGGAAAGGGTTGAATTTGCACAGATACCGGAGATGTTTGCTTCTGTCGGGAATCTGTTTCTTGAAAAGAAAGAAGAGCTTTGCGAGATGGATGCCAGGCTTGGGGACGGCGATCTGGGTCTCACTATGAGCAAGGGCTTTGCGTCGCTGCCGGATTTGCTGCGGGAGAGTTCAACGGATGCGGCGGGGGATGTGGGCAGGCTGCTTATGAAAGCGGGTATGAAGATGTCCTCTCTGGTGCCCTCTACCATGGGCTTTTTGATGTCCAGCGGCATTATGGAGGGCGGTAAGGCGGTAAAGGGAAGATCCGAAATGGACGGTGTGGCGTTTGCTGACTATCTGGTGGGATTTGCAGCCGGTATCCAGAAACGTGGGAAGTGTCAGACGAGTCAGCGTACCATATATGATTCCATCAAGCCTGCAGCAGATGCGGCAAAGAGCTGCGTGGAGATGAATGCACAGGCAACGCTTGTGGAGGTTGCAGAAGCGGCCCTGCAGGCAGCCAGGGCAGGCGTGGAAGCCACAAAGGACATGCTTCCCGTGTTTGGCAAGGCTGCCGTACATGCTGCAAAGTGTACCGGAGTGGCGGATCAGGGTGCTGTGGCGGGTTATTATAAGATTCTTGGTATGTACCGTTATCTGTCCGCATAAATGATAGGGTGTAATTGAGGTTGTCAGGAAATAGGCATCAGAAAGGTCTTCTGTCTTACTTCCTGATAACCTCTTTTTGGTTACGGACACATGTCCGTTTTAGGGAATTCGTGTGCTTTGAATCCCGTCCGGGTTTCCGGTATAATGTTTAAAAAATAGAGATTATATTGAAAAAATTAAACATTATAACGTCATATTTGGATAGAAATCAAAGAAGCCTTGTGGAAAATGGTGAAAGAGATGTCTGAAATTGGTATTTTCATGGCCTGTTCTGTTATTGTGGGGCATAGGCTTCTAACGTATAATGGCTATATCAGTTAAGAATTACGAAGAGTGCTTTGAAAATGCAGTGTTTTCAATAGTACTCCAAAAGAAAAAGGAGGTAGCAAGATGAAAAAGCACACAAAACGTTTTCTGGCACTTTTCCTGGCTATGGCAATGCTGATTTGCAGTAGCTGTGGGAAAGCACCTGCCGGAGAAGAACAGGAAGCACCGGCACCGGTTGAAGAAGAACAGCAGCAGGAGACGCCTGATACCGAATCTCAACCAGATGCAGAGGCACCTGGCAGTACGGCTTCCGCAGGAGGAGACTATGAGGCATTTGACAACTATCCGCATCCGGTTGTTAAGACGGATGGGGCTCTGACCATTGGATTTGTATCCGATAAGCCTGAGTTCGAGTCTATTCAGCGTATTTTGCAGCAGCTTCGCCTTGAGTGTATACACAGAGGATGGGATTTGGTTGAAGTTGTTTATGAAAGCGAGCAGGATCTGCGAGATAAAATTCTCAACTTAATCAATCAGAATGTGGATGTAATTCTTAATTTCAGCCTGACAAATATGGATTCCAAACAGGATCTGGTTGCTCAGGCACGTAACGCCGGAATTGGCTGGTACAACATGGATACACAGGTTGTGGACGGTGTTATCAGCAATTCGGCTATGCCGGATGGTTTGGCAGGTGCGACTCTGATGTACGCAATCGGTGAGAAGAGCAAATGGAATGAGGGCATTGCTGTTATTACGAAAAAGTCCATCCAGGTGCATTATGAGCGTACAGACGTTATGTCTGCAATTGCAAGCTGCTACTCCACTGCCAGTGTTCTTTCTGAGCAGGACATTGCCGCAGTTACCTACGATGAATTGCAGGCGGCCAATGATTTTGCAAAGACATGGGTTACTCAGTACGGCGATCAGCTGACGGGTATCATCACCAGCACGGATTACTTTGGAGTTCCGGTTGCTGAGGCTTTGAACCAGGCGGGTGTTGAGAATGTATGGGTATCTGGTTTCGACGGCGGTTCTGAGACCTGGTCATATATTCGTAACAATACACCGTTGCAGTATAGCTATGCGGTTCCTGATGAACTGTTTGTACATATGGCTCTGGAGGTAATCGAGGATATTCAGGTTGAGGGCATGAATCCAGGTGATGAAGGATGTACAATTTCTCATGTAGGAGAGATTATGTACTGTGAGGGCATTGTGATTGACCGTGACAATTGTCCCGATGTTGGAACAAACATTCATGCTGTATTTGATTACTATGGCGGAGATCCTGCTGATGAGGATGCATGGTATAACTGGAATGATGGTGATGGTGCTTACGTTGTAACAGATTAC
Organism: uncultured Lachnoclostridium sp.; assembly: GCA_948330435.1. Taxonomy (GTDB): domain Bacteria; phylum Bacillota; class Clostridia; order Lachnospirales; family Lachnospiraceae; genus Laedolimicola. Next base: position 78,700 of record CAOJBY010000010.1, on the reverse strand, counting down.
GTAGCTGAATAATCCATAAGTTTTAGTGTTTTCTTTGCTTTCAAAGGGGCTGTCCTGTCGGGAGATAAGGCAGTCCCTTTGAATAATAGGAGGTGAATCCATGGAGAATGAGAAAACAGTTGTTTTAAAGGTTGAAGATCTGACCAAAGAATTTTCCGGTCTGACAGCCAATGATCACATTAATCTTGAAGTATGCAGACGTGAGATTCATGCACTGTGCGGAGAAAATGGTGCAGGCAAGAGCACATTTTGCAAAATGCTGACCGGTGTTTATCACCCAGACAGCGGAGTTATCTATGTCAATGGGGAAAAAGTGAATTTTCAGTCACCTGCAGAATCTTTGGCGGCCGGAATCAGTATGGTATATCAGGAACGAAATCTGGTTGGTCATTTGACAGGTGCACAAAATATTTGTCTGGGCAGGGAACCAAGGAAAGGACTTCTTATCAATGAAAAAGAGGTTCGGAAAAAGGCGGAGGAGATTCGTTCCAGATTGGGGATTGATGTACCACTAGATGTTCCGATTGACGAGCTGGGAGCGGGAATGCAGCAGATTATTGAGATCATCCGTGCCTTTTATGATAATCCGTCGGTGCTGATTCTGGATGAGCCTACGGCATCCCTTGGGGAGGGAGAGGTAGCACCATTCCTGAACTTTGTTAAAAATCTGCGTGATGAGTTGGATATGGCCATCTTCTTTATCTCCCACAAGATTGAAGAGGTCTATGAGATATCTGATATGATTACGGTGTTTGCGGACGGGAAAAAGGTATTGACTGCCCCCACTGCGGAACTTTCCCGTGATGATTGCGTTAAGGCCATGATTCGTGCCGGCCGGCAGAAAGCCATTACGGTTCCGGAAAAGGATTTCAGTAATGCCGAGACTGTATTGGAGGCACGGGAAATTGCATACGACGGTAAGAAGCACCAAGTTCCTTTCAAGGTTATGAGAGGGCAGGCAGTGGGCTTTTACGGTCTGGTGGGCTCCGGGCGGACAGAGACCATGGAAGCAATCGGCGGCATTCGGCTGTCAGAGGGAATGGATGTAAGCTTCATGGGCGAGAAGATTACGAAGACGGAGCCGGTGCAGATGATCAACCGGGGCTTCATCCTTACACCGGAGAAGCGGATCAATGGGGCTTTTCCGGGACTTTCACTGGAGGACAACATCTGCAACCTGTATATCGATAAGCTGTCTAATAAAGCCGGCTTTATGATGTTTGATAAAATGCGGGAGTTTGCACTTAAGGTATTACAGAAAAATGAGGTCAAATATACAAACATTGAGCAGAATATCATTGAGCTGAGCGGCGGCAATATCCAGAAGATTATTATTGGCCGATCCGTTGAACTGGATAATCTGAATCTTCTGGTTCTGGATGAGCCTACTGCCGGCATGGATCTTGGTGCAAAGAGCGAGGTCTATGTAGAGATTCGCCATCTTGTGGATGAGGAAAACAGAAGTGTGATCTTTATCTCATCTGAGTTGGAGGAGTTGCTAACCACCTGTGATAAGCTATATGTATTCCATGATGGTGATATTGTTGCTGAATATGATCGTTCTGAGTTCAGGAAAGAACGAATCCTGTCCGATGCAATCGGAAGAAAGGAGTGACGTGATATGCAACAAAATGGGTCAAGGAAAGAATCTCGTCTTGTGGGACTGACAAAGTATCTTCTGCTGGTGGTTGCTGTGGTTATCTTTGTGCTTTTAAGCATTCTTCAGCCAAAGTTCTGCAGGATCAACAATATTATGAATATTGTCAATTCGGCAACAATCACGGCCCTGATGGCCATCGGTATGACCATTGTCATGGAGACGGGAGAAATGAACCTGGCGGTTGGTGCGGAAGCTACCATTGCGGCGGCTGTAGTTGGAAAGCTGCTGGAGGGTCCGTCTTTCAACAATTATTTTATTGCAGTTATTATCGGATTGCTTGCCGCAATGCTGGTGGGATCACTGAATGCATTTTTCGTGGTTAAGGTGGGAATTCCGTCGTTTATTGGTACCATTGCGATGACAACGTTCATTAACGGATTTATCAAGATTGTGACTGGAAATAGATTTATGTTTTCTCAGTATTGGCCGCCTGCCTTTTCGTTCCTTGGACAGGGCAAGGCATTTGGCATAATACCCATACCCGTGATTCTGCTGATCATTATTGCGGTTATTACAATTATCATACAGGATCGTACTCGATTCGGACGTTATGTCAATTCTGTAGGCGTGAGTCCTGCTGCCTGTAAAAATGTAGGTATCAACACGAAGCGTACGATTGTTTTTGCTTATCTTTTGTGTTCCCTTATTACGGGCTTCTGCGGAATTGTTTTGTCTTCTGAGGTAATGACGGTTTCGCCTACATTGGGCAGTGATCTTCTGATGTCCGTATTTGCCGCTGTTATGATGGGAGCCACATTCTTAAGGCCCGGGCGTTATAATATCCAGGGAACCATCGCTGCGTCGCTGCTGCTTGCTATCATAAGTAACGGAACGGTTAGCATTGGAGCTGCTGATTTTGTGGACGATTTGATTCAGGGCTGTATTATTCTTCTGGCGGTAGGGTTCATTTCTTTGACACACAAGGGTGGATTGCCAAGTGTGAAGTTCAATAAATAAGGAGGGCATGAACTATGGCGAAACAAAATACAAAAGCCGGTGGCATGCAGGCTTCAAAGTTTGTCACAAAATATTGGCTGGGTCTGTTTACGATGCTTGTCTTTCTGTTTTTCTCGATCATGCAGCCTCGCTATTGTACAGTAAGCAATATCATGTCTATGCTGAGTTCTACCTGTATTCTTGCACTGGTCGGCATGGGAGAAACACTCATTATGTGTGTGGGAGAAACCGACTATTCTGTTGGTATGGAATTGACGGTGGCTGCAGTGGTCATGGCCAAGGTTCTTGATCAGGATGGTTTTTCTAATTGGTATATTCCGGTATTCATTCTCACACTTTTGATCGTCGTAGGATATGGTGTGATTAATGTATACTTGCATGTGAAGATTAAGATTCCGTCCTTTGTAGCAACCCTTGGCACCTCATTGGTGGCAACAGGTATTTGTAAATGGCTGACAGACAGCGGAAGTATTTCTTCCAGACGCTGGCCAAGCTGCTATACATTTCTCGGGCAGCATTATGCACTGGGTGTCATTCCGGTTTCCGTCATTGTGACAGTGATTATCATTGTGATTATGTGGATTTACTCTGAGCGAACCAGAAGCGGCAAGCTGCTTTACGCAGTTGGATCCAGTTCCACAACCTGTGAGTATGTCGGCGTGAGCGTAGGAAAGCAGAAGATAAAAGCATTCGTGATTTGTGCATTGCTCTGTGCAATTGCCGGTATCATGCAGACTTCCATGCTGAACAGTGCCACACCTTACATGGGGACGGATTCACTGATGAATGCGTTGACCGTACTGATGCTTGGAGCTACCTTTATCAAGCCTGGCGTGTACAATATTCCCGGAACAATCATGGCTTCATTCCTTTTGCGCGTTATAAGCTTTGGCATGACGATGATGAGTGCACCAAGTTTTGCGTTTGATCTGGTACAGGGCGGACTGCTGCTTTTTTCGGTGTCTCTGGTTACGGTTATTCATGCTCATCAGAGCAAAAGCATCGGATAAAAGAGCCTGTATTCTGAGAAGAAGAATATACGGAACGGATTTGACACATTGTTTTGAAGATTAAGGAAAGAGGAGAATAGAGGATAAATGAAAAAATTGTATGGCACTGTAGTGCCAATCATAACGCCATTGACAGAAGAAGATAAGATTGATGTAGAATCTCTTGAGCGGCTGGTTGATCATGTGATTGACGGTGGGCTTCAATGTCTGTATCCCTGTGGTACGACCGGAGAAATGATGTATCTGACCGTAGAGGAAAGGAAGCTGGTGGCGGAGACAACCGTGCGGCATACGGCAGGCAGGATACCGGTGTTTGTGCATGTTGGGGCATGGAACCTGAAAGATACGATTGAGCTGGCTATGCATGCGGAAGAGATTGGTGCAGATGGTATCGGGGTAGTGACGCCGGCATTCTATAAACTGACTGACAGAGAACTTGTTGATTTCTATGTGGCAGTGGCAGACAGCGTATCAAAGGATTTCCCGGTATATCTGTATGCGATTCCACAGAATGCGGTGAATGATATCAATGTATCAGTGTGTGAGACGGTTGCCGCACAATGCCCCAATGTGATAGGCATTAAGTACAGTTATCCGGATTTTACAAAACTGCAGCAGTTTATGCTGGTACGGGATCAGACATTTAGCGTACTTGTAGGTCCAGACCATCTTTTTGAAGCGTTCTGTGCAGCCGGCGGTGATGGAACGGTGTCTGGTAATGCAATGATCATTCGGGAGCATTATGCACGGCTTTGGGATGCCATTTCGAAGAAAGACTATGATCTTGCGGTTAAATATCAGCGTCGTACAAATACCCTGAATGCGGTTTTGTGTGAGATTAATAATATTGCGGCCTACAAAGTAGTTTTAAAGGATGAGGGGATTATCAGAACGGCGAAGACAAGGCAGCCAATGGAGAACCTGACGCCGGCACAGGAGGAGGCCCTTTTGTCTGAGATGAAGAGGCTGGATTATAAAAAGGTTCTGATATGAGAACGGTGATTTCTTGATTGATGAAAAAATCTCACTTTGCATTTTTGTGAAGTGGGATTTTTTGTATTTGTTCACTCCATGTATAGCAACAGACGGACGGAAGCAGAGTGGGCAGACAGGCTTTTCCATATCGGTGTTCGGACGGTTCACGTACATGCCGTCTGCTCTGGACGGACATTATCCTGAAATTTTTGAAAAAACCATTTATACTTTTAAGATAATTTCCGTCCAATTCAGACATCATGTTCGTGAACAGCCGGACACCTGATATTGGAAAAGCCTGCCTGCCCACTCTGCTTCCGTCCGTCTGTTGCTACGCATGGGGTGAACATCTGCTGCTTCCTTGCATATTTTCTTGAATAATCCCTTAGATAGTGCTACAATACAAAAATAGGGCCGTTCTGCCCTGAAAACGAAAAACAGGAGTTTAAGTTCGATGAGTATATTTACGAAAATGTTTGGAACCCACAGTGAGCGTGAGTTAAAGCTGATTTATCCGACAGTTGACAAGATTGAGGCCCTGCGGCCTGCTATGATGGAGCTGTCCGATGAGGAGCTTCGAGGGAAAACAAAGGAGTTTAAAGAGCGTCTGGCAGAGGGACAGACACTGGATGATATACTGGTAGAAGCGTTTGCTGCCGTGCGGGAGGCCGCAAGGCGTGTTCTTGGAATGGAGCATTACCGGGTTCAGTTGATCGGCGGGGTTATTCTGCATCAGGGCCGTATCGCCGAGATGAAGACCGGTGAGGGAAAGACACTGGTATCCACCCTCCCGGCGTACCTGAATGCGTTGGAGGGAAAGGGCGTTCATATCGTTACGGTCAATGACTATCTGGCACACCGTGACGCAGAGTGGATGGGAAAGGTTCATGAAGCTCTGGGTCTTACCGTCGGCGTGGTGTTGAACAGCAACACCAACGACGAACGCAGGGCGGCTTATAATTGCGACATTACCTATGTGACCAACAATGAGCTGGGCTTTGATTATCTGCGTGATAATATGGTGATTTATAAGGAACAGCTCGTACAGAGGGAGCTCCATTATGCCATCATCGATGAGGTGGACTCCGTTCTCATTGATGAAGCCCGGACACCGCTTATTATCTCCGGACAGAGCGGAAAGTCCACCAAGCTTTACGAGGTCTGTGATGCTTTGGCTAAGACCATGAAGCGGGGCGAAGCCAGCGGAGAGTTCTCCAAGATGAATGCTATTATGGGTGAGGAGATCGAGGAGACCGGAGAGTTTATTGTCAACGAAAAGGACAAGGTAGTGAATCTGACTGCTGACGGTGTGAAGCGTGTGGAACAGTACTTCCACATTGAGAACCTGGCGGATCCGGAGAATCTGGAGATTCAGCACAATATTATTCTGGCCCTCAGGGCAAACTATCTGATGTTCCGGGATCAGGACTATGTGGTGAAAGACGATCAGGTTCTGATTGTAGACGAATTTACCGGCCGTATTATGCCGGGCCGCCGTTATTCGGACGGTCTGCATCAGGCCATTGAAGCCAAGGAACATGTGAAAGTAAAGCGTGAGAGTAAGACTCTTGCCAATATTACATTCCAGAATTTCTTCAATAAATATGAGAAAAAGGCCGGTATGACCGGTACGGCACTCACGGAGGAAAAGGAGTTTCGGGAGATCTACGGAATGGATGTGATTGAGATTCCCACCAACCGTCCGGTTATCCGGCAGGATCTCCAGGATGCCGTGTACAAGACTCGGAAAGAAAAGCTTTTTGCGGTGGTAAATGCCATTGAAGAAGCCCACAAAAAAGGACAGCCGGTTCTGGTGGGCACCATCACCATCGAGGCTTCTGAAGAGTTGAGCGTGCTGCTTCGCAGGAGGGGCATTCCCCACGAAGTGCTGAATGCCAAGTTCCATGAACGTGAGGCGGAGATTGTGGCACTGGCAGGCCGTCACGGAGCAGTAACCATTGCCACTAATATGGCAGGCCGTGGTACGGATATTAAACTGGATGAGGAAGCCAGGGAGGTCGGAGGACTTAAGATTATCGGTACGGAGCGTCATGAATCTCGCCGTATTGACAACCAGCTCCGTGGCCGTTCCGGCCGTCAGGGCGATCCGGGAGAATCCCGTTTTTATATTTCTCTGGAAGACGATTTGATGCGTCTCTTTGGTTCCGAGCGTCTGATGGGGATCTTTAATGCTCTGGGTGTTCCGGAAAATGAAGAGATTGAGCATAAGATGCTTTCCGATGCCATTGAAAAGGCTCAGAAGAAGATTGAGAACAACAACTTTGGAATCCGTAAGAATCTGCTGGAATATGACCAGGTGATGAATGAGCAGCGTGAGATCATCTATGCGGAGCGTCGGCGGGTACTGAATGGGGAAAGCATGCGTGATGCCATCTATAAGATGTTGACGGATACGGTGGAGAATACGGTAGATACTTTGATCGGTGACGACCAGGATCCGGAGGAGTGGGATCTGAAAGGACTGAATGAGATCTTATTGCCGGCGATTCCTTTAAAGCCTATTACACCGGATCGTGTAAATGGCAAGAAGAAGAACGAGCTGAAGCATATGCTGAAAGAGGAAGCTGTCAAGCTGTATGAGCTGAAAGAGGCGGAGTTCCCCAACTCAGAGATGCTCCGGGAACTGGAACGGGTATTTCTTCTGAAAGTCATTGACCGGAAGTGGATGGATCACATTGACGATATGGATCAGCTTCGTCAGGGTATTGGTCTTCAGGCCTTTGCTCAGAGAGATCCTCTGGTCGAATATAAGCTGAGCGGTTATGAGATGTTCTCTGCCATGACCTCCAGTATCCAGGAGGAGACGGTACGGATTCTGCTGCATGTGCGGGTAGAGGAAAAGGCGGAACGGGAGCAGGTGGCCAAGGTGACAGGCACAAACAAGGATACCAGCCTTGCCAAAGCACCCAAGAAGCGGGAGAGCGAGAAGATCTATCCCAATGATCCCTGTCCCTGCGGAAGCGGCAAGAAGTATAAGCAGTGCTGTGGCAGGAAGTAATAGGAAAGAGTGTAGATGAAGAAAAGCAGTTGCTACCAGATAGATGTGGTGGCTGCTTTTTTAAATCAAGTTTTCATAGTCAGCTTTGTGTTTGATTTGTGCTTTTTTGTAAAGAAATTGCTTTACAAAAAATGCGAAATATGGTATGTTTGATTTGACAGAAAGAGGTGATAATGATATGGCTCAGACAATGGTCAATTTCAGAATTGACGAAGAAGTAAAGAGGAAGATGGAGCAGGCTTGCAAGGAAATGGGATTGTCATTAAGTGCTGCATTTAACATATTTGCGGTTAAGGTGGGAAATGAAAGACGAATTCCCTTTGAAGTATCAGCCGATCCTTTTTATTCAGAAGCGAATATCAAAGTGCTGCAGGAGAGGGCGGAACGGGTTGCGTCTGGCACATCTGTTCCCCAGAAGCATGACTTGATTGAGGAATAGTCTATGGGTCTGTTGTGGGAGGATGAAGCATGGCAGGAATACCTTGACTGGCAGGGCGGGGACAAAAAGACGCTGAAAAGAATTAATAAGCTTGTCAGGGATATACAAAGGAATCCCTTTGAGGGGATAGGGCATCCGGAGCCTTTATCCGGCAATCTGGCAGGATGGTGGAGCCGGCATATTGATGAAAAGAACCGCATTGTGTATAAATCAGAGAGAAATAACATAACGATTCTTTCCTGCAAAAATCATTACAGTGATCATTAAAAACCGGAATAAGGAAAGAGAAAATGGCCATACTCCTAATATATGGAAATAGAAAGGGGTATGGTTATTTTATGTCAAAAGCAAAGAAAGTAGATTTGAAAAACCTGGAGCCGGAGGAGCAGTTAAAGTATGAGATTGCCGAAGAGCTGGGGCTCTTGGATAAGGTGGTGGCGGAGGGATGGAAGTCTCTTTCCGCAAAGGAGACTGGGCGTATCGGGGGATTGATGACTAAGAAAAAGAAAGAGATGCAGGCGAAGCTTCAAAAGGAGGATGAGGAAAGAGAATTGCTGATTGAGGAATTGTTGTGAAGTGGTAAGGGGGGGACGGCAGCCCTCCTTTTTGTAATCTGCCATGGAGGTGCGGACTGAAATCTCGGGATTGAATTTTTCACGGGAGATTTTAAGGCTTTTAACGGAATCCCTGCCACATTTACACGACTTACCTTGTGGACAAGTCCGCAAATGAATTTCTTGTTTTCCTTTGCAAGCTGGGAGGGAATGCTGTTCCATATCATGCGGATCTTCGGAACGATTTCCACCGGGGCGTGTTTGGAAAAATCCTGTTCATAGGCTGTCAGGATACGCTTTTGGATTTCACGGACCTCGTTAAAATCCTTTTCCTCCACAAAGCTTTGCACTGCTTCCGGCATACCGCCAACAAAGTAATATTGCTTCAGTGCATTGATATAGGTCTGTTTAAACGAGGTAATCATAGTGTAGTCCCGTCTGTCAAGGAACTCGGGAAAGCGTTCGCCGGCTGTGGCTGTTAAAAATTCCTTACAATAAAGGGAAGATCGGGAATAGAGACTTGCATAATTTCAAAGATATGGTATAATAAATAAATCCGAGTATAACAGTCGGATTTATGGAATGAATACCGTAAAACGGAATAGATACTGAAATAGAAAGAAGATGAGACAAATGCTTGAAGTAAAGCACCTAACCTATCAGGTCATGGAAAATGGGGCAATGCGGAAGCTGGTAGATGATGTCAGCTTTTCCGTGCAGGACGGCGAGATGCTGGTTATCACCGGACCCAACGGAGGAGGAAAGTCCACCATTGCCAAGCTGCTGATGGGAATTGAAAAAGCGGACAGTGGAGAGATCTTTCTGGACAGTCAGGATCTGTCTGCTATGAATGTGGACGAGCGGGCCAATGCCGGCATCGGCTATGCCTTTCAGCAGCCCCCGGCTTTTAAGGGTATGACCGTGGAGCGTCTGTTAAACCTGGCGGCGGGAAAGACACTTCCGGAATCTGTCTGCTGTGAGCTGTTAAGCAGCGTGGGCATGTGTGCCAGAGAATATTTGAAACGTGAAGCGGATGCCACTCTTTCCGGCGGCGAACGTAAGCGGATTGAGATTGCCACAGTCCTGGCAAAGTCCCATAAAATATGCATTTTTGATGAGCCGGAAGCAGGCATTGATTTGTGGAGCTTTTCCATGCTGGTGGATCAGTTTGAGCGAATCCATGAGAAAAAGCAGGAAAGTCTTCTTCTCATTTCCCACCAGGAGCGGATTATCCGTATGGCGGATCGGATTCTGGTGGTAAATGACGGACGCATTGAGGACGAGGGAACCAGGGAAGAGATGCTGCCCAAATTGTTCCCGGAAGACTGCGGCTGTGCATGTAGAAATGAGAATGGCAAAAGGGAGGATGGAAGCTGTGAATGTGAAGCTGGATGCGGCGGCAGATAAAGTATTGAAAGTGATTGACAAGTCCGTGGCAGAACAGAAAGGGGCTTACAATGTTCGTTACAACGGACAGCCCCTGTGTCATGGTGACAGTGAGCATATTAAGATTCGCCGGAAAGAAGATAAGCAGGGAATCGATGTGTATATCGACAAGGATGCCAAGGGAGAGCAGGTACATATACCCGTGGTGGTGTCTGTGTCCGGCATGACGGATATTGTGTACAATGATTTCTATGTGGAGCCGGGGGCCGAGGTCGTGATTGTGGCCGGCTGCGGCATTCACAATTCCGGCTGTGACTCGGCAAGACATGACGGAATCCACGCCTTTCACATCGGAAAGGGTGCCAATGTCCGGTATGAGGAAAAGCATTACGGCGAGGGTGAGGGAAGCGGAGAGCGTATCCTGAATCCGGTGACGAAGATTTATATGGAGGAGGATTCCGTATTTACCCTGGATACGGCTCAGATCCGTGGCGTGGACTCTACTGTCCGGGAAACTGAGGTGGTTATGGGGGCCGGAGCCAGGCTCCAGGTGACGGAGCGTCTGATGACCCATGATAAGCAGACGGCGGTTTCCAATATGGAAGTGAAGATGAACGGCGACGGAAGCTCCGCCCAGATTGTATCCCGATCCGTGGCAAAGGGAAGTTCCGTGCAGACGTTCCATCCCAAGGCGGTAGGCAATGCGGGCTGTCATGCCCATATTCAATGTGACTCGATTATCATGGATCAGGCGGAGGTGTGTTCCATACCGGAGATCAACGCAAGGCATATTGATGCCCAGATAATCCATGAGGCGGCCATCGGTAGAATCAATGACGAGCAGCTTTTGAAGCTTCGGAGCCTGGGGCTTACGGAGGAAGAGGCGGAAGCGGTGATTATTGAGAACTTTCTGCAGTGATTGCAATACAAAAAGAGACTGTGGGGAATAAGCTTATTAGGTTCCCAGCAGTCTTTTTTATGATCGGATATTAAAATGGCTTTTCCTGGGGTTTTCTAAGTTTTAGATGTTGTATCCCAAGAAACTGCCGGATACACAGGCAGGCGGCCCCCAGTAGAATGGAGGTATCCTGCAGCCCGGAGGGGACTAGGATACAGTGCATCCGCATACGGTTCTGAAGCCGGTTCTGGATCTGCCGCAGCACCTCCGGGAAATAGGTGGTAAAGGAACTGTTGATCACGATCATATCCGGATTAAAGGTGTTGAGAAGATTGTTGATTCCATAGGACATATAACGGATAAAATCCTCAAGAAGCGACAGGGCGTCATCATCCTGCTTGTGGCAGGCGGCTACAAAGGTGTCAATATCCGCATGTTCCAGTCCTTTTATGGCGGCAAATTGTTTCAGGATGGAACGCTCGGAAGCGTACTGCTCCAGACAGCCTGAGTTGCCGCAGGGACAGGGACGGCCGTTTGGTTCTATGATGGAATGGCCGAATTCTCCCGCATTTCCGTTGGAACCGGTGTAGAGCTGATCATGGATGAATATTCCCACGCCGATTCCTGTGTGGATGCTGATCCCGATGAGGTTTGGCGTATGGTAGTAAAAGGTATGCTCTCCGATGACGGAGAGGTTGGCTTCATTTTCCAGATAAACGGGAATGCCGAATTCCTGTTCTAAGACTTCCTGGAAAGGGAGCTGTTCATAGGGGGAGTAGGGGGTAAAGGTTACCTGGTTTTTGTATACGGTTCCGTGGATGCCAAGACCGATGCCTACGACACCGTAAGGGGTATTCTCCAAGGAGTCGGTCATATCACGGATAATGGTGATCAATAGAGGGAGAATCTCTTCCCGGTCGGCATGGTTGGGGTATAGCTTCAGATGGCAGTTTTCGCCTCTCAGGTTGCAGATCATGGCAGAGATGGTGTTGGCATTTACGTCAATGGACAGGGCATAACCGCAGTTGGCGTGGAAAGTTAAAAGGATGGGCTTGCGGCCTAAGGTGGTGTTGTCGTTTCCTGCTTCTATTACCAGGTTCTGCTCTATGAGTTTTTGAACGATGGCGGAGACGGTGGCTTTGGTAAGGCCGGAGGTTTTGGCCAGGGCGGCTCTGGAGATGGTGCTTTCTTTTAGGATCATCTCCAGGATTAGATGGCTGTTCATGTCACGTATCAGTTCTTTGCTTCCGGTTATCATAGGGCGGCCTCTTTTGCTTTCTCTTTTTTGGAATTACTTATGTTCAAGTATAATACATGTTTGGGGTTTCGTAAATATGTAATGAGTTTGGGGGAGGTCAGGACCCGGCCCGATCCTGACCTGTGGGGGCGGGAGGATGGAGGGTGATGTATACAGTGTTTTTTGGGGTATTACTTGCTATTAAAGCTTCCAAGTGATACTATTAGAATGATTAATTTACTGAGTAAACAAAGTGCCCGGTTTTTGCATTGTGTCACGGCAATGCAATGGACGAAGACGGCGATGAAAGGCAGGGCGGGGAGATATATGGCAAAGAGAAGCGAAATAAAGAAGATGACAGCGGTTTTACTTGTGCTCCTGCTGACGGGACTGGGAATCTACGGACTGGTGCTGCTTCTGGGAAAGCTTAAGCTAACGGTCACGGATTCGCCTAAGAAGAACGAGATTTATGATGCATATTATGTGTTGATTGAGGACGGGCATGACAGCACTCTGTGGAACTCCATTTATGAGGGGGCCAGGAAAGAGGGGGAGGAGAGCTGCAATGCTTATGTGGAATATCTGGGAAAGAATCTGACGGCGGATTACACGGTGCAGGACAAGCTGCGGATTGCCATTGATTCGGGCGTGGACGGGATTATTTTAAACGGGGGCAGCTCGGAGGAAACGGACCGGCTTCTGGAAGAAGCGGTGGGAAAGGGGATTCCGGTGGTGACGGCCCTGGATGACAGTGCCTACAATCTGCGGAAGTGCTTTGTCGGGGTAAATAATTACATTCTGGGACAGGAGTACAGCCAACTTTGCTTTGAACTTCTCTCGGAAAATCCCAGGGACAGCCGGGTGGTGGTTTTGATGGATTCTTCTTCTACGGGAACCGGGAAGAATACCATGTTCTGGGGGATGCGGGAGACGCTGGATGAGAAGATCCAGGAGACGGGATGGGGATATGAGATTAAGGTTCAGGCGGTGTCTATTGACAGCAGCAATGCCTTTATGACGGAGGAAGCCATACGGAAGCTTCTGGTGACGGAGGAGGAGCATCCGGATATTCTGATTTGCCTGAGCGAGACGGATACACGTCGGGCTTACGAGGCTGTGGTGGATTATATTAAGGTGGGGGAGGTACGGATTCTGGGGTATTATCAGTCGGAGGGGATTCTGGATGCCATTCAGAAGAAGATTATTTCTTCCACGGTGGTTGTGGACGGAGAGCAGCTTGGGAGCCTTTGCGTGCAGGCCCTTACGGAGTATCGGGAGACCGGGTATGTGAACGGATATTTTCCGGTTGACACTTATGTGATTGACGAGACCAATGTGGGACAGTATCTGCTGCCGTAAAGGTATGGGATTTCAGTTTTCTACAAATGACCAGGAGCAAAACGTATGAAGAAATGGAAAAATCTCTCCATCCAATTAAAGCTGATTGCAGCGTTCTTACTTACTTTTTTTCTTATTTTTTTCGTGAATCTGATTTTATATGCCAATATTAATTTTATGTCGGGAAGAATTGATCAGGTCTACCAGAGCAACAGCAGTCTCAATGAGCTGTCGGAGGCTCTGGGTGCCGTACACAGCAGTATGACGGAGTATTTGAATGTAAAAAGCTCGGATACTTTGGATTCCTACTACCGGAACAGCCAGGAACTGAACCGGCGGCTTCAGGAGCTGAATACGGAGATTTGCAGCGACGAGCTTCTGATGATGGAACGGAATATCCGCAATATGACCCTGGAATACCTGCATATTACGGATGAGGCCACCCAGGCAAAGCGGGGCCGGAATATTGAAAAATACCGCCTGCGTTATGAGGAAGCCGTGGAACGGTTTGAGTATATCAATACCTATATTTACAGCCTGAACAACCGGCGGTTTAAGACGAATACCAACAGCTACGAGACATTTGCCAGGGCACTCCGCCGGTTTGAACTGGTGGGGACGGTGATCCTGGCGGCCGTGGGCGTGCTGATTACGGCTTTGATTTACGCCATTACCAAGAGTATAACGGGGCCTTTGAGCCATCTGGCCCTGAGAGCCAACGAGGTTGCGGAGGGCAATCTGGAGGTGGATCTGGTTCCGGTCCGAAGCATGGACGAGGTGGGCATTGTGACTACGGCCTTTAACCAGATGGTGTCCAGTATCCGCATTCACATGGAACGGATTAAGGAAAATATGGAGAAAGAAGCGGCCATGAAAGAAAAGGAGCTGATGATGGAGGGCCATTTAAAGGATGCACAGCTGAAATATCTCCAGGCCCAGATCAATCCTCATTTTCTGTTTAATACGCTGAATGCGGGGGCACAGCTTGCCATGATGGAGGGGGCGGACAAGACCTGCCTTTTCGTGGAAAATATGGCTGATTTCTTTCGGTACAATGTGAAGAAGATCAACCAGGACGCCGCCATACGGGAGGAACTGGAACTGGTGGACAGCTATCTCTATATTCTGAATGTACGCTTTGGGGGCGAGATTCATTTTCGAAAGCAGGTGGACGAGACGCTGCTTGATCTGCGTGTTCCCAGCATGATTCTTCAGCCCATTGTGGAAAATGCGGCCAATTACGGCATCCGGGGCATTGACTGGGAGGGGTGGATCGAGCTTCTTCTGTACCGGGAACCGGAGCGTATCTGTATCTCCATCCGGGACAACGGCGTGGGGATGAGCCAGGAGAAGATTCGAAAGATCATGGAGGGAGAGGTCCGGGAGACGGATTTGTCCAGAAATTCTACGGGCATTGGTCTGGGAAATGTGATCAGCCGCTTAAGGCTGTATTATAACCGGGAAGAGGTTTTCGAGATTCAAAGCGGCGGGGAGAATAAGGGGACCCAGGTGTACCTTTACCTGCCGGTAGAAAATACTGCGGGACAGGGACCGGAATAGGGGGATTGATATGTATAAGATTATGCTGGCAGACGACGAGGGAATTGTGATTGACTCTCTGACCTATATCATCCGTCAGAACTTTGACGGGGAATGTCAGGTGGAATCCGCAAAGACGGGCCGCAGCGTGATTGAGCTTGCGGAGAGCTACCGGCCGGATATTGCCTTTATGGACATTCAGATGCCGGGAATCAACGGCATTGAAGCCATGAAAGAGATTAAGAAAAACAATCCCAATCTGATTTTTATCGTGATGTCCGCCTATGACAAATTTGACTATGCCCAGGAAGCCATCAACCTGGGCGTTCTGGAATACCTCCACAAGCCGGTGAACCAGAAAAAGATTGTGGAGGTTATCCGCAAGGCCATGAGCATGGTGGACAGCCGGAGAGAAAAGCGGAGCCGTGATCTGGAGACAAAGGAAAAACTGGAGATCGTGGTCCCCATGCTTGAGCAGGGGTTTATTATGGCAGGACTTCTACAGGCCCAGGACAGGCCGGGGCTTGAGAATTACAAAAGTCTCCTTGGCATGAGCCAGAGCCATATGTTTGCCCTGGTTCTGGAATTTGGAGACGAAGAGAGAGCACAGGGGGTCACAAATCCGGTGGGAGCCGGCGTCCGTCTCCAGGGAAGCTATCAGCAGGTCCGCAGTATTATTAAGGAATATTATGACTGCTATGTGGGTCCTCTTATGAATAACCGCCTGGTATGCTGCGTGCCAACGAGCATGGAGCAGGGAGATTATGAGAGCAGGGCCAGGGATGTGGAATGGTGCCGCCAGATGATGGATCGAATCTCCGGTACCTGCGGCCTTGCCTGCCGTGTGGGCGTGGGGAGCATCCTGCCTGTGGACAAACTGGAGCAATCCTACGAGGACGCTTCCAAGGCTCTTGACAATACCGACGGGAGTGTGGCCCACTGTCGGGATCTGCCTATTTTCTGCGAATACGAGGAGGATTATCCCCTTGACTTGGAGGAACAGCTTTTTGACTGCGTAAGGGCCGGAAAAGGGAAAGAGTCCCGGAATGCCGCCGGAGCCTTTTTTGACTGGATGGCGGAGACCCAGACGGACTATATGCCGAATATTCGCTTAAAGGTGCTGGAATTTGTCCTCTTTATGGAGCACGTGGCCTACAAAAGCGGCGGCATGGTCTACCGCTTCCGGGACCGAACGGAATATCTGGATGTGGTCCGCACAGGCTCTCTGGAGGAATTACGCCGCTGGTTTGTGAAGAAAGCGGAGGAAGCGGCCGCAAATGTGTCCGGGAAGAAGAAAGAATACTCCCACGAGATCATTGAGAAAGCGATGGAATATATCGGCCGGAATTATAAGAGGGATTTGTCTTTGGAGAGTATGTCAAGAGAGATGGATATGAGCCCCTATTATTTCAGCAAGCTTTTTAAGGAGGTAACGGGGACGAATTTTGTGGAGTATGTGACCAGTATCCGCATCCGCCGGGCCAAGGAGCTGCTGAGAGAGGGGAAAAGCTCCATGAAACAGATTTGCCAGGAGATCGGCTATGGGGACCCCAATTATTTCAGCCGTATTTTTAAGAAATGGACAGGCCAGACGCCCACGGAGTTTAAGGAGGGAAATGAGGAATGAGAGGGAAACAGGGACGGATCGCAAGGTTGCTGGGACTGGCTTTTTGCCTGGCTCTCCTGTCCGGATGCAGGGGAGGGGAGACGGAGACGGCCCGGGAGACGGCCAGGGAGGAGGATGGAATCCGCATCGGCTTAAGCTTTGATTCCTTTATTATTGAGCGATGGCAGCGGGACAGGGACGCTTTTGTGGCAAGAGCTTCGGAGCTTGGGGCGGAGGTCAATGTTCAGTGTGCCAACGGAGAGGCCAGGGAGCAGGCGGCCCAGATCGAGTATCTGATTGAGAAAGATATGGATGTGATTGTTATTATAGCCACGGACTATACGGCACTGGGGGAGCCGGTACGCAAGGCAAAGCGGGAGGGCATCGGGGTGATTGCCTATGACCGTCTGATTAAGGATGCGGACGTGGATCTGTATATTACCTTTGACAATGAACGGGTGGGGGAGATGATGGCGGAGGCGATTCTGGCCCGGACCCCGGAGAACGGAAAGATTTTTATGATGTGCGGCTCCCCCGAGGACAACAATGTGTCTCTTGTGATGGACGGCTTTCACGGCATGGTTGACCGGACGGACCGGGAGATTGTGGGGACGGCATATGCGGATAACTGGCTTTCGGAGATTGGATTTTATGAGGTCAGCGGGTTTCTGGACAGCGGAGGGCAGGCGGACGCCATTATGTGCGGAAACGACGATATTGCAAGCCAGGTCATCCGTGCCCTCTCCGAACGGCGGATGGCCGGGGAGGTGTGTGTGGTGGGACAGGATGCGGATCTGGGAGCCTGCCAGAGAGTGGTGGAGGGAACACAGGCCATGACGGTCTATAAGCCTGTGGAGAAGCTTGCCAGGCGTGCGGCGGAGTGTGCGGTGACACTGGCCAGGGGGGAGGAGCTTAAGACAGCCGGGACTTTTTTTGACGGCACCCAGGAGGTTCCCTATATCGGACTGGAGCCGGTGGCCGTGACGGCGGCCAATATGGATGTGATTATTGAGGACGGGTTTCATCTGCGGGAGGATATTTATCTGAATGTGGGGGAGTGAATTTTCAGACACGCTCCGGAGCCGGATGGACCAGTTGATAAGCACCCTTGCCCGTTTTTACCACCAGGCCGTTTTTTTCATATTCGTTTAAGATACGCTGAAGCTGCCGGGCACTGCAGTGAAGCCGGAATGCTGTTTTTTCGATGCCTTTCAGCTTCCCGCCCTCGCACTGAAATTCCATGTAGGAGAGAACTCTTTCCTGCAGGGATGAGGGGGCCGCATCCAGGGAGGTCATTGCCGCCATTTTTTGTGCCATGCTCTCCCCCACAAGGTAGAGAAAACGGCTGTTCTGAAACAGTTTTTCCTTGTGATACTTTGTGATAAAGGCGATGCTCGTAAGCTTTTTCGTAACCCGGGCGTAGATATTGCTGTTTTTTATGAGAAACAGATCCATTTCTCCGAGAACATAGCCGTCCTGCCCTGCGGCCAGGGAATACCTGGTGCCGTCGTTCCGAATAAAATAGATGGACAGCTCCCCGGAGAGTACGATTTGAAACAGGGAATCGTCAAGCCAGGGTGCACAGATCAATTCTCCTGGTTCGTACTCCATCAGGAAAAGTTCGGTTTCCAGGCTTTCTAAGAGATCCTTGTATTTATTTGCCGAGATAGCTTTCCGGATGCGGCTTTTGTCATATATTTTTTTCATATTTTTCTCCAGAAACGGGACATATGTCTCGTTTTTTGCATTTATTTTAGCCTATACTCAAATCAAATGCAAGTAGTCCAGCTAAGAAATGTCAAGTGTTTATGAGAAATATTTTCTGCTGGACGGTAAAGTCGAGGAGGTGCACGAGAGGAACTTTCATGAGAGCCCTTTCGAATGAAAGTTTCTCTCATTACAGGTGTGCCGAAGCGACTTTACCCTTTAGTACAGTTGCGTAGCAACTTTAAATAGGAGGTATACAGGATGTCATCTGTATTTGAAGGAAAAAACATATCGTCAACCATTGTAAAGCTTGGTGTTCCGGCTATGCTCGGTCAGCTTGCCACGCTGATCTATAACCTGGCGGACACCTATTTTGTGTCTCTGACAAAGAGTGCGGACCAGATAGCGGCCGTCACCCTCTGCGTTCCCGTTCTTCTTATTATTATGTCGGTGGCATGTGTATTCGGCATGGGAGTAAGCAGCGTGATTGCAAGGCAGTTGGGGGAGGGGAAAAAGGAGGATTCGGCAAAATGCCTGAATTTCTGTCTTTATTCCATAGCCCTGTCAGGCGTTCTTGTGCTTGCGGCGGGGCTTTTGGTGCTGAAGCCTGCGGCGTATGTCATAGGGGCCGATGAGGGTAATCTTGGCTATACCTGTGATTATTTGAAATGGATTTTTGTAGGAGCTCCGTTTATTATGCTGTCAAACGGACTGACCCATTCTCTGCGGGCTGTGGGGCTGATTAAGGAAAGCACGGTCGGCATTGTGGTGGGAAACGGCGTGAACATTGTTCTGGACTGGCTCTTTATTGTGATTTTTCATATGGGAACCGCAGGGGCGGCTCTGGCTACTTCCATCGGCTTTTTGTGTGCTACGGTATATTATATTGGCTGTCTTGCCCGGGAAGAGCGAAGTGGAAATGAGTTGGTTACTTTATCGCCCGGAAGCTTTCGGCCCACAAAGGGGATGGTTCGAAATGTTGTTGTGATTGGCATTCCCGGAGCCCTGATTACCGTTATGATGAGTGTGTCCAATATTGTTCTCAATAATTATATCGGTATCTACGGCTCCGATGCGGTGGCATCCTATGGCATTGCCTATAAGATTGATATGTTTCCGATTATGCTGTCTGTAGGATTGTCCCAGGGGGTTGCACCGCTGCTGGGATTTTATTATGGGGCGGGGCGGGGAAAACGTCTGGAGCAGGCTATGAGGAACAGTATGGTTTACGGAATGATTCTCGGCGGAATGTTTACGGTTCTTTTTATGGTTTTTTCCCGGGGCTTTGCATCTATATTTTTGTACGAGGAGGTGCTTATTTCGCAGACGGCCGGTTTTCTGCGGCTGCTGTGCTTCCATGCACCGCTGCTTGGGATTATCAATATGGTGATCTCTTATTTTCAGGCCCTGGGCAGGGCGGCAAGCTCTCTGGCAATTACCGTGCTGCGTAATGTGGTGCTCTTTATTCCCGGGGTGATGGTGCTGAATTATCTCTGGAAGCTGAACGGGGTGATTTTGACACAACTGGTTGTGGAGGGGATTCTGACTGTGATCTGCCCGGTGATGTACCGTATTTCTTCGCCAGGGAAGCTTGTGAGTTTGAAAGCGTCTGTAGGAGAAGAAGTGAAAATAGCAAGTTAGTCTACCTAAAAACGTAAATGAGGGAATGCATACTTACCGGAAATATGGTATATTGATCTTATTAAAGAAAATGTGAAACAGCAATAGTTCATATAGTGCCGGACGAATTTGCAGATAGATGGTTTTGGTGAGGGGCTGCCGCAAGGTTTTTGGTGGGAAAGGGGTGTTTGTTTATGGAGATGACTAATAGAAGTGGGATTTGTGTGGCGGGGAATCTGATTGTGGATGTTACTTATCCGATTGAGAGGTGGCCCAGGCAGAGTGAGTTGACGACGATTACGGAGGGGATTACACGCTCTGTTGGCGGGGCAGTGTGTAATGTGATTATGGATTTGGCGAAGCTGGATTCGGAATTGCCTTTGGAGACTCTTGGGGTTATTGGGGAGGATCCGGAGGGGGAATTTATTCTGGAGCAGCTTGGTGCTTATGGGAATGTGGATGTGAGCTTGCTGAAACGGATGGGGAAAACTTCTTTTACGGCTGTGATGAGTGAGAATGATACGAAGAAGCGTACTTTTTTCCAGTATCGGGGGGCGAATGCTTTATTTGATGAAGCTTGTGTGGAGTGGGATCGGATGAATGGAGAGATTCTTCATGTGGGCTATATTCTTTTGTTGGATGCTCTGGATCAGAGGGATGAGGATTATGGGACGAAGATGGCCAGGCTTTTGGCTGAAGCGAGACGGCATGGAATCAGAACCTCTATTGATGTGGTGAGTGAGACGGGGGATCGGTTTCGTACCCTCGTACCGCCTGCAATGAAATATACGGACTACTGTATAATCAATGAACTGGAAGCTCAGCAGATCACGGGGGTGCTTCTGCGTGATGATGAGGAACGGCTGTATGCAGAGCATATGGAGGAGGCCCTTGGGAGAATGAAAGAGCTTGGGGTCTCTGCCTGGGCGGTGATTCATTGTCCGGAGGGCGGCTATGGACTGGATGAGAACGGCGTTTTTGTAAGCATGAACAGTCTGAGACTTCCGGAGGGTTATATTAAGGGGACTGTGGGAGCTGGCGACGCTTTCTGTGCCGGTGTGCTGTATGGAGCACACAAAAAATGGAGTCTTGCGGAGAGTATCCGCCTGGGAATCTGTACCGCTGCGGCTTCTCTGTCAGAACCGGGGGCTACGGAATGGGTGGGAAGCCTGGAAGATGTGATGAAGCTAGAAGAAAAGTTTGGAAAAACAGTCTAAAGCAGTAACAGGGATATTACGGAACTTAAAATAGGAGATTATTATGAAAGCAGTTATGTATGGTGCCGGCAACATTGGCCGGGGCTTTATCGGCATGCTCTTTTCGGCATCCGGATATGAAGTAACCTTTATTGATGTGGCGGAAAAGCTGATAGACGCTTTGAACCATGAAAAGAAATACCCGGTCCGCATCGTCTCAAACGAGGGCTTTGAGGACATAGACGTAGAACACATATGTGCGGTAAACGGAAATAACACGGCGGCAGCGGCAGCAGCCATTGCCGAAGCAGACATTATGGCAACAGCCGTAGGCGTCAATATCTTAAAATACATTGTACCAAATCTGGCGGCAGGAATACGAAGAAGAATGCAGGAGGGCGGCAGACCCTTAAACATTATTATCTGTGAAAACCTTATAGATGCCGACAAGCTTCTGGCAAAGCTCATCCGGGCAGAACTGTCAGAATCGGAGCGACACTGGTTTGATGAAAACATCGGCCTGGTAGAAGCCTCCATCGGCCGCATGGTCCCGGTACAGACCGAGGAAATGAAAGCCGGAAATCCATTAAGAATCTGCGTGGAGCAGTACGACTTTCTTCCGGTGGACAAAGGGGCTTTTAAAGGGGAGATGCCGGACATCAAAAACATGGTCCCCTTTGAGCCATTTGACTTTTACATCAAAAGAAAGCTCTATGTCCACAACATGGGCCATGCCATCTGTGCCTACCTGGGACTGTACACTCACAGAGATTACATTTTTGAAGCAATTGACGATGTAAATATCCAGAGCATCGTGCAAAACGCCATGTTGGAAAGTACAATGGCCCTCACCCACAAGTACCATATGCCTACGGAAGACCTGGTTAAACACTTCCAGAACCTCCTGTACCGTTTTACCAACCGGGCCTTAAAGGACACCTGCAGACGGGTAGGTGCGGATCCAAAACGAAAGCTGTCTCCAACTGACCGCCTGAT
The DNA here is from genome assembly GCA_948330435.1 of uncultured Lachnoclostridium sp. GTDB lineage: Bacteria > Bacillota > Clostridia > Lachnospirales > Lachnospiraceae > Laedolimicola. The sequence continues at coordinate 56,563 of CAOJBY010000010.1, read as the reverse complement.
CGGCTCGTCCCTGCTCTGTCTGGAGGGAAACATATCCCCCGTATTCATCAGCATCGGAACAGCCGCAGCCATTTACGAATACATCCGGGAAAACAATCTGCCCCAAACCACGGACCAGGCCCGAAAAGTCCTTGAAAGCGTATCCGCACTGGAAAAAGACCATCCCTTATACACTTACGTTCTGCCCGTTTATAAACTGATCCTGGACGGTGTAAGCATTCGTGAGATCCGCCAGTTTGCAGAAAGCCTGCGGCAAAAAGAACAAAAGGCAGTTATTTAAAAAGTCCGTAGTAAAATCATTTGGCTAAGAACAAAAACATAACTATTTTAGAAAGATATAAAATTATATATTGTTGTCTCTGAGATTAGGGAACAACCTCCCAGTCGGTTATGGGTGTCTTGGTCGAGTAATTATAAAGCCTGCGATAAAGAACATTGTTAATAACTGTATATTGCCATTTGATATCGGGTGCACGCTTAATATCAAACACAATTGTACTGTCAGAACCAGGAGCCGCAGACATTGCAAATGCGTTCATAGGTGCTACTGCAAAAAATAAATGTAATACAATTAATAAATAAGCAATAGATTTTTTCAATTTTTAGGAACCTCCTTTTTGGTGTTATATATTGGTATGTCACTAAAAGTATCCAGAATCATAGGTGTTGTATAAACATATTCGTTTTCCATATATAGATCATATTTATCGCCATTACGGATATAATACGTTTGTCCCTCATTATTAATAAAAAGTTCATTACCATACTCATCAATTTTCAGAGGATATGATATTTCAAAAACAAAAGCAAAAGATAGAATAAAAAGTAAAAGGCATATAATTCTTCCCCACTTGGAGCCTTGCTTAATGGTATTTGCTGTTATGCATCTAAATCGCTGGAGCGTAAAAGATTCCCTATGATATGATAAAAGTGCGAATTCCATATTTTTATGAGATTTTCCTTTTTCCTTAGCATATTTCAGTGTTTTAGTCAAACTATCTAAATAGGCAATCTTTTGAGATGGCGTAGTCATTTGCATTAACTGTGCATCCACCAAAAGTTCCTGTATCTGATGAATAGCAGGTAAAAGATGAAAAACAACCACTGGATTCCACCATTGAATTATAGTTAATAAATCCAACAATATTTTAAGCAGGAAATGGCGTTGCTTATAATGAAAAAGTTCATGCAGGAATACACAATGTAGTTCTTCCTCTGTATAATCAATATCTGGCAACAAAATAACAGGATGTCGAAAGCCCCAAAGAACTGGTGTAGGTAAACGGTTGAATTGAATCAGCCGAAAGTTTACCGTTCCTTTTGGAAAAACATTTTTCTCGGCTCTTTGAAGAACCTCCGTAACAACCGGATCGGTTATTTCCGGAAACAACACCACTATATTCCGGCATTGACAATATCTATGAATTTTGATCCCCAATACGATTAGGGACCCAATTAGCCAAATACCAACCAAAATAACCGCAGGTGTCAAAGACATAATATGTGTTTCACAGAAAGGCACCAGAAGCATATCTCTAAGATTGGGAAGTAGTTTTTTTAAATAAATCGTTTTGGTTAGAGGAAATGAATGAAATGAAAACTCTACTGGAAACAGGCTCCGAAATACTATCAGTAGTGCAAACAAATACATACATTTTATGCCAATGCTTGATATAAAGCGATCATTTTGTAAAAACACTAATAAAATCAGTGTTAAAAGAAAGATGGCAATAAATGAAGAAAAAAAAGAAGCAGCTGACAATACCATGGCTTATTCCTTTCCATTTTTGTAATCCTGTATCATCATTTCTAGTTTTTCTAATAAGTCATCATTCACGTAATCTGTATTCAGCAACGTTGAAAAATACGATAAGAGACTACTAGCAATAAAACCATCTTCAGAAAGTGCCTGAATCAATGCCCACTGTTCTTCATATTCCTTTTTAGAAATAACAGGAATATAAGCACGACCGGTTCTTGTTGTTGATTGTTGCACAGAGTCTACTTTAATATAGCCTTTTTTCTCCAAATGAACCAAAACCTTAGCCACAGTATTCCGGCTTAGAGTAGAATCTGTTTTTAAAATCTCAGAAATCATACATGGATGTCCGGCTTCCCACAAAAGTTCCATAATTTCTTTTTCTTTTGGAAAAAGTTTTTTCATTATCGACTCCCCTAAATCTGTTTTGTTTAATAGTAGAACAAAAAATCACAATTGTCAACGTAAAGGATGATTAGTATTTCCCAAAAAGCCAATCAGAGAACTAGCTCCATATCACTTACGCTGATGGAAATTATTTTAATTCCATATAGTAAAAACGATAACTGTTTAATATGTTAAATATTCTCTAAATATTTAGAGTTTATTTATGCATTAAAAACAAAAAACTTGATTATTAGCCAAATATAATATATAATGTATTTTGGAATACATATTTTGTTCATAAATATAAGGGGGTGTTTAAAACGGTCTAATTTGTCTTAGCTAGTAAACAATCCATTAATTTTTATGTAGGAGGTATCAATATGAAAGAAATTCTTTATTGTTATCAGTATTTATAATATTTAGTAGCTTTCTTTTCCTGTTTTGGCACAGATTCCGACATCAAACTTTGATTTTGTAATTCCCGATATTGCGATGGGTAGACTGATTGATGATGGGGGAAACGTCATTTTGGTAACAGGTCATTGTAGAGATACCCCCTATGACAACAAACATCCTTTCTGATGAATATATCAGTCAAGGTAATTGTAATCAATGCAACAGGAAAATAGAAAAGAGTTATTAAATATAAGTTTTGCCACTAGATAAGCATAGAAAAGGAGATATATCATGAAAAGGATAGTAGCGACTTTATTATCAGCTATAATGATTATAAGTTTTAATACTGTTGTATTTGCTAATGAAACTGATAATTACGGTTATTTGGAGAATGAAGAAAATGTGCTTGCTGAAGACATATTAGCTGTGGTTAAAGATTTCGAAGTGGCATTTGAGCTCGTTGAAACAACAGAAAATGCTGCAACTGTTAGAGTTACAATTAGTAATACAGGGGATGAGATATTATATAACTGGTATTTACTCTATGGCTCATCATTTGTTATAGATGGGATTGAAGATGCGGAAATATTAATGAACGAGGATATACACTATATTAAGGGTATAGAAGACAATTGTACTATATTGCCCGGAGAAGAAATAAAATTTACGATGGAAATTTCTTTTGAAAATGGTTATGTAGAGCCAGAGGAATTTCGCTTATATACTCAAGTACCGGTAGAAATAATTGGTGATGGAGACCACTTGGAAAGTTGTGACGTAATATCGTATGATTTGGAAACTGAAACATATGATTTAAATTTGACAGATATTAGTGATGATGTAAACTATATTTCGGATAAAGAAGTTGGAAACACATTTAGTTCATCCTACTCTGTAAGTTCTGACGATGATATTTTAAATGACGATGATTTGGAAATTTCTCCTTACAACGTTATAGGTGCAGGGTATGCTAGAGAGCGTGTAAATAATGTAACTTCTAATCCGTATATTCGTATTGCTGCACTTGTTACAACATGGCCTGATGGAAGTGAAACAAACGGAACTGGGTTTATGGTTTCAAAAAATTATATGTTAACGGCTGCACATTTAGTCTATGATGATAAGAGAGGTGGTTCAGCCAGGAGCGTTGTGGCATACTTTGGAAGAGATGGCATAAATTATTCATATAAATATTATGCGTCTACTCTATATTGGTCAGTGAATTACCCTACTAATAAAACCAGAGAGAATGATTGGGGTGCCTTAAGGTTTGATACTAATGTTGGAAGTACAACTGGTTGGTTTGGAGTAGGTTATGTAAATAATGAAACTCTTGCACCAATGCTTATTAGAGTAACGGGATATCCTGGTGATAAGATGATACGATACAATTCATTTGAGGATAAGTATAAAAAGTATATGTATACATCAAATTCGCCCGTGCATCAGTATTCTTCAGTAGGATTTAGCTATAAAGCAGATACTGATGAAGGGCAAAGCGGCTCTCCGGTATATAAAAATGATACAGAAATAGTTTATGGTATCAATAACGGAGGTGGTAGCAAATACAACACATGTCGTCGAATCAATCAATCTTTATTTGACATGATGATAGATGAAGGTTGGATAGGCTATTAAATATTTTTGGAGTCAAAAGATGGCTTTAGATGACATTGCTTTAATTGTGCCAGAACTGCTCAAAGATTTATTGAAATTCCTTATATAAAACATATCAAAAAAACCGATTTACATGCCCAATTAATATAATTTATCTACTGAAAGCCGCTTGTCTCCAACAGTGTTAAACATAACTATATCAATATTTTTATGTACATTACTCATCCTGAACTATTCATGAAGGAATTAGAGCTTCATGAATAATTCAGGTCTAATTATAAAGGAAATATATAATGATAGTAAAAAAGATATATACGAATTTCTTTAACGATAAAAATGACATTAATAAAAAAAAGAAGGAATCTTTTTTGATTGTAGTGTACACGATGATTGCTTTTTTAAGTTTGATTTCTGTTGGAAAATATCAGTTAACAAACAAAGAGACATTTGGTGTTCAAATAAATAAAGAAAATTTCAAAATATCATTACTAGAAAATTGGATTCAAGATAATCGTTGTTATGAATTAAAATTAAATTATATATATTACAGTGTGCAAAAAATGTTGGTACCTAAAGAAAATATTGGGGAAAGGTTATTGAGTATATCGAAAGAAGATTGGAAACAATATACAGAAGACACTCCAAATGAAAATATTGGGTATTTTTCGGATGCAATAATACATGAAATTAAAGGTATTTCTAAAGATTGTGCTGTAGCAATTCAATATAAAATGAGTGATGTCTGGTATGTAGCATTAAATTTAAATTACAGTCCTGAAACATTAGGGCAACTTATTAAGGATCTGAATTTACAAGAAAATCTTATTTTTAATTATGCTTTATATGATTATAGAAAAAATGATAGTGTATATAAGACGCTTTGCTTTGAAATGGCGGATGATTCTCAGGTATGGAAAATGCTATGTTCTAATACAGAAGCAAAAATTTGTTATGGAGAATTGCAAACACAACCAACACTGCGTATTCCCATGACTATGCCAATTTTGGGGTATAAAAATATTGTGCTCGAAGTTTGGCAAGAAGGATATGTCAAAACAAACATTTTGGAAACAGGAAAGATGTTTTTTATTGGTGAACAGCATACACAAATGTTAATAAACTATATATTTAACGAGTGTGAGAAGCAAGAAGTTTTATAAATGTTATAAGAAAGAAATATTTAAGTATGCTCATGACAAATTAGTAATACTATGGTTTATAACAATGTATAGAACATTTTATTTAATATAACTGATTTTAATTGTACTAATAGATGTCTCTATTTCACTCGCATATAAATCATAATTTTCTGGAGCCGTATCATAAACAATAGAAAAAATAATTTTCCTTACTTACCACGACCATAGTAAGCCCCATACTCGTAGCTTCATAAGCTTTCGTAAGATTCAAAGATATAGCAAAGGCAAAAGCGTCATTTTCTTGTGTCTGATTTTGATGGCAGTTCACCAGATATATTTAAGTGCGAAGTTTGAGTTATATTGTGAAAAAAGAAAAATACTATTGACAACAAGCAATAGAATCGATACTATATAGATACAAAGAAGTCTTTTTCCAGAGTGAGAAAGATATTATTACTTATTCAAAGGAAAGGGACTCCAGACGAGTTCCTTTTTACTTTTCATAAGATTTTGGTTTAATGCATATACTCTGAATACAAAGTAGCTCTGAATCGGATATTCAGAGTTGTAAAACGGCGGGGATACCAGCAATGATATCCCCGTTATTTCTTTTATACATTCTTCGCACGATCCGTTTGCAGGCAAAAACCTACCGGCGGAGGGTAGGAGGGCCGCCCCGGTCAGGGGTGGAGGTTCCTGCCCGCAGCCTGCACAACTTTCCGCAACACCAACCAAACTGCATCCCCAAGGCGACTCAGCCAACCCAGCCTCACATTAGACAAGAAAAAACAAAAAAACAATAGCACTAAATTGCCCTATACAGTTCCCGCAAGTTAAAAAAATGCTATAATTAGTTTAGTGAATGAATTAAATAACAAAATTGTCAAGAAAGTAGACAACTAATTGCTATACCAGGTGTGATATAGTACAAATGTACCAAACAAATCACCAAAAGCAATATTTCAAACATCCATAAGAAATATTGCAAAACAAAAAATCAGGGAGGATGAAAACATGAAGAGAAAATTACTCAGTGTCATTCTGGCAGCAGCAATGGTAACAGCCATGCTGGCAGGCTGCGGTTCCAAGGAAGCGGAAGCTCCGGCAGCAGCAGATGGCGGGGCAGAGACAGAAGCCCCGGCAGCAGATGATGAGACAGCGGCTCCTGCAGAAAATGCAGGCGGAGAGGGCGGCCTGGTAGGTGTGGCAATGCCCACCAAGGATTTGCAGCGTTGGAACCAGGACGGCTCCAATATGAAAGCAGAGCTGGAAGCGGCAGGCTACACCGTTGACCTACAGTATGCAAGCAACGACAATGCGACCATGGTATCCCAGATTGAGACCATGATCTCAAACGGCTGCAAGGTTCTGGTTATTGCTTCCATCGACGGAGACGCACTCGGAACCGTTCTTGCACAGGCAAAGGAAGCCAACATTCCGGTTATCGCTTATGACCGTCTGCTGATGAACTCCGATGCAGTTACCTATTATGCAACCTTTGACAACTACATGGTAGGCCAGAAGCAGGGCGAGTACATCAAGGAAGCCCTGGATCTGGATAATGCAGAGGGACCCTTTAACATGGAGATCTTCACCGGTGACCCGGGGGATAACAATGCAAACTTCTTTTACGGCGGTGCTATGGACGTGCTGAATCCCTACATTGAGTCTGGCAAACTGGTTATCCAGTCCGGTCAGAAAGAATTCGCAGAGGTTGCTACCGCAAACTGGGCAACAGAGACTGCTCAGTCCAGAATGGATGCAATCCTTGCTTCCTACTATGCAGACGGAACGGCTCTGGATGTAGTACTTTGCTCCAATGACTCCACAGCCCTTGGCGTAACCAATGCCCTGGAAGCTGCTTACACAGGTGAGTGGCCGGTAATCACAGGTCAGGACTGTGACGTTGCCAACGTAAAGAACATGATTGCAGGAAAGCAGTCCATGTCTATCTTTAAGGACACCCGTACACTTGCAAGCCAGGTTGTAAAGATGGTTGATTCCATCATGAAAGGCGAGGAGGCCGAGGTAAATGATACCGAGACCTACGACAACGGAACAATCGTAGTTCCCTCTTACCTTTGCGAGCCGGTATTTGCAGATGCGGACAATTACAAAGAGCTGCTGGTTGATTCCGGATACTACACAGAAGCAGATCTTCAGTAATCGGTAATCGAGGCGGAAATGAGAATAGGCGGGATTCTCCCGCCTGTTCTGTTCTATGAAAAAGGAACTGGAATCAGCAATCACATTCCGGTGCACAGAACAATTTACAGACACATGCATCTGTGGCTGGGAATTGTTCTCAGTAATCGTGTAGCGGAATGTGATTGCGGAACTGGAATAGGGGGATTTTAAAGTTGGCGAAGATTTTATTGGAAATGAAAAGCATCACCAAAACATTCCCGGGTGTCAAGGCATTGGATAACGTGAATCTGAGAGTAGAGGAGGGCGAGATCCATGCACTGGTAGGCGAGAACGGTGCAGGAAAGTCAACGCTTATGAACGTCTTAAGCGGCATTTACCCTTACGGAACCTACGAGGGAGATATCATCTATAACGGGGAAGTCTGTAAGTTCGCAAAGATTAAGGATAGTGAAGAAAAGGGAATCGTTATTATTCATCAGGAACTGGCCCTGATTCCCTATATGACCATAGGGGAAAATATGTTCCTGGGAAATGAAAGAGGAAAGAAAGCGGCCATTGACTGGAGCGAAACCTACGGACAGGCAGACGAATATTTACGGCAGGTAGGCTTAAAGGAGTCCTCACGGACGCTGATCAAAGACATTGGCGTGGGAAAGCAACAGCTGGTGGAGATTGCAAAGGCATTGGCAAAGCATGCCAAGCTGTTGATTCTGGATGAGCCGACGGCTTCTCTGAATGAATCGGATTCCCAGGCACTTTTGGATCTGATGCTGGAATTCAAGAAACAGGGCATGACTTCGATTATTATTTCTCATAAATTGAATGAGATTTCTTATGTAGCAGATAAAATTACGGTAATCCGAGACGGATCCACCATTGAAACCCTGGATAAGGCGGTGGATGATATCAATGAAGACCGGATTATCAAGGGAATGGTAGGCCGTGATTTGACGGACCGTTTCCCAAAACGGACGGAAAAACAGATTGGGGAGATCAACCTGGAGGTCAAAGACTGGACCGTGTATCACCCCCTTTATACGGAACGCAAGGTGGTAGACCGTGTATCCATGAATGTGCGAAAGGGCGAGGTGGTAGGAATCTCCGGCCTTATGGGTGCCGGGCGGACGGAACTTGCCATGAGCATTTTCGGAAAGAGCTACGGAACGAATATTTCCGGTGTCCTTAAGATCGGGGGAAAAGAGGTCGAGCTTAAGAATTCCCGGGAAGCCATTAAGAATAAGCTGGCTTACGTAACGGAGGATCGGAAAGGCAACGGTCTGATTCTTTCCAACCCCATTAAGATTAACACCACACTGGCCAATCTGGACAGTATCAGTGCTCGTGGAGTGATTGACAAGGACAAGGAATATCAGATTGCAGTGGAGTATAAAGACAAGTTGAATACAAAGTGTCCTACGGTAGAGCAGAACGTGGGAAACTTAAGCGGCGGCAATCAACAGAAAGTTCTGCTGGCCAAATGGATGTTTGCGGATCCGGATGTTTTGATTCTTGACGAGCCTACCCGTGGTATCGATGTAGGTGCAAAATATGAGATTTATTGCATCATTAACAGCCTGGTGGCAGAGGGGAAATCCGTAATTATGATTTCTTCGGAATTGCCGGAGGTCTTGGGAATGTGCGATCGAATTTATGTAATGAATGAGGGCAAAATGGTGGGCGAGCTTAATGCAGAGGAAGCCACACAGGAACGGATTATGGCCCAGATTTTAAAATCGAGTAAAGGAGAATAAAACTATGGATAAAGCAAACATGAAAGCCATCCTGCAAAAATATACCATGATTATTGTTTTGATTCTGGTTACGCTGTTTTTTACATGGAGAACCGGAGGAAAGATTTTACTTCCTCAGAATATTTCAAACCTGATTTCCCAGAATGCTTATGTATTTGTGCTTGCTACCGGTATGCTGCTCTGCATCCTGACAGGCGGTAACATCGACCTTTCCGTAGGTTCTGTTGTCTGCTTTGTAGGTGCGGTGGGTGCCGTTTTGATGGAGAATTACAAGATGAATATGGGTGTGGCGGTAGTAGCCATGCTTGTGATTGGAACCCTGATTGGTGCATGGCAGGGATATTGGATTGCCTTTGTGCGGATTCCGCCCTTTATCACAACCCTTTCGGGCATGCTTGTATTCCGGGGCCTCTCAAACGTGGTACTGAACGGACTGACCATATCTCTAAATTCCGAAACCTTTATCAAAATCTTCGGCGGCGGTGCCAACTGCTTTGTGCCGGATTTCTTTGGGGTGGAGGGCTTCAACCTGACCTGTATGCTGGCGGGTATTATCGCTGTTGTGATTTACATACTGCTTCAGGTAAAAGGGAGGTTGAATCGTGTAAAGAAAGGCTACGAGGTAGATCCTCTGTCCGGCATGCTCATTAAAACCGTTCTGATTTCTGCGGTGATTCTGATATTTGCCTATAAGCTGTCTCAGTATAAAGGAATACCCTCCGCCCTTCTTTGGGTTCTGATTGTGGTCCTGGTTTATGGCTACATCACTTCCAATACGACCACAGGACGCTATTTTTATGCGGTGGGCGGCAATGAAAAAGCAACAAAGCTTTCCGGTATCAATACGGATAAGGTTTACTTTATCGCTTATCTGAATATGGGCTTTCTGGCAGCCCTTGCCGGTATGCTGACCATCGCCCGTATGACATCCGCACAGCCAACCTATGGGCAGAACTACGAGATGGATGCCATCGGTTCCTGCTTTATCGGTGGTGCTTCTGCTTACGGCGGCGTGGGAACGGTTCCCGGCGTTATCGTGGGAGCAATCCTTATGGGCGTGATCAACCTTGGTATGAGCATTATGGGCGTGGATGCCAACTACCAGAGAGTTGTAAAGGGTCTCGTACTTCTGGCAGCTGTAATCTTTGATGTGGTTTCTAAGAAAGAAGCACAGAAGTAGCCAAAGAAATTTTGTCAGTAAAATACTTGTGCCTGCTATTGTAAAGTGTTATTATGAAATTGATTAGTTTAGTGATAAAACTATAGAAGCGGCAAAACAGAAACAGTAATATTTGGAAGAATATTACGGAACTTAAAACAGGAGAGAGAAAATGCAGATTAAAAGTGTAACTGACAAGGCATTTGAGAAGTATGGGCGGGTACTGGAGGTAAAGGTTCCGGACTTATTGAAGCGTCTGGAGGGGACCCCCTGCCCGGAGGATGTGGTATATGTTGCATCTGCCCCGGAACTTGAGGCATGCGAGGAATTTGACCTGTTAAAGGACGGCGTTTTTGGCGGAATGCCTATCCAGATTGGTTACTGCAATGGAAATAATGATACTTTGAATGCGGTAGAATATCACCGCAATTCGGAGATCAATATTGCTCTGACGGGAGCCGTTCTTATGGTGGGAATGCAGCAGGACGTTGAAGCGGATTTTACTTATGATACATCCAAAATGGAAGCTTTCGAAGCTCCTGAGGGCTGTGTGGTAGAACTTTATGCCACAACCCTCCACTATGCTCCCTGCAATTTAAAGAAGGACGGTTTTCGGGTGGTTATCATTCTTCCCAAAGGAACCAATACGGAGCCGCCTGTCTTAAAGGGATGTTCGGCAGAGGATAAGCTTCTGACGGCCAGAAATAAATGGCTGATTGCACATGAGGAATCAGGACTTGGCTCGGACGGTGCGTTTGTGGGGCTTAAGGGCGAGAACCTGAAATTGTAATTGGAACTTGAAAACAGTAATATCCTGTCAGTGCACAGATCGATTTACAGACACATCTTTTTGTGGCTGGAAATTGATCTAGATAAGGGTGTACTGACAGGATATTACGGAACTGGAATAGCAAAATTCCGACAGTGCCAGAACAATTTACAGACACGTCATTTTGTGTCTGGGAATTGTTCTAGATAAGGGGTACTGGAGCGAATTTTGCGGAACTTATAATAGGAGGTACATATCATGATCAATATTCCATCTGTAAAGGTAGGAATTGTAGCAGTAAGCAGAGATTGTTTTCCGGAATCGCTGTCTGTAAACAGAAGAAAAGCACTGATAAAGGCTTATGAGGACAAATACGGAGCAGCAGACATTTACGAATGTCCCATCTGCATTGTGGAGAGCGAGATCCATATGGTGCAGGCATTAGAGGATGTAAAGAAAGCCGGATGTGACGCTTTAGTAGTTTACCTGGGCAACTTCGGACCGGAGATATCCGAAACACTTCTGGCAAAGCATTTTGACGGTCCTGTGATGTTTGTGGCGGCTGCCGAGGAATCGGGAGATTCTTTGATTCAGGGCCGTGGCGATGCTTACTGCGGAATGCTGAATGCAAGCTACAACTTAAAGCTTCGCAATGTGCGGGCTTATATTCCGGAGTATCCGGTGGGGACGGCGGAAGAATGTGCGGATATGATTTATGAGTTCCTGCCCATTGCCCGTGCAATTGTAGGATTAAGCAGTCTTAAGATCATCAGTTTTGGACCGAGACCTTTGAACTTCCTGGCCTGCAATGCACCGATTAAGCAGCTTTACAACCTGGGAGTGGAGATTGAGGAGAATTCAGAACTTGACCTGTTTGAAGCATTTAATAAGCATGAGGGAGATCTCCGGATTCCTGATGTGGTAAAAGATATGGAGGAGGAACTGGGCGAGGGAAACCAGAAACCCCAGATTCTTTCCAAGCTGGCTCAGTATGAACTGACTCTGTTAGATTGGATTGAGGAGCATAAAGGATACCGCAAGTACGTTGCTATCGCCGGAAAATGCTGGCCTGCTTTCCAGACCCAGTTTGGCTTTGTCCCCTGCTATGTAAACAGCCGTCTCACCGGACGGGGGATTCCCGTATCCTGCGAGGTAGACATTTACGGGGCACTCAGCGAGTTTATTGGAACTTGTGTAAGCCAGGATGCGGTGACACTGCTTGATATCAACAATACGGTCCCGGCTGATATCTATAAAGAAGAGATTGCTCCGAAGTATGATTATACACACAAAGATACCTTTATGGGATTCCACTGCGGCAATACCTGCTCCAAGAAACTGTCTTCCTGCTCTATGAAATATCAGCTTATTATGGCGAGAAGTCTGCCGGAGGAGGTAACTCAGGGAACTCTGGAGGGAGATATTCTTCCCGGAGATATTACGTTCTTCCGTCTTCAGAGTACCGCCGACTGTAAGCTGCGGGCTTATGTGGCACAGGGCGAGGTGCTTCCTGTTGCAACACGCTCCTTTGGAGCCATCGGTATCTTCGCTATTCCGGAGATGGGACGTTTCTATCGCCATGTACTGATTGAGGGGAATTATCCTCATCATGGAGCCGTGGCTTTCGGACACTTTGGCAGGGCACTTTTTGAGATATTTAAGTATCTGGGCGTGGAGCCGGATGAGCTTGGATTTAATCAGCCAAAGGGAATGCGGTATAAGACGGAGAATCCGTTTGAGTAGGAGGCACATATGTTGTATGTAGGAATTGATCTGGGAACCTCGGCGGTGAAGCTGTTGTTGATGGATGGAACAGGAAAGATTGAGAAAATCGTATCCAGGGAATATCCCCTGTATTTTCCCAATCCCGGCTGGTCTGAGCAGAATCCGGAGGACTGGTATACACAGTCCCTGGATGGCTTAAAGGAACTGCTTGCAGACTGCGACCGGTCTCAGGTGGCAGGGATCAGCTTTGGCGGCCAGATGCATGGTCTTGTGGTTCTTGACAAGGATGAACAGGTGATACGCCCGGCCATTCTCTGGAACGATGGAAGAACGGGTGAGGAGACGGATTACTTAAATCAGGAGATTGGGAAAGATAAGCTGTCCGAATACACTGCAAATATTGCGTTTGCGGGATTTACGGCACCAAAGGTGCTTTGGGTGAGGAATCATGAGCCGGAGAATTTTGCACGGATTGAGAAGCTGATGCTGCCTAAGGATTACCTGGCTTACCGGCTGTCCGGGACTTTCTGCACGGATGTGTCGGATGCTTCTGGTATGCTGCTCTTTGATGTGAAGAATAAATGCTGGTCCAGGGAAATGATGGAGATTTGCGGCATAAAGGAGACACAGCTTCCGAAGATTTTTGAGAGTTATGAGATTGTGGGAACGCTGAAGCCGGAGCTGGCAGAGGAATTGGGGCTTTCGGGAAATGTGAAGATTGCGGCAGGGGCCGGGGATAATGCGGCAGCTGCGGTGGGAACCGGGACCGTAGGCGGTGGAAGCTGCAATATTTCTCTTGGAACTTCCGGAACTATCTTTATTTCCAGTGAGAAATTCGGTGTTGACGAGCACAATGCTCTGCACTCCTTTGCTCATGCGGACGGGCATTTTCACCTGATGGGCTGTATGCTGAGTGCCGCTTCCTGCAATAAGTGGTGGATGGACGAGATTCTTAAGACCAGGGATTACGCAGGCGAGCAGACGGGGATTAAGGAACTTGGGAAAAATAATGTATTTTTCCTGCCTTATCTGATGGGGGAGCGTAGTCCCCACAACAATCCCAACGCAAGGGGAACCTTTATGGGAATGACGATGGATACCACAAGGGAGGACATGACTCAGGCGGTTCTGGAGGGTGTAGCTTTTGCACTTCGGGATTCCTTTGAGGTAGCAAAGGCCCTGGGAATCCGGATTGAACGTACCAAGATCTGCGGCGGTGGAGCCAAGAGTCCTCTGTGGAGGCAGATGATTGCGGATATCTTTAATATTAAGGTAGATATTCCCGAGAGCGAGGAGGGGCCGGCTATGGGCGGTGCCATGCTGGCGGCCGTTGCCTGCGGCGAATATGCGAGTGTGGAAGAAGCTGCTTCTAAGATCGTGAAGATTGTGGATACGGTAGAGCCGATTCCGGAGAATGCCAAGCGTTATGAGAAGCAGTATCAGAAGTTCCGGCAGATTTATCCGGCGGTGAAAGAATTGTTTGATGTGATACGGTCGTAGATTGAGAAAAAATATTTGGATGTGCTGAAAGGCTATGGAGGAGGCAGATGCCTCCTCTTTTATACCAATAACTGGACTGGTTTAAAAGACGATAACTGGCTATTTTTATAAGTCCAGATTTGAAATATAATGTGAGAAATCAAAAACGGTCAAACAGTAATGTTGAGGAGGCACATATTATGAAATCAAATCTGAAAAAAATTGTAATGGCAGCATTGTTAGCGGCATTTGCCTGTGTGGCGACCATGTCCATCCGAATTCCGACCCCCGGGACAGGCGGCTATATCCATCCGGGCGATGCGATTGTAATACTTTCCGGGGTGATTCTCGGGCCGGCCTGGGGTCTGCTGGCGGCGGGAATCGGTTCGGCTATGGCGGATATGATAGGGGGTTATTTTATTTATGTTCCCATTACCTTTGTTATCAAGGGAGCCGTTGCATTTGCGGCAGGAATGATTTACCGGAATATGGGCAGGACATCCAAAAGCCGTTATATTGCCGTCGTTCTGGGCGGGATTGTGGATACCATACTGGTGGCAGGCGGTTATTTTCTCTGTGAATGCCCTCTATATGGCATAGCGGCGGCAGCAGCCAGTGTACCGTCCAATATTATCCAGGGAATCGGCGGATTGATGATTGGCATAGTGCTGTACCCGATTCTGATTGCGATTCCGGATATCCGGCGGATTGCACAGGAGGCGAAAGCACAGGCCTAGGGGAGCAAAAAAGTTTTGTTTTTCTCTGAAAAATCTGCTATAATATATCCAGTTACATAAACCGGCAGAGGATAACCCTAGAGACTTCCCAAAAGCAGTGAAAGGAAGAGCCGAAGAAGCAAATGGGGAAGCAGATCGGCTTTCTCGTGGAAACTGACAGGCAAAAGGAAGGTTATCCGACGGAACTCTGGAGAGAGCGGTAAGACCGCCGCCTACGTGGCTATAACCAACTGGTAAAAGGACAGAGAGACAGATGCTCAAGTGCATTTTGTCTCTCTTTTTTTATAGCTATGAGCCGGGCAGCCAGGGATATACAGACACCCTCTGAGGTGCTTGCACATCAGAGGGTGTCTGTATATCCCTGGCTATGCGGCGACAGCCGCAAAGCGAAAAAACGAAAGTTTTTGAGCGTGCCCGGCGGGGTAAATAATTGGGGAGAGCTTGCACATCAGAGGGTGCCTGTATATCCCTGGCTATGCGGCGACAGCCGCAAAGCGAAAAAACGAAAGTTTTTGAGCGTGCCTGGCGGGGTAAATAATTAGAGTTCGGCCAATGTGTTTAGAAAGGAAAGAAGGGTTCAGATTATGAGAATGATGCTGGTAGGAGCAGGAGCAGTAGGAGAATGTATTTTAAAGGTACTGAAAAAGCGGGATCCCAAAGGAGAATGGCTGGAATATGTCTTAATCACTGATTACAGCAGGGAGCGTGCCGAGGAAGTACTGGAGCATCTCAGGGCCTGGCCGGGTTCCGAGAGCAAAATGGCAGAGAACCGAGCGATGTTCATGGACAGAAGAAGTCAGAAAAAGTGCACAATCTATGAAGAGGCCTGTGTGGATGCTCATAAGAAATCAGAGTTGGTGTGTCTGATGAAAGAACATGCTATTGATTTTGTTATGGATGCAGCATCTCCCTTTGTGAGCAATTATATTTTTGACGCTGCCTATGAAGCGGGAGCAAACTATGGAAGTATGGGTACCTGGTCCGTTCCCAAAGAGCATCCGGAGTTTGGAATCGGATTTGAGGGCAGCTATCTGGAACCCATGACAAAATATAACTTCGACCGTCATGAGCAGTGGAAGAAAAAAGGACTTACCGCCTGCATCTGTCTTGGCATTGATCCGGGTGTCGTCAACGTATTTGCCAAATATGCGGCAGAATATCTCTTTGATGAACTGTGGGAAGTTCATGTAAAGGACGGAGGAAACTTGGAGGAGCCTGGGAACCGTAAGGATGTCATAGAATTTGGCTTTAACGTGTGGACGGTCCTGGATGAGGTGATGAATCCCAATGCGGAGTGGAGTCTGGAAAATGGCTTTTTGATCGAGGACGCATTTGCCGGGGAAGAGGAATTTCGGATGCCGGAGCCCTATGGCATCAACCGGCTGGTGAAAGTAGAGCACGAGGAGGTTGTAACCATGCCCCGTTATCTCTCGCAATACGGTCTCAAAAAGGCCAGCTTTAAGATTGCACTGGATGACAATTTGCTGAATGCATTAAAAGTTATTAACGCCCTGGGGCTTCGCAGCACCAAGCCCATAGAGGTGGACGGTGTCAAGGTCATCCCCAGAGACGTGGTAGCGGCCTGTGCCCCTCAGCCCAAGGACATCGGTGCCGAAATGACGGGCGGTATGTGCGTGGGTGTTCACTGTATCGGGAAAAAAGACGGAAAACGAAAGGAATGCTTTATCTATCAGCCCTTTGATAACGAAGAATCCGTGAAAACCTGGGGCATGCAGGCGGTGGTGGCCCAGACTGGCTTCGGGGCGGCCCTCGGAATCGAACTTTTGGGGAAAGGAATTTGGAAAGGTGCGGGAGTGTTCTCGCCGGAATATTTTCCCTCAAAGCCTTATATGGACTTGATGAAGGAGGCCGGGCTTTGGTATGATATAGAGGAAAGGCAGGTGACTGGATGCGGACAAGACTAAATCAGACACAGGAAGACGTTCTGCAATATATTAGCAAACGGACACAGGAGTTTCCTAAGGTTACTCCGGAGGTATTTACGGCCAATCATTTGGCCGGAGCACTGAACATCAGCAGGAATTCCGCCAGCCAGTATTTGAATGAATTTGCTAAGGAGGGGCTTTTGCTCAAAACAAATTCCAGGCCCGTATATTTTCTCAACCGGGAGGTACTGGAGAACGAATACCATATCCGAATTAACCAGAGCACCTTTGAAAGCCTTGGGGAGTTAAAGGAAGCGATTCGCCGCTTGTCCATGAGGAAAAAGAATTTTGCCAAAGCAGTGGGCAGTGATGCCGGACTTAGCTACGAGATCTCCCAGTGCCGTATGGCAGTCAATTATCCCCCCGGGGGTCTTCCACTGCTTTTTTCCGGTGAGGAGGGAACGGGAAAGAGTCTTTTGGCAAAGCTGACCTATGAGTATGTGGTCGATGAGGGACTGATTAAGCCGGAGGACTGTAAGTTCCGTTTGTTTTCCTGCCGTTCCTATGTAAATGCACCGGCAGAAGCGGTAAAGGTCCTTTTCGGTGATGAAAACAGCAAAGGCCTGCTGGGAACAAAGACTGCTGACATAATATATTTTAAGGATATTAACTGCCTGGGTAGAGAATTGCAGGATCGAATTGCCATGCATATGGAGGGCAGAAGAGTATTTTTTTCTACGTCGCTTTTAAGCTTTGAGACTATGAGCCGCCTGCTTCTGGAAAAGATTCCGGTAATCGTGCGTCTGCTCCCATTGGAGGAACGCTCCTTGGCCGAAAAGGAGCAGATGATCGTTCATTATTATAAACAGGAATCTCTGCGTATCCACCGTCCAATCCGCATTAGCCGGAGGGTCCTGGAACTTTTGTTGAATTACCGCTATGACAGAAATATCAGCCAGCTAAAGTCCTGCGTGCAGGCAAGCTGCATGAATGCTTTTCAGGGAAGTGAGGAGGAAAAGAAGCTATCCGTCCAGGTGGTACACTTGCCGGAGGAGCTTTTTCGTGGGACACGGCTCTCTGATCATTTCGGAGGGGTTATGGGAAAGGCAGGGAAAGATTCGGAACTGCTGGATATAGATCAGCTCAATGTCCATATAAATTCTGACAAAGAGCAGCTTCTGTATGAGAGTCTGCTGGAAAGCTACCGGCAGATGAAGCAGGGGGAGCTGTCCTTTGAAGCCATGATGAAACAGAATCGGGAGACCGTGAACAGTTATTTCGATTACATGATATTTGAAAAAAACTATTCCAATGAAAAAATACGTGTAACGGAACAGGTGCTGACGCAGATCTTTCAGGATATGAACCAGAGGTATGATGCTTCTCTCAGTTCAAATTTTGCTCTGGTGATGTCCCGCATTGTTTATAACCGGATGCGTAATAATATGGGCGGGAGCGGGCAGATGCAGGAGGGCAAGGAAAGCCTGTTGGAGCTGCAGCAATATCTTCAGGGAGAATGCAGACGGGAATATGGCATTATGGAGGAGATAGTCAGCCTTGCAGAAAAGCATCTGGAGCTTACCCTGGAGAGGGGGGAACAGCTATTGCTCCTGCTGAAGATCTGCCAGAATCAGGATCGAATCCATGGGCTGAATACCAGAGTCCTTGTGGTGTGCCATGGCTATTCCACGGCAAGCAGTATTGCAGATGTGGTAAATCAGATTTGCGGAAAACGGATTTTTGACGCTATCGATATGCCCATAGAAACTAAAACCTCTGTGGTGGTGGAGCAGATTGAATGCTATCTGGAAACAGCCTTGAATGGAAATGTGATTATTATGGTTGACATTGGTTCTCTGGAAACTATTGATTCCATGCTGCGTATCCAGTTTGACGGAACTCTTGGCATTGTAAACAATGTGTCAACCCGCCTTGCTTTGGATGTGGGCGACAAAGTGTTGGCGGGAATGCCTCTGCCAGAACTTCTTGAGAAAGCAAAGGAAGGGAATACGGTATCCTACCGGATTATTGAAAAAAAGAAAAAAGAAGAAGCCATCCTCTTTGTCAGCGAACTGGGGAATGACATTGCCCGAAAAGTGTCTCAGCTGTTTCTGCGGAGTATTCCCAGGCAGATAGAACTCCGTCTGCTTTGCTATGATTATGAGGATCTGAGAAGTCAGACAGCCGGACTTCAGTCCCAGTACCATATTCTGTTCTGTGCCGGTATGGCAGATCCGGCACTTATGGAGGTTCCGTTTGTTTATCTGGAGGATATTATTTCCTTTAAGCAGATTGAGACGGTAAAAGGCTATCTGTCAGAATATCTGGATGAACAGGAGCTTCAACAGTTTCATCGGAATCTGCTTAAGAATTTTTCCCTGCAGAATGTGATTGAGTACCTTACGATTTTAAATGCGGATAAGGTGCTGGAGTTTGTGGATGAGACGCTGGAGCAGCTTCAGATTGCCCTTGGCCGCCGATTTTCCGCAAAGACAGTGATTGGGCTTAATATTCACATAAGTTGCCTGGTGGAACGTCTGGTTAAAAAGACACCGATTATGAGCCATATGGATGAGGAGGTTTTCGTAAAGGAGCAAAAAAAATTTATAGACACGGTGCGTATTTGTTTTCGCAATATCACGGATCATTACGGGGTGGAACTTCCTATCAGTGAGATCCATTATGTGTGGGACTATATCTATCACGAAGCCGGTTAATGGCATCAGGAGAAAGCAATTTATACGCTGGCAATAAACCGGGTGGTTAAAAGGAAAAGGCAGGCATTTTGTTTAAGCAAAATGTTCGCCTTTTTCTTTTGACGAAAACAGTGTCGAAACAGTGTCGAAAACGGATTCCAGTGTCTGTTAGAAAGCGGCTTTTCACAGGCTTTGTGACAAGAAAAGAGCTGTTGTGATAAAAGGGTCTCCAAAGGGTTTTTTCCCGAAAAAATTTGTGCTAGATTAATGGCAACAAGCAGAACAGCGAGAGAAAGGAGGGTGAAGCATGAGAAAATTCCTGCTTGCATCTCATGGAAATCTGGCATACGGAATGAAGAATACCATTGAGATGATTGCCGGGGCCAGGGATGATATTCAGGCAATCGGTGCTTATACAAAGGAGATACCCGACTTGAAAGCCTACATGGATGCCTATATGAAAAATAGGGATGAAGATGAGGAACTTGTGATTGTGACGGATCTCCTAGGAGGAAGTGTCAACAATGAAATGTCTCAGTACAGGATGCTGCCGAACGTGTATGTGGTTGCAGGTATGAATGCCGCACTGGTGCTGAATCTGATTATGGGAGAGGACAGTATCGAGAAGCTGATTGCCGAGAGCATTCAGGCAGCCAGAGAACAGATTTCCTATATGGAAAATGAAAAGGATTCTGTGGAAGAAGATTTTTGAGGAAAAAAAGGAGGAAAATCAGATGATTAAATTGTTGAGGGTTGATCACCGTCTGTTGCATGGCCAGGTGGTATTTAGCTGGAGGAATATTCTGGATCCGGATTGCATTCTGGTAGCGGATGATAAGGTGGTAAAAGATGAACTGCGTAAGACAACCTTAAAGCTTGGAAAGCCGGATGGAGTAAAGCTGGTTATCAAGGGAATAGACGATTCCATTGAAGCCATCAACTCGGGAAAGACGGACAGCTATAAGTTGATGATCGTGGTGTCCAATGTGACGGACGCAGTTCGTCTGGCAACGGAATGTCCCCAGATCACGTCCATCAATCTGGGAGGAACAAAGGCAACGCCTGAGACCCATTCTGTCAGTAAAATGGTTAATCTGACGGATGAGGAGGATGCAAAGCTCACGGAAGCTTCCGCACAGGGAATCCATGTGTTTATTCAGGCAGTGCCCAGTGACACAGCCGTAACATACAAAAAATAAAAAGATTTTGGAGGAAGAGAGAATGTTAAATACAATTTTAGTAGGACTTGCTGCTTTTTTTGGTTTTCTGGAATGCGGAATCGGAAACTCCATGGTGCAGCGGCCTATCGTGATGGGGCCGTTGGTAGGCCTGATTTTAGGTGATATACAGACAGGATTAAGTGTAGGAGCAACTCTGGAGCTGGCATTTATGGGAAGCCAGGCCATTGGAGCTGCTCTGCCGCCGGAGATTACGGCAGGGGGGATTCTGGGAACCGCATTTGCCATTACCTCCGGTGCGGGAGCAGATGTGGCTGTTACCCTGGCACTTCCCATTGCTACGGTAGCTCTGCTGGTGAAGAATACATATTACCTGGTGGTCCGGGGTGCACTTTTGCATATCAGTGACAAATATGCGGAGAAAGGTGATTACAAAGGTGTCGCAAGAATGCATATGCTCAGCTTTCTGTCCTATGCGGCGGTGATGGCCGTGATTATTGCAATCTGCTTCCAGGCAGGAAGTCCGGCCGTAGAAGCCTTTCTGGCGATGGTTCCCCAGTTTGTAATGGATGGTCTCTCCGTAGCCAGTGGTGTTCTGCCTGCTCTTGGTTTTGCAATGCTGGTAAATATGCTGCTGAATAAAAAAGTGGCTCCTTTCTTTATCATCGGATTTGTTCTTGCGGCTTATCTGGGGATGCCGGTTCTCGGAATTGCGGTTTTGGGTGCAATGATTGCATTACTGCTTATGAATGGAAATAACAAAGTGGAGGTGGCTGAAGATGAAGACTTCTAATGAAACAACCATTACAAAAAAAGAATTAAATTCGGTATTTTGGAGATCCTTTACCATTAATGCATCCTTTAACTATGAGCGACAGATGAATCAGGGCTATGTATATTCCATGATTCCGGTACTGAAAAAGCTTTATCCGGAAAAGACACTTCTTGCGGACGCACTGAAAAGGCACAGTGAATTCTTCAATGTAACACCTATGGTATCTCCCTTTGTGATGGGGTTGTCTACGGCCATGGAAGAGCAGGGAGCAAAGGATGAGAATTTTGACAAAAGCTCGATCAGTGCTGTGAAGTCGGCACTGATGGGACCCCTTTCGGGAATTGGAGATTCCGTATTCTGGGGAACGCTTCGCCCTTTGGCGGCAGGAATTGCATGTTCCCTGGCGATGGGGGGAAATGTTTTGGCTCCCATTATCTTCTTACTGCTGTTTAATATCCCTAATGTGCTGTGCCGCTACTATGGATTGAAAGTGGGCTATGGCATGGGTACGAATTTCCTTATGGAAATGGAGAAGTCTGGCGTGATGCAGAAAGTATTTTCCGCAGCTTCCATGATTGGTCTTATGGTAATCGGCGGCATGGTCGCCTCTATGGTCAGCCTGAACCTTGGAATCACCATTGGGTCCGGGGATTCTGCTATTGCACTGAATGACGTAGTGAACGGCATTATGCCCAAGATGCTGCCGCTGTTTGTGACCTTTGGACTTTACAAGCTGGTGCGAAAAGGAATTAAGCCCAATACAATACTGCTTGGCATTATCATAGTAAGCATTTTGGGAACCCTGATTGGACTTTTCTAAATGGAGCAAGGAGGGGTGCCACAGAGCAAGATGAATTTTGCAGCCCCCTTTTTGAATGCAGGAAAGGAATGCATGATGAAGAAATATGTAGAGACAGTAAGCCGTGGCCTGACGTTGAGGGGATTTTTGGAGCTTCCGAACACTGCTTTGGAAGATGGGAAAAAACCGCCTGTGATGCTTATGTTTCATGGCTTTACGGGATGTAAATCGGAAAAATATTTTCTGCTGTCCAGGCTTTCCAGGGGGTTGGCGGAGGCAGGAGTGGCAAGCCTGCGGTTTGATTTTGGGGGAACGGGGGAAAGCGACGGCGATTTTGCGGATGTTACCCCCAAAACGGAGATTGAAGATGGTCTGGCAATTGTGGACTTTGTGGAGAGCCTCGATGAGATTGACACAAAGCGGATCAGCTTATTGGGCTTTAGCCTGGGGGGATTTGTGGCAGCCAATGTGGCAGGTACCATACCAGAGAAGCTGGAACGCCTGATTTTGATCTCTCCGGCCACTTCGACTCATAAGAAGATGGAAAAGATGTATATGGAGACGGGAAGCTGCGGCCGCGGTTCGCTGGTCCTGGGACGCAAATTCTTTGAGGATGGGAATGGGATTGACGTGATGGAGGTATCCTCCCGCTATGAGGGGCCGGTTACGATTATTCAGGGAACCATCGACACGGCGGTGACACCGGATACGGCCCTGCGTTATAAAAATAATTTCCGGAATGCACAGCTGCACTATATAGAGGGTGCCGTTCATTCCTATGACAGCCCAGAGCATTTTTGTGCTGTGCAAGCTCTGGTGACAGAGGCGATGCTTCAAAAGGTGTAATGAAAGGGGCAAGGTTTGCCATGAACTATGAAAATGAATCCTTGAAAATGCATTATGAATTAAAGGGAAAGATGGAGATGGCATCCCGGGTGTCTGTTGACACAAAGGAAGCTTTAAGCCTGGCTTACACACCGGGGGTGGCTTGTCCTTGTCTTGAAATTCAAAAAGATTTGAGCAAGAGTTTTGAGCTGACCCGGCGTTGGAATACGGTTGCTGTTGTCACGGATGGCACTGCGGTACTGGGGCTTGGTGATATCGGCCCGGAAGCCGGAATGCCAGTGATGGAGGGCAAGTGTGTCCTTTTTAAGGAGTTTGGGGGTATTGATGCAGTTCCCCTCTGCATTCGCAGTAAAGATGTGGAAGATATTGTAAATACGGTCCGCCTGCTTGCAGGAAGCTTCGGAGGAATTAATCTGGAAGACATTTCATCTCCCCGATGCTTTGAGATAGAGAAAAGATTAAAAGAGACCTGCGATATCCCTGTTTTCCATGATGATCAGCATGGGACAGCCGTAATTACGCTAGCGGGAATGATCAATGCGTTAAAACTTGTAAAGAAAGACCTGAAAGATGTGAAAATTGTCACTTCCGGGGCCGGTGCCGCCGGGATAGCAATTATCCGGCTGCTGATGGCAATGGGATTGACGAATGTTGTTATGACCGATCGTCAGGGGGCAATTTATGAGGGGCGGGAAGGCTTAAATTCCGTAAAAAAGGAAATGTCTGTTATCACAAATTTTAACCGTGAGAAAGGAACTTTAAAGGAAGTTATCAGAGGTGCGGATGTGTTTATCGGGGTATCGGCTCCGGGGACGCTTACAGAGGAGATGGTTCGCTCTATGGCTTCCGATGCCATTATTTTTGCCTGTGCGAATCCCACTCCGGAGATATTTCCGGAGGAGGCGAAAAGAGCAGGGGCGACAGTTGTGTCAACCGGTCGCTCGGATTTCCCTAATCAGGTTAACAATGTCCTGTGCTTTCCGGGATTATTCCGTGGTGCCCTGGATGTAAGGGCTTCGGACATTAATGATGAAATGAAGATTGCTGCGGCGTACGCAATTGCAGGACTGGTTCATGAAGATGAACTGAATGCTGATTATATACTTCCGGCGGCCTTCGACAAAAGATTGAGAAGCACCGTAGCGGAAGCGGTGGCAAATGCTGCGGTAAAAAGCGGTGTGGCAAGGAATCTGATATAAAAAGTTGGCATGCAATCGCTCAGATGGGCGGACATTACCCTGAAATTTTAAAATAATTGATAAAACCCATTGACGTACCCCGCACTTTTTTATATAATGCAAAGTGCGGGGAAGCGTTAAAAAAAGAGCCTCGCCTAATATGGTGGTTTCATTCGGAAGCGGATGGAGTTCATTGGTTAGAAGCACATAGGACGGGAAAGTCAGTAAAGCTTTCTCCAGTCCTATTTTTTTATGCATTAGCACATATTACGGAACTGGAAACAGTAATATCCCCGAGACGCATAGAACAATTTACGGATGTATGCTTTTTGCGGCCGGAAATTGTTCTCGGTAAAGATGTGTTGAGAGGGATATTACGGAACTAAAATAAAAGGAGCAGAGGATGAAAAGAAAAGTAATTGCGTTATTCGTGACAACAATGCTTTTGATGACGTTATTTTCCGGATGCGGAAAAAAGGACAGTGGGGAGAAGCTGTATTTATATAACTGGACGGAGTATATACCCCAGAATGTCTATGATGCTTTCGAGGAGGAGACGGGAATCAAGGTCATAGAATCCACATTTTCCTCTAATGAGGAGATGCTTGCCAAGCTGACGGCAGGCGGCTCTGATCAGTACGACCTGGTAATGGCAAGCTGCTATGTGGTAGAAGCTATGGTAGAACAGGATCTGATTCAGCCAATACATAAGGAGAATCTGGAGAATCTGGGCAATATCAGTGCTACAGCTTTGAATCAGGATTTTGATCCGGATAACGAGTACTCGATTCCCTTTATGAGCACCATTACCGTGATTGCCGTAAATAAGGAAAAATGCAAGGAACTGGGCGTGGAGATCAAAACCTTTGACGACCTCCTAAATCCGGCCCTGGAAAATAATATTGTAGCCGTGGACGACGTCCGTGAGATTGTAGGAATCGCTCTGAAAGCCCAGGGACAGGATTCCAACAGCCGTGACCAGGCGGTTATCGAGGCCGCACTGCCCTGGCTTCTAAAGCTTCAGCCCAATATTAAGGCCTATGACAGCGACAGTCCCAAGACCCTGCTGGCGGCCAATGATGTGGCTGTGGGCATTGTTTACAATACGGACGCAGGAATGGCAATCAAGGAAAATCCGGATATTGATGTGGTATTCACAGAAGAGCCCTGCCAGATTTCCATGGACAATTTTGTAATGACCGCCAATGCCCAGAATGTGGAGAATGCGGAGAAATTCATAGACTTTATCCACAGGCCGGAGATTTATAAAATGATTTTGGATGAATTCCCGAGCGTGTGTCTCAATGATGCGGCTCTTGAGATTCTGGACGAGGAATATCTGAACAATCCGGGGAGCAACGTAGAAGCTTCCGAGATTGAACGGGCCGATATGATCGGGGAAGTGGGCGATGCGGTTGTCTGGTATGACGAAGTGTTTACGAAAATGAAGACCAATTAGTGAGGGAGGCTGCTATGAAGAAGATTGAGATTATAACAAGGCCGGATAAACTGGATATTATCAAAAAAATATTGGCAAAAAACGAATACTCGGGTATGACCGTGACTGCGGCCATGGGCTGCGGGCGGCAGAAAGCAGATGCAAAGGATTTTGAGGAACTGAATCTGGATATGAATCTTTTGCCGAAGATTCATGTAATGACGGTAGTGTGGGATGAGGATCTGGAGGAAATACTCTGCGAGCTGCAGCAGAAGCTGACCACGGGAAGCGTGGGAGACGGCAAGATCTTTATTTCAACAATTGATGATGTGATGCGGATTCGGACAGGGGAGCGTGGATACAAAACCCTGTAGCAGGGGAGGAACATTGGATGGAGCGAAGCAGAGATAAGGTAATTATCCGTCTGCAGGATGTAGATAAAAACTTTGATGATGACAGGGTAGTAAAGAAGCTGAATCTTAATGTGGAAGAGGGAGAGTTTCTGACTATGCTTGGGCCCTCGGGCTGCGGCAAGACAACGACCCTGCGGATGATAGCGGGCTTTGAATATCCCACCTCCGGACAGATTTTTCTGGAGGGCACGGACGTGGAGGGGAAGAAGCCCAATGAACGGGATGTGAATACGGTATTTCAGAATTATGCCCTTTTTCCCCATATGAATGTCTTTGACAATATCGCTTTCGGACTGGTGGAGAAGAAAGTAAAAAAGGATGAGATCCTCCGCAGGGTGGAGGAGATGATCAAACTGGTGCGTCTGGACGGACTGGAAAAGCGGATGCCCTCCCAGATGTCCGGAGGACAAAAGCAGAGGGTAGCTATTGCCCGGGCGTTGGTGAACCGGCCCAAGGTGCTGCTTTTGGATGAGCCTTTGGGGGCACTGGATCTGAAGCTTCGCAAGCAGATGCAGGTGGAGTTAAAGCATCTGCAGAAGCAGTTGGGCATTACGTTTATCTATGTTACCCATGATCAGGAGGAAGCCCTGACCATGAGTGATCGAATTGCTGTTATGAACCAGGGAAATCTGGAGCAGGTGGGAACGCCGGAGGAGATCTACAATCATCCGGAGACAAAGTTTGTGGCGGATTTTATAGGAGAGTCCAATATTATTGAGGGCTATATAGAGGAAATGACAGAGGATTCCATTGAAGTAACCATGGAATCGGGAAAAGCCAGAATCAGGGAGACGGGCTACCGCCTGGAAGAGATGGTATATCTCTGCGTGCGGCCGGAGAACCTGAAGCTTTCTATGGAGCCGGTGGAGGGATTCCGGTTCCGGGGGCAGGTTCGGGAGCATATCTTTGTGGGCTCTATCAATAAGACCATGGTAGAGCTTCCCAATGGACAGATGCTCAAAGCCGAGACGCCGGCGGAGGACGATCTGATTCCGGTTGGAACCGTGGTGAATGTGTACTGGAATCCGGGAAAGGTTGTAGTGATGCGGACTAAGGAAGAGCAGATCTACAATGTGATTGAGCAGTCTGTTAAGATAGAGGGAATGACCAATGATCAAATCTTTTAAGAAGCGTCTGGGTGTGATTACTACAGTGGGACCTACGGTTCTGTGGCTGGCGGCATTTCTTATGATTCCGCTTATCTATGTGATAGGAATCACTTTTTTGACAAAAAATGCTTATGGGGGTGTGGATTTTACATTCACCCTTTCGAATTATGCCAGTTTGTTTCAGAGCGAGTATGCAAAGGTGTTTTTTGATTCCCTTTTGCTTTCCCTGGAAACTACAGTGATCTGTCTGCTGGCGGGCTATCCCTTTGCCTATATTATTGCTAATGCACCCAGGAAAGGGAAGCCTGTACTGGTGCTGCTTTTGATGCTTCCTTTCTGGACAAACTCGCTGATTCGTACTTATGGGTGGAATACGCTTCTCCGCACAGAGGGAATTATCAATCATTTTCTGCAGGGAATCGGAATCATTGATCGTCCTTTGGAGATGCTTTATACGGATGGGGCGGTGCTGCTTGGTATGGTGTATGCCCTGCTGCCCTTTACGGTTCTGCCCATTCATACATCTATTGAGAAGTTAGATCCCTCTCTTTTGGAAGCGGCGGGGGATCTGGGGGCAGGCAGGGTGCATGTGTTTACCAGAGTCATTCTTCCTCTCACTATGCCAGGGATTTTTGCAGGATCGATTCAGACCTTTATTCCGTCACTGGGATTTTTCTTTATCTCGGATATGATGGGCGGGGCAAAGACCATGTATATTGGAAACTTGATTAAAAATCAGTTCCTGTCGGCCAGAAACTGGCCCCTAGGTGCGGTACTGTCCATTGTGCTGATTGTGATTACGCTGATTCTGATGAAGCTCTACACCAGAGTGGGGAGCCTGGAAGACATGGCTTAGGCATGAGCCGTGCGGAAAAAGACAGATTGTGCCAGACGTTGTGCTGGCACATAAGGCTGGCACAATCTGTCTTTTTCCATAGGGCGAAGCCCGTCCAGCGAAATGGAGCAAGGCGGAATTGAGCTGGCTCACGGCGGGGTAGATTATTTGCATGAATCAAAGGCATTCAGGCGTTGTACTGGCACATAAGCCTGAACCGGTTTGGCTTTTTCCATAGAGCGAGATAGAGCATAGCAGAATGTTGTGGAAAAGAAAGGAGATGCATATGAAAAAGCAGAGAAACGTACGTGAATTTAAGCCGGGCAGTGTATTTTATGCCTGCCTTATTTATCTCTTTCTATACCTGCCCATCTTTGTAGTGATTGCATTTTCTTTTAACACTTCTAAAATGAACATTACCTTTGAGGGCTTCACTCTGGAATGGTACGGAAAAATGTTTGAAAACCGGCAGCTTATGCAGTCCTTTTTCAACACCATAATCGTAGCGGGAGTGAGTACAATTCTTTCCGTAATTCTGGGGACGCTGTGTGCTCTCGGACTCTATAAATTTGAGTTTAAGCTAAAAAATGCTTTAAACAGTGCTTTATATATCCCCATTGTAATTCCGGAACTGGTATTTGCCATTGCCCTGCTGATTTTCTTTACATCCTTAAATGTCAGCATGAGCATGGCCACGCTGATTATTGCCCATGTAACCTTTTCCATGCCCTTTGTGGTCATTACCGTTCGTGCCAGACTGGCAGGCTTTGATCATTCCATTGAAGAAGCGGCCAGAGATTTGGGGGCAAATGAGCTTCATACCTTTTGGCGTGTGACGCTGCCGATGATTTCTCCAGGCGTAATTTCCGGGGGGATGCTGGCCCTTACCATGTCCCTGGATGATGTGGTTGTCAGCTTCTTTACGGCAGGGCCTGAAAGCACGACCTTGCCTTTGAAGATTCTGGGGATGGTCCGTAAAGGGGTGTCTCCGGATGTGAATGCATTGTCAACCCTGATGATTGTGGGGACGATCGTAATTCTATTAACCTCCACTATGATTCAGGGGCGTTTGGAGAGGAAGATGTGATAGTCCGGCTAAGAAATGTTTTAGTGCTGCCAGGCAGCAACTTTAGATGGAAAGGAGGGTGCAAAATCAATGTTTCATATAGAGAAGATGCAAAAGAGTATGCGTAGCGAGGTTCTTCCTATGGTGTTGGAATTTTACCATAGCGATGCTGTGTGTCATCCGGTGGAGGATGCAGTACTGGAGAGGACCTTTGAGGATGCGGTCAGTGAGGATTCCATATTGGAAGGCCATGTACTGATGGAGGATGACACAATTGTAGGCTTTGGCTATACGACCATCTTTTATGCCTGCGAGGTTGGGGGCAGGTGCATGATGTTTGAGGAGCTTTATCTGAAAGAAGAGGTCAGAGGCAAAGGGTATGGAAACCGTTTCTTTCAGGAAATGATGGAGCGGCATCCGGAAGTGATGCGTTTCCGTCTGGAGGTAACGAGAAGCAATGAAGCGGCAGTGCGTTTGTACGAGCGTCTGGGATTTACTTTTTTAGAGTACGATCAGATGGTGTTGGAACGATAGGATACCTTTGTCTGGAAAGGGTAAGAAATAGAAAAGAGCAGAATAAAAATGGGAGGTATAAATGAATCGAGATTACGAGAAACTGTTAAATTGTTATAAAAGTTATAAAAGCAAGGTGAATTTTGTACCGAAAGTTGCCCTGATTCTTGGATCGGGATTGGGAGATTACGCAGATACAATCCGGCAGGAAGCGGTTCTGGATTATAAGGACATTGAGTCTTTTCCCCAGTCCACGGTAGAAGGACACCATGGACGTTTTATTTTTGGTTATGTAAAGGATGTTCCGGTGGTCTGCATGCAGGGCAGAGTGCATTATTATGAAGGATACTCTATGAGTGACGTAGTATTGCCTGTTCGACTGATGAAGCTGATGGGAGCGGAAATTCTTTTTCTTACCAATGCGGCAGGGGGTGTAAATCTGGATTATCAGCCGGGAGATTTGATGCTGATTCGAGATCATATTTCAGTACTTGTACCCTCTCCGCTGATAGGACCTAACATCAATGCTCTTGGCCCCCGGTTTTGCGATATGAGCGATACCTACGATGCGGCTCTGGGCAGTGTAATTCGAAAAACAGCAGAGGCTCTGGGAATTTCTATCCAAGAGGGTGTGTACATGCAGTTTACAGGTCCCCAATATGAGACGCCAGCAGAGATTCGGATGGCTCGAACGCTGGGAGCTGACGCAGTTGGAATGAGTACAGCATGTGAGGCGGTAGCGGCCAATCATATGGGAATGCATATCTGCGGAATTTCCTGTATTACCAATATGGCGGCAGGTGTGACGGATCAGCCTCTGTCTCATGAGGAGGTTCAGGAGATGGCAGATCGAACTGCTCCACTGTTCAAAAAGTTGGTTACAGAGAGCATAATAGCTTTAGCGGCAGCTCTTTAATTTTGTGCATACTATCAGCTAAAAAATAGAAACTAAAATAGGAGAATAGGATGGAATACAAAGAGTTAATGAAACAGGCTATTGAAATCAGAGACCGGGCATACACTCCATACTCTAATTACCAGGTGGGTGCAGCCCTGCTTTCCAAGTCCGGAAGAATCTTTTGTGGCTGCAATGTGGAAAATGCGGCTTATTCTCCGGGAATTTGTGCAGAGCGAACCGCTTTTGTAAAGGCGGTCAGCGAAGGTGAAAGAGAATTTAGTGCTATTGCTGTAATTGGTGGAGCAGCGGGAGGCTCCATGGAACTTGCACCTCCCTGTGGCATCTGCCGTCAGGTAATGAGAGAATTTTGCGACCCGGATACGTTTGAGATTGTGCTGGGTACGGGTGTAGAGGATTATCAGGTTTATACCCTTTCCCAGCTTCTTCCTATGAGTTTTGGGCCGGAAAATCTGGAAAAGAAGGAAATGGCATGACAGACAGACGGAAGCAGATAATTTCAAGGAAAGAACTATTGCTGTTCCTTTTTATGGTTGGACTTGGTCTGCTAAAGCAGTTTTTTGTATATAATTTGCCTATCATGGCCGTACCCAAGGGTATTCATGATGACTGGATTATGGTTCATCAGGCAGAAACTTTGCGAAATGGACAGTGGCTGGGAGAATATAACGATCTTACTCTGACCAAAGGGATGTTTTTCCCTTTTTACCTGGCAGTATGCAACTTTTTTCACTTATCTTATCTGAATATCACTTCCCTGTGCTATACAGTGAGTTGTATGCTATTTGTCTATGGACTGAGACCGCTTCTGAAGAAAACGTGGACGATGGGTCTATTGTACCTGACATTGCTCTGGAATCCAATCTCTTATTCTATGCAGGCATTTCAGAGGGTATACCGCAACAGCATTTCTTATATTCAGGTGCTTTTAATTTTTGGCGGCTTTCTGGCAATGTATTTTCGAAAGAAAGAGCCATTGAGAAAGCAAATAATCTGGATGCTGTCAGCGACTTTTGGAACAGTGAGCTTTTTCTATACACGGGAGGATGCTATCTGGGTGGCACCCTTCCTGCTTGTATTTCTGGCAGTTTATCTGGGGAGCATATTGGGACTTTGGAAAAAGACAAGAGAAAACAAGTATATTGGAAAAGGGATTCTGGTATTGGTACCCTTTTTGTGCCTGTGGCTGACAGGGCAATTGATAGCTTCCCAGAATGAGAACTATTATGGAATCAGGACAACCAATGAACTGCAGGACAGCGGATTTGCAAAAATGTATCGAAGTATGATGGCGGTAAAGCCAAATGAAGATATTCCGGGAGTAACTCTAACCAGGGAAAAAATTGGCCGCATGTGTGATGCCTGCCCTACCTTAAAGGAGTTAGAGCCTTATATTCAGAGTAGCAAAGAATACTGGGCCGGGCCGGAGGGGAATGCAGATACCTGGGAAGTTCGGGATGGATGGGAGTTCTGGATTTTGCGGACTGCCCTGGCACAAGCCGGGTATTATGAAAATGGCACTATAGCCAATAAGATCTGCCTGCAGATTCGGGATGAATTGGAAGCGTCTATGGATAAAGGACTTCTGGAAAGACAGGCGACGATGCCGTCTACTTATATGTCACCTTGGCGAGAAGGTTATCTGGGAGACTTATTTTGTGCACTGGGAAAGGCGGTTGCTTATACAATAACTTATGAGGAAATGGAAACTCTGATATATCTCTACAGTGAACCGGATGAGAATGGAGGAAACCTTCTTTTTGAAAAGATGACAGGGGATAAAACAGTTTGGTATGAATCAAATATGATTGAGATGGCAGGCTGGTATGTGGTTTATGAGGGAATGGAGGGGGTGACTCTTCAGGCAGAGACTTCCAAGGGGGAGATTCTTGGAATTGTGGAATTTTCTGATAGCGAGGACATTGCTTCTTATCTGGAAAGCCAGGGACGGAATGTGTCCGGGGCGGAGAGATGCCGTTTTCATCTGAAGCTTTATGTGGAAGATAAGACACAGCCAGTGTACCTGAAAGCCTATCAGGAAGAAAAACTGCTGGACACGTATGAACTTAGTTCAAATGTAGAAAAGATGGAGACGGAAAATTCCTGTTTGAATCTGGATTGGTACTGGGATGTGCCGGAACGCCATGGATTGTTGGCGGATATTAATTATAAGGGTGTAATTTTAAATGGAGTCCGGCAAGTTTACCGCTACAGCGGTGGTATTCTGGCAGTGCTTGGATTTATAGCATGGTTGATTATGAGTATCTGGCTTTTGAGAGGACAGAAATACTTTTTGGATGAATGGCTGGCACTAACTTCTTTACTGTTTAGCTATCTGGTATTGCTGGGAGGAATTTCTTACTCAGAGATCTCCGGCTGGAATGCAATTCTGTATTGGTATTTGTCGGGAGCTTATCCACTGATGATTGGGTTTGAAGTTTTATCTCTGATATTTTTTGGACGGGTGGTTGTTGAAAGAAAAGTAACAGGAAAGTTAAAAGGAGAAGGATATGATTGATCTGCATTTACATTTTGATGGTTCACTGCTTCCACGTACAATTTTGGAATTGGCAAGAGAACAGCAGATTCCGCTCCCTGCGGAGGATCCGGATGAACTGAAGCTGTTTTTAACAGCACCGGAAAGCTGTGAGAGTCTGAATGAATATCTGGAAAAGTTTGATTTGCCCTTGTCGGTGCTCCAGACAAAAGAAGCCATCTGTAAGGCAATGTACACACTGCTCAGTTCCCTAAAAGAGCAGGGGATGCTGTATGTGGAACTGCGTTTTGCCCCCCAAGCTCATCTTCGGAAAGGATTAACCCAGGAGGATGTGGTGAAAGCAGCCATTTTAGGGATGCAGGAGGCTACTGCAGGCTCTTTCTTTAAGGCAAAGCTGATTCTTTGCTGTATGCGGGGCGGGGATAATCAGGGTGCAAATAAGAAAACCATTGAAACGGCGGCGGCATTTTTAGGGCGGGGTGTGGCAGCCGTGGATCTGGCAGGTGCAGAAGCTCTTTTTCCTACGGCGGATTATGAAGAACTGTTTGCTTATGCAACCAATCTGGGAGTTCCCTTTACCATCCATGCAGGAGAAGCTGACGGGGCGGAAAGCATAGAGGCGGCTCTTAGATTTGGTGCCGTTCGCATCGGGCATGGAGTTCGGGCAAATGAGGATGAAAAGATATTAAATATTTTGGGGGAAAAGCAGATTCCCTTAGAAATGTGTCCCACGAGCAATGTTCAGACAAAGGCAGTAACCAGCATTTCGAAGCACCCCATTCTTACATATCTCCGCTCCGGCTTGAAAGTGACAGTGAATACGGATAACATGACAGTCTCTGATACTACCATAGAGAGGGAGTATCAGAGACTTGAGGAAGAGTTGGGGATGACAAAGGAGGAGAAAAAGCTTCTGCTTTTTAATGCCGCAGATGCAGCCTTTCTGACAGAAGAAGAGTGTGGGCGGATGAAAGATGTGATTGGACGGATTCTGTAACGAGTTCAGAAAATCGTGGATAGTATGTAAAACTGAAAATTCGTTTTCACACATTAATTCCCATTAATGCTGTTAGTATATAAGTTATCAATATAAAATGATATTGTCTAATGGCCGGATCTAAAACTTCTGTGCCTGCTAATTGTAAATAACTGGATATAGCCAAATACAAGAGCGGTAATGCATTAAATCTACCAAACGTTTAATATTATCTGATGCCAAAATAATTGCCATAAAACAAATTTCAGATTTGTAGGAAATTAACTGTTTCACTGGCACTTTAAACATATTCGACAGATTTTATCAATATATTGTGTTTAAAAAATGAGTTGGCCATATCTTGTGGACATTTGGAATAAATATAAAAAAGCTGCACTTTAGCAGCTTTTTTATCACATAGAGACATTTTACTGGGAATGTATCACCTCCGTAATAGCCATCTGCCGGATCTGTCTGGCAGGGCGTAAGATGGCTGCCACAGAAGCCAGGGTTACCACCAGAAGAATCAGAGCCAGGGCCCCAAAGGGAATTGTCCAGGGAGTTCCCCAGCGTGCGGTCACCATCCGGTCGAACAAGAGCCAGTGGATCGGCAGGCCAAAAGCACATCCAAGGACACATCCGCAAAATGCATAGGCGGCCGCTTCTGCACCGAGCATTCTTGTAAACTGTCCGCAGCTCATTCCGATAGCCCTCATGGCCCCATACTGCCGCATTCGTGCGGAGGTACTCATGGAAATGCTGTTGATAATATGGAAACAGGCAATGAGCACAATTACAGTGAGAAAACCATATAAGAATAAAGCAAAGGCCCAGTAGGCACCCCGGGCATCCCGGTTGCTTAGACGCTGATCCGAGAACAGCACCTCATTCCCGGCCAAAGCTCGAATGCGGTTTACGTCCTCATCCGTGGCACGGCGTTTCATCTGTATATCAAAGATTGTGTATCCATTTTCACCGGTCAGCCGCTGGAAGGTTTCTTCGGAGCAGATCAGTCTCTCAGTATCTGAGGTCCCGTCAAAAGGACAGTGGGACAAAAGTCCGGCTACGGTTACATCTCCCAGAGAAGTGTGAACTTCATCACCAACCTCTAAGGATTGACCGAAAGCGTCGTGTACGGCCAGCACATAATTTCCGTCCCCCGTGATTTTGGACAGATTTCCCTTTAACAGATAATGATATTCTTCCACCCAGTTAAGCTGCTGCAGATCATAGGAGATCAGCATTGCGGTATTTTTCTCTCCATTCTGAAGCTCTAAAGGTATGTCGTAGGCAAATGCTCTTCCATAGACACGTTTTACACCAGGACAACCGGCAATCTGTCCTGCAAGTGCGGCATCCAGAGAACAGGTGGAATCCGAACTTACAATGGAAAGATCCGCCGTATAAGGCCGCAGGGGCGTGATGGCATGATTCATAAAAGCTGTCGCCGCAAAAAAGGACAGAAAGAGAATGATGCTTAAGGCAAAGGAGAAAGACATCAGAAGAAAGTTCTTTTTCCGATGGAGGGCATGCCAAACGCCCAAAAATGTTTCCACATGGCGGGCCGGAATCCGCCCCTGTGGCTGAGACTTTCCAGTATGATGGCCGGCAATTCTGTTTTTGCTCCAGAGTCCTGTGACGGGTATTTCCGTATTGCCGGTGACAGCCGTTACCGGAGAAACCTTAGAGGCTTTTTTTGCCGGAGAACGGGCAGCAAGAAGTACAGTAACCAGTCCCACGAGAATACCGGCCAAAATACCTGGCAGACTGATGCTGAAGACCGGCATGTCGGAGAAATACATGGAACTTAAAGTTCTGAGAGCAGCACAGAGCCCCCAGACCGTGACAACAGATAGAAGAACTCCTATGGGAATGGCCGTTTTGCACCAATTCAGGGCTTCTAAGCGTACAAAGCGGCGAATCTGCCTGCTGTCCGCACCCAGACACCGGAGAAGACCAAAAAATTCTGTCCTCTGGGCAATGTTGCTGTTCATGCTGCTGGCAACCATAAGAACTCCGGCAGTCAGAACCAGAAGAAACAGAACACCCGCAACCAGATACAGACCGGTCATATAGGAGTCCTCACTGAAGCCTAAAAGGCCCAGAAGTGCTGTGTTTTCACTGATCTGTTCCTGGGAAAGCCCAAACTGCTCCTGAACATCCCTTATGGCATTGCGAATATTGCAGTGCTCGGAGAACTGGATGTAATAGACCATATCCGCATCCTCTGTGGTATCGTGGACAGAGTGATACAGGGATTGGAAAGAGGAAAGGGGGAGAAAGCCAATGATAGCATCGGACTTCATAGCCATTTCGTTGTCCATTCCAAAGCCCGAGATTGTATAGGACAGGGAATTCCCGTCCGGGGTTTCCAGGGTAATGGAATCGCCAAGCTCTGCTCCCAGGACCTCCCTGGAAGAATTTGTCAGGATAATCTGATCTTCTGTCTCAGGAAAAGTCCCCTCTGTTAAATCATAGTCCATCAAAGTGAGCATAGACGGCTCGATTCCGCAGACAGCGGCCCGCTTTCCGCCGATGAAGTAATGATCTTTCAACCGATAATTCAGAACATTGTACCAGGAAGAGACAGCCACGTCCGGACGCTGGGCTATGAGGGCGGCCTCCTCCTCTGACAGATCCTTTATCTGGATATGCCAGTTGCCGTAACGGGTAATGGCCTGCAGCTTTTGACTGCGAATCTCCATATCTGCCATGCCGAAGATGGCAGTTACCAGAAAGACGGAGAGGATAATGCACAAAAGTGTCATGCGGTTTTGTTTCCTGTGAACCTTTGCATAGGCGGGAATCAGACTAAGATAGCTTTTCATCAAGGTTCCCTCCTAAATCTGTAAGATTGCCGTCGGATACACGAAGAACCCGATCGGCATAAGCGGTAAGACCCATATTGTGGGTGATCATCAGAACCGTCTGCCGATAGTGATGGGCGGCCCGGGTTAAGAGTTCCATAACCTCCTGACTGCTCTTGGAATCCAGATTGCCCGTTGGCTCGTCGGCCAGAATCAGCATGGGATTGTGAATCAATGCCCGGCCTATGGCGGTTCTCTGCTGCTGGCCGCCGGAGAGCTGGCTAGGCAGATGATTTCGCCGATCGGTAAGTCCCAGAATTGTCAGAAGCTCATTTACCCTCTCCATATTTGGCTTTTGGTAATCCAAGAGGAGAGGAAACATAATATTCTGTTCTACGGTCAGTTCCGGAATAAGATTGAAAGATTGAAAGATAAAGCCGATGTTTCTTCTGCGGAAGATAGTTCGCTCCTGTTCTTTCATAGAAAATAATTCCTGACCGCTTAGGAAGACCTGGCCGGAGGTGGGATCGTCAAGCCCTCCGATCAGGTTTAAAAGAGTTGTTTTTCCGCTGCCTGATTCGCCTACGATGGCGGCAAATTCACTTTTCCGCATGGAAAAGGAAGCGTCCTTTAGGGCGTTCACGCTGCTTTCACCGGTGCCGTAGGTTTTGCATAAATGCCGTACATTTAAAATCTCCAATTGTTTGTCCTCCATTTTAGTACCGCAGCAGCTTTTTTGTACACCTTTAATCAGTAATATTCTGCCAGTGCACTGAAAAGCTGTTGCTGTTATTGATTGTATTTCTGTACAAAAGATAACACAACAAGCTTACAACCAGATGAATTTCATCTTACAGTTTTGTAAGCAAAAGGAAATTTATGCAGGAGTATATTCGGATGGGTGAGGAAAGCTTAAGGTAAAGACGGATCCGGCATCCGGCTCACTTTGTACAGAGATGCTTCCTCCCTGTCCCTCTACAATCGCCTTGGCAAGGGGAAGACCGAGTCCTGTGCCGGGGGTCTGTTCCGCTGTCTTACTTCGGTAGAAGCGTTTGAAAATGTGGTGCAGATCTTCCGGGGTGATTCCGGACCCATTGTCTGCAATTCGAATCCGGGTTTCCAGAGGGGTCTGCTCCCTGTGGATTTCGATGATTCCGCCCAAAGAAGTGTGATCCAGAGCATTTTTGAGAATATTTCCGATGGCTTCTGTCGTCCAGGTGGGATCGCAGTAGATTTGTCCCTCCCGGATTTCCGGAAGCAAGATTTTCTTTTCTTCCTGTTCGGCTCTGAGGATTAGGGGATCCAAAGCAGCTTCAATGACCTTTGATACAGGGCAGAGAATTTTTTGAAAAGAGATACTACCAATATCTAGCCGGGCAATTTTTAAAAGGGATAGAATGAGAGATTTCATCCGTTCAATGGAAGCATCGGATTTTCTGGCAAAGGTTTGGATGATTTCCGGACATTCCGGTTCCTCGAGAATAATTTCATTATACATGGAGAGGGCGGCCAAGGGTGTTTTCAGTTGATGAGAAATATCGGAGATGGTATTCTTTAAGAATTCCCTTGCCTCATGCTCCGACTCCTGTCCGGCTTTCAGAGCCCCGGCCATATGGTTAATTTCGCCGAACAGACGATAGATGCTTCCCTCCAAAGATTCGGGAAGCGGGGTATCAAAAGAGCCGGCCGAATAAGAGGCTACAACCTCAATGGCTTTCTGGTATAGACGCTCCTGACCGGATAGAAAACGGACAATTACAAAAAACAGAAGACAAAACGAGAACAGGAGCGTGAAAAGAGGGAGAAGAAAGGTACTTTGCTCATAGGCGGACAAAGGAGAAAGAACGGAGAGACTTGTACGCTCATGAATTCCCAGCTGATTCAGAAAGTGAATGCCCTCAGGTCCTGCATCGGTGGCATTTAATGCTTTGGCCACAAGTTCTTTTGGAACCTCCTGCTCCAACAGGGAGGTAGCAATGGCTCTTTCCCGGTTGAGCAAAAGCTGCCAGGCGGCATGATTTTGATAGGAGGTAACCGTTAGGGTCAGGAAAAGTGTCAGCAGAAAGAGTACGATAAAGGATAACATCAATTTTTTTACGCTGGTTTCTCGAACAATGCTCATGGCTTCACCTCATTCCACTGGTATCCAAAACCTCGTACCGTACTTAGATGTACGGGATGAGAGGGATCTGTCTCTACTTTCTCCCGTAAGCGGCGGATGTATACGGAAAGTGTGTTGTCATCCACGAAGCTTCCGCCGCTGTCCCAAAGCTCATCCAGAATCCGGCCACGGGGTACGACCTGATTGGCGTTGCGAGCCAGGAGACTTAAGAGACGGTATTCTGCGGCAGTCAGTTCCAAAACTTTATTTCTTAAAGTAACCCGGCTTTGGATAAAGTCAATGGACAGATCGCCGCAGCAGAAGATGGAAGCTTCCTCCTGGGAGGAAAGGCTGGCTCGGCGGAGGAGGGCACGGATGCGGGAGAGAAGCTCCCCCAGCTTAAAAGGCTTGGTGATATAGTCGTCTCCTCCGCTGTCCAGCCCACGGATGATATGAACCTCCTCATCGGAGGCAGTCAGAAAGATAATGGGAATACGGCTGTCTCTCTGGCGTACCTGGGTGCAGATATCAAAACCGGTTCCGTCCGGAAGTGTTACATCCAAAAGGAGGAGGGCATAGGCTGTATCACTGCTCAAAAACTCTCTGGCCTGACAGATGGTTTTTGCGATATCAAGAGAAAATCCGTTTTTCTCCAAGGTATATTGGAGACCGTCTATCAGACTGTTGTCATCCTCCAAGAGTAAAATGTGATTCATCCGAAGATTCCTTTCTGTAACTAGTACATTACCCTCTCTTGACCATGTATGTTCTTATCAAGAGAGGGTACAGTAGGTTCATGAGGAAAAGGGCTGTCGTGAAATTGCCGACAGCCCCTTTAAACTTAAAAATTACAGCTTTATATTCTTAAATAAATCGCCAAGGCTGGTAGTCAGTTCCTCTGTCTTGGGCAGAACGACTTTCTCCTCACGGATCTCTTCTGCCGCCACATCATTCAGGGCTTTCATACTAAGGGAAAGCTTGCCGTCCTTGATGGCAATTACTTTTACTTTAACTGTATCACCTATCTTCAGAACAACATCCGGTGTCTTAATGCGTTTTTCAGAAATCTGTGATACATGAACCAATCCGGAGAGACCGTCGCCTAAGTCGATGAAAGCGCCATAGGGCTGAATGCTTTCCACCTTTCCCTCGGTAACCAGTCCAACCTCCACATTAGAGATTTTTTCCCGGCGTGCCTGGGCGGCCTTTTCACGCAAAATTTCTTTTGCGGACAGTACCAGTTTCTTTTTTTCCGGATCCACGGTAATTACACGCACCTGGATCTCTTTGTTTAAAAACTCCTCCAGATTCTCCACATAGCTTAAGGAAAGCTTGGATGCGGGGATAAAGCCCCGAAGCCCCTCCACATAAGCGATAACGCCGGCATTCACTACGCCGCCTACCTTTACATCCAGAACGGTTTCATTTTCCAGATATTCCGCAACCTTTTTCCATGCCATCTCATCTGCCGCAGCCTTTCGGGACAGAAGAATGTGTCCTTGCCCGTCAT
Source organism: uncultured Lachnoclostridium sp. (assembly GCA_948330435.1). Taxonomy (GTDB): domain Bacteria; phylum Bacillota; class Clostridia; order Lachnospirales; family Lachnospiraceae; genus Laedolimicola. Next base: position 15,958 of record CAOJBY010000010.1, on the reverse strand, counting down.
CCGGACGCAGCACGGTTGCAGTCACCTCTTCACCAAGCTTGACATCTTCCTTAATGGAGAAAGCAGGATCTTCGGAATAGTCCTCCAGGCGGATAATACCCTCGGTGTAATACTTGAGGTCCAGAGTAACCTCAGTCTCAGACACACCGATGACAGTTCCTGTCAGAACATCTCCCTCCTGTACTTTGCGGAAAGAAGCTTCCAGTTCGGTAGCATAATCATCCATAGTCAGTTTTTCTTCCATAATAATTACCTCTCTTTATTTATATACTTTTCTCACACGTATCCGGTATCCGGTGCCAGAAAAAATGACAGGGACGACCGTCTGCGAAGGATTCATGTTTTGTGAAGCCCTTCCTGAAACAGGAGCTTCCTGAAAATATGCTTATAGTTGTTAAGCCGCAGGAAGCGGTAAATACCTTTTTTGTGTGCCAGCCGAAACAAATCCATTACCAAAAGATAGTATTCCAGATAAAAACGGAATCGGCTAAGATGTACCGGGGGCACCACCAGATGCATAAAATCCCATTTTTCCGGGTCTGTAGTAAGCAGGTGCTTTTCGTACTGCCGATAGAGGGCAGTTCCGGGAATGGGTGTAAATATGGAAACTCCTGTATAGGCAAGTTCCATACTATAGATAAAACGGCGGAGGTTCCGAAAATCCTTCCGGCGAAAGCGAATATCCACAATAAACAGGCCAACCGGTTGAATAGACAATTCCCGCAAGAGACGGATGCAGGCACAGTTGATATCCAGGGAAGTTCCTTTGGCATAACTGTTAAGCTGTCGGTTGCTGACAGCCTCTAATCCCACCATAACGTATCTAAGACCAATACCGGAAAGTGCTTTCATAAGTTCCGGGTTTGCGGTGATGAAATCCGCTCTTCCATAGCAAATAAAAGTCTTATGAATTTTGCGGCTGTGAATCAGGGAAACAAAATTCCAAAGCCGTTCTGTGTCATAGAGAAAATCGTCATCTACAATCTGGATATTCGGACTTGCAATGCCCTCAATCTCTTCTATCACCAGAGAAAGGTCTCTCTGGCAATATCTGCCGTTGTTCAGTGTTCTTCCATAACAGAAAGAGCAGTGATGGGGGCAGGAGGAACTGGTTTTTAAAAGTGCTACGGGATGAACATCCAGATATCGGTATTCGTCCAGATAGCGATTCATATGGCTCCTGTCAGGAATGGGAAGTCGGTTCATATCAAAAGCTTCTATAGGATTTTCTTTCCACCCCTCACATGTATGATAACAGAGACCATCGATCTTTTCAAAGGGTTTTTGCTCCAGAATGTCCAAAATTCCAAAGATATTGTCGGAACGACAGATGAAATCAATATAAGGTTCAAAAAAGTGCTCTGCATTTCTCTGTGCGTGGGAGCCTCCTACCAGAGTGAGAATGTCAGGAGAAAATTCTTTCGTCTTTCTGGCATAGTCCTTGATTCGATTTTCCTGTGTAATATATCCGGTGATGGCTACCGCTTTCGGGTGATATTTACAAAGGAGAGTTTCGAAAGAATGAGGATCAACAGCAGCTTCGTAAAGATAGCAGGGAATATGGGCGGCTTTCAGCATAGCCGAGATATATTCCAACTCCAGAGGTTCCGTGCGTAAAGCCATATCCAGAGAAAATCCATTGTCAATAGATTCCGGTTTTACTAGTATAATCATGTTCTTGGCCATAGTTGTAAAAAAATAGTTCGTTAATATTTATATTATATGGTAAAATGAATCAGAAAGCAATGATTATAGAGGTGGAAAATCAAATGAAATATTTATATATCTTACTTTTGTATCTTCCTTCCGGCTTTGGGAGGCTGACGCAGCGGATGACCCATTACAAATATACCCACGTGGCGTTGTCATTGGATGACCGCTATGAGCATTTTTATGCATTTTCCAGATTGCGGGCCAAGACGCCGCCGATCTCGGGATATATTGAGGAAAAGCGGATTTATTATACCCTGGGAGAAAACGTGCCTATTTATACAAAGATTTTTAAGGTGCCGGTTTCGGAAAAAGGCTATGAAAGAGTGAAGCGGTGGCTTGGGAAGGTCCGCAGAGATCCGGAGATTATGTACAACCTCATTAATATGCTGCTTCTGCCCTGGTTTGGAGGGCATCCGGTTTATAAGGCGTATAACTGCGGAGAGTTTATTGCAAAGGCTCTGAAGCAGGCCGGGGTGAAGCTGGACATGCCTTATTATAAGTATATGCCCAGAGATTTTAACCGGCTTCTTGGGAAATATGCCATCTTTGAGGGAACCCTGGGGAATGAGGGAACGGATGGGATGGAGGATGACTTCTTCCGAGAGACGGGACGATGGGAGTATTTCTGCAAAACGGCATATATAGTTCGGGAGCTTTTGTACCGGCAGCTTACGGGACATGCATCAAGGCACTTTGCACCGGAGAAAGTGCGGTTTGTGTGGGAGCCAATCTCTTAAGGGCGTATAAATTAAGGGGTTGCGGAACTTTAAATAGGAGGACGGGATGGAAATAAATAAGGTTCAGGTTCGAAATGTAGTAATCGGAGAGGGAATGCCTAAGATTTGTGCACCCATCGTGGGAAAGACCAGAGAGGAGATACTTTTTCAAGTCAGAGAGGTTAAGGAAGCAGGGCCGGATCTGGCAGAATGGAGAGCAGATTGGTTTGAAAAAGTCATGGCAAAGGAACAGCTTCAGGAAATACTGGAGCTTTTGAGAAAGGAACTGGGTGAGCTGCCCCTTTTGGTTACATTTCGAACGGGACAGGAGGGCGGTGAGCAGGATATTTCCATACAAGATTATGAGAGGTTTCTTTCAGGGGTTCTTGCATCGGGACAAGCGGATTTGATTGACGTGGAACTGCTAATGGGAGAGGAACTTCTTTCCGAGATTGTGGAGAAAGCTCACAAGGAGGGCGTAAAAGTAATAGCATCTAACCATGATTTTGAAAAGACGCCCAATACAGGGGAGATTGTGGAGCGGCTTTGCAGGATGCAGAAAGCGGGAGCGGATCTTCTGAAGCTTGCGGCTATGCCCCGTGATCCGGGGGATGTGCTGGCCCTCCTGGCGGCCACCTGGCAGATGAAAGAGTGCTATGCAAAGCAGCCGGTGATTACCATGGCTATGGGAGGAACAGGCGTGATTAGCCGGCTTGCCGGGGAGATCTTTGGATCAGCCATAACCTTTGGAGCAGTCGGGAAGGCATCTGCCCCGGGACAGGTGGGGGCAAAAGAGCTTCGGGAAGTGCTGAGTTTATTGCATGAGAGGCTGTAATTCATTGATTACGGTTCAGACCCGGCCAATTACTCTGCGCTGTGAGTATAAAAGACTATCCTTTTGGTCAGTTTACTTTTTACAATTCGGTTCGGTATAATACTATGGAAGATAAACAATTCTATCTATAATTTTTTCGGATTGAGGTAAAAAGGAATTGACGGGAATGATGAACAGAAAGGATAATTTGTTAGAGCGGCGCCTTCTGATATGCTCTCTTTTTGTGGTATTATTATTCGGATAAGATTTTTTAAGGCCATCAGCCAACGGGATGAAAGAAATGGATCCTGTTGGCTGGTGGCGTCTTCATGTACAGGATATAAAAGAAGATTAGATGCCGGGAATGGCTGTCCGTTTTGGGAAAGGGAGTTTCTATGTTAGAGAAAAAAATAAATAAAGTCAAATACTATGTGCGCCCCCAAAGAGCGTGGGAGCAGATGAAAGCGGCATGGACAGCCAGGCAGACGGTCTATCTCTATGGCACGGCGGGAACCGGCAAAACTTCTTTTGCTGCGGATTTCCTTGACAGGAAGCAGTATTATTACGTTTCCATGTCAGATACCGGGATTGATGAGGCTGCCGGGGAGATCCGGGAGAAGCTTGATGCGGCCCGGTCAGAAACCGGGTGGAACATCTTTGTGCTTGACGACTTGTATCTTTTGCAGACACAGGAGGAACACAATGTCTGTGAGCGTCTGGCAGAGATGCTTTGCGGCAGAAAGGACGTATGGCTGGTGCTGATTTCCAGGGCGCCCGTGCCGGGATGGCTCACATCCCTTTGTATTCGCTATGTTTTTGTGACAATCGGTGAGGAAAGCCTTTTTCTGACCGAAAGAGAGCAGGAGTGTTATCTGGAGAAATGGGAGCTTTTTCCCACAAAAGCCGCATGTAAAAAAATTTGGGAGCTGGGCGGCGGCAATCCGCTTTTTCTTCAGATTGTGTCCATGAGACTGCGGGAACTGCCGGGGCTGGAAACCGTAGAGGAACAGGCGGAAGCAGAACTTACGGCCATAGAGAAATCCCGAAAGGATATCTGGAATTATTATGAATTTCATGTGTATGATCTGTGGGATGTGGAGCTTCTGGAATTCCTGACAGCGGTGTCGGTTGTAGAGCAGTTTGATCTGTCTATGGCACAGCAGATCACAAAGAAAAAGGATGCGGGGAGGCTGATACGGCAGGCACAGGAGACGGGGAATTTTTTGCTGGAGCACAGAAAAAATGATCGGAGCGTCTATGAGTTAAGGATTCCTGCGAAATACTCCATACGCCGGCTGCTTTTTGCGAGATACCCCCAGGATTATATCAATGAACTGTATTACAGCGCCGGAAACAGCTTTGAACTGGAGGGAAATGTAAAAGAAGCCCTTCGTATGTATGAAATGTGCCACAATGAGGAGGGCATTTCCCGCATACTGGTGGACAATATGAGAAAGAACCCGGCATCCGGGGAATATATAGAACTGAAGCATTATTATCTGATGCTGCCGGAGGAAAAGATTCGGGAGAGTGTAGAACTGATGGCGGGAATGAGTATGCTGCAGTCTATGCTTTTAAATGAGGAGGAAAGCGAGCACTGGTATCGGGAGCTTGCCGCCTGTGCAAAAGAACGGACAGGAGGAATAAAACGGGCGGCGGAAGAGCGGCTTTTGTATCTAGACATCGGACTGCCCCATAGAGGGATTATTCGGATGACGGATTTGATGAAGCGGGCGGGGTTGTTCCTGACAGAGAGAAAGGCGGCTCTTCCGGAGTTTTCCGTTACCAGCAACCTGCCCTCTATGATGAACGGGGGAAAAGATTTTTGTGAATGGAGCAGGAGGGACCGGGAGCTTGCAAAAAGCATAGGAAAGGTTGTCACCTTTGTCCTTGGAAAGTATGGAAAGGGTCTGGTGGAGCTGGCTCTTGCGGAAAGCTTTTTTGAAAAAGGCGGGGATGATTATGAGGTGTCCGCTCTTGCGGGCAAAGGAAGGATGCAGGCAGAGAGCGGCGGAAAGACGGAACAGGTTTTTGTGGCGGTAGGGATTCTCACGCAACTGTCCGTTTTGAAGAATCATATAGAGGATGCCCTGGATATGCTGGAGAATTTCCGCCAGAGGGCCGAACAGGATGCCCCAAGGCTTCTGCCCAATATCCGTGCCCTGTCGGTACGGATGGATTTGTACAGGGGCAGGCTCAGCGAAGCCCGCCGGTGGCTGGGAGAAGCACCGAAAGAGGACGTAGAATTTATTACGCTGGAACGGTACCGCTATCTTTTGAAGGTACGTATATATCTGGCAATGGGGCGGAAGGAAAAAGCACTGCTGTTACTAGACAAGCTGGGTTTTTATGCGGAAAAAATGCATCGGACGTATATCAGAATTGAGGTTCTGATTCTGACTGCGATTGCGATGTACCGCATGGGAGAGGACGGCTGGCAGGAAATCCTGCAGGAGGCAGTGGAACAGGCAGAGGATTACCATTTTGTGCGGATTCTTACAAGGGAAGGTGCGGCACTGTGGGAACTTCTGAAAGCACGCACAGTTACGTGGAAAGATCCGGAGTATAAGAAGCAGGTCATGGCGGAATGTGAGAGGATGGCAGACCTGTATCCGGCATATTTAAGGGAAAAGCAAGAGGGAAATGTACTGCTGACAGATAAGGCAATGAGAATCCTGCGGCTTCAGGCGGAAGGCCTCCCGGTGGAAAAAATCGCAGATCAGATGGGATTATCCCGGGCAGGGGTGAAGTATTACAATCGGGAAACCTATAAGAAGCTGGGAGTGAATAATAAGGCGGCTGCAGTGCTTGAGGCAAGAAACAGAGGGCTTTTGTAAATTAAAAAAAGGAAAAGGGTGTAAAGGATGATAAGAGAGCAGGGAAAGAAAATCAGACAAATCTTTGTATCAGGACTTGCGGCAGTACTCACCGGAAGCGTGATGGGCTTTTTTGTATTTGCAATGACGGCTTCGGCCAGCGGCGGAGAGATTCAGGTTGACATAGCGGAAAGCGGGAACCTGGAGGATGGCTATTATAAGATTGCTTCCGACGGCACAAAGGCTTCGGGAACGGAAAATGATTACAATGTTCATTACGATTCGGCTTCGCATACTTTGACATTGAAGGATGTGAAATTTCGGACATCAAAAAATACCGGCATTAAATTTACCTATTCCGGCACCAGCGGGGCAGCGGTGATAGAGCTTATCGGAGAAAATGAGATCACAAGTAATTTTTATGGAATAAATGCCGATAGGGGGGGATCGCTTCCAAGTACCGGTGCAGATGTGGAAGCAGGCCTGACCATAAAAGGAAGCGGCACGCTTAAAATTAATTCCCTATGGGGCATACAGGCTGCAAACCTGACAATTGACGGGAGCACACTGGATCTGACGACCAGGGGACACTCTGCCCTGAATATTTCCAGGGATTTGGTCATTTGCAATGGAGATATTACCACGCACGACGGAGGCGACGGAGGCGATTTTTATGTAGCCCGCTCCTTACGGATCACAGATAGTAAGATTGATATCAGCAATATTCAGGTAGAGTATCCCTCTATCTATGTGGCGAATAACTATTGTCCGGAAAATTTGTTGATAAGGCCGGCCCTTGTTATTGAGAGGAGCAGCCTGACAATAGGCGGGTGGGCAGACAGTTCTTTGGGATTTTCCGTCTATATATCTCAGGGAGGGGCGGAAATATCCGATTCTGTGCTGAATGCAGTAAATAAAAGAGCCGGGATTTGTGCGGCAAAAGGGGCGCTGGAAATTAGTGGGAGTACCACAGTCAGCACAGGAGAAAAGCTGGCCGTTCGGGGATTGGAAGCCGTAAAAATAGGCGAAGGAGTTGAGATTACCGGTGCACGTGCAGACGGAAAGCCTCTGGTTCATAACGGCCTGATCTGTATGCCGGGCAGTATTACGGAGGAAGAGCTGAACGGCACGTTGCACTACTATGGAGGCGGAACGGTAAAGCTTGGGGACAAGACATACCACTCTGTGCGGTTTGACCTGAAGGACGGAACGCCTCTGGATGAGATTGAGACACAATGGATTCCGGACGGCAATATGGCGACAGCTCCCTCGGATCCGCAAATGGAAGGAGCCAGTTTTACAGGCTGGACAGAATCGGGGGGGTATATGGAAGTTTGAAGAAAATCCCATAACAAAGAGTATGATTTTTTTTGCCGGCTGGAAGCAGGAAAATACCGGAGGCGATTCCAAGCCATCAGGAGGAACAGGTCAGCAGCCAGGTACAGGCAGTGGGACGGGAGCAGGCCAGCAATCCGGTTCAGGCAGCGGGGCAGGAAAAAAGGGAGCTTCCGCCAATACGGATTCCGCAAAGAAACCAACGGCTGCCAATCGCAGTCAGACAGGGAATAATAAGCCAGACGCCGGCTCGTCGGAAAATGGCATTGCAGAACCTTTTATCAAAGGGGACAATGGAAAAGAAGGCTGGGATGTAATTCGTGAGGAGACGGCACATACGGAAGACGGAGGGACGGTTGCCGTAGACATGAATGGCACGGTTATCGTGCCGGGGGACGTGCTGGATGATATCAAAGGCAGGGACATTACTATCGTATTTGATATGGGCGGCAAAATCCTGTGGAGTGTAAACGGTCAAAGTATTACCGCTGATAAAATACAAGATATTGACTTTTCCGTAAAGACCCATGCAGATATGATACCAATTGAAGTTATAAATAATGTTACCGGGGAGCTTTACAGCATCCAGCTAAGCCTTGCCCATAGTGGTGAATTTGGCTTTACGGCAGTGCTTTCTATAAATATGGAGGAGAAAAATGCCGGACTGTATGCAAATCTTTTCTATTATAATGAGACAGAGAAAGAGATGGAATTTATCTGTGCGGACGAAATTGCAGAGGACGGTACGGCAGAGCTGGCATTTACCCATGCATCTTCTTATGCCATCATTATCGATACAAAGCCTATGAATGAGAAAGAGGAAATGGATGAGATACATAAGACGGAGGTGTCGGATCATGAGGAAGAGAATCGTATATCTGCGAATATGACGCCGGAAGAAAAGGCAGGGAATTACTGGTGGGTTCTTGTAATTGGAGTGACGGTGATGATTGCAGGAGTGGGATATTTCTATGTGAGGAAAAGGAAAAAAGAAACAGAGGAATGAAATGTCAATTAGGGTTCGGAAGGGGAGTTAAGATGCATAGATTATAATAAAAATAATGACTGCGGTGAACCTTATGGAAAATGCAAAGCTGGAAAATATGCTGAACCTGGCCCTGGATGCCACGGCACAGGAGCGGGAAAAATCTCTGAATCTGGATGTTGGCTTTGACCGGGAGGAACAGACCTGGGAGCTGATTGTAAAGTATCATGGGGACTTAAGTTCATTGAGGGCGGAGGGGATACAGGTGGTGGAACTGATGAATGAGTACGCCATTTTAACTGTTCCCGAATCTCTGATAGAGCGGCTGGCAGATGTGATTGAGATCGAATATATTGAGAAACCAAAGAGGTTGTTTTTCTCTGTGAATCAGGGGAAGGCGGCCTCCTGCATTACGGGGATGCAGAATGCCAGGTATGATTTGTTTGGGGATGGGATATTAATTGCCTGTCTGGATTCCGGTGTGGATATTTTTCATCCGGATTTTCGGAATGAGGATGGAAGCACCCGGATTCTGGCCCTGTGGGATCAGACCATTTCCGGCAATCCGCCGGAGGGATATCTCATTGGAACGGAATATACAAAGGTCCAGATCGACGAGGCTTTGAGGGAATACGACGCAGGAGGGGGCAGGGGACTTGTACCAAGTGTGGATACAAGCGGCCACGGAACCCGGGTCCTGGGGATTGCGGCCGGAAACGGGCGAGCCAGCAACGGGCGATACCGGGGAGTGGCGAGCCGCAGCCCGATTCTGGTGGTGAAGCTTGGCGTGCCCAGGGCCGAAAGCTTTCCCAGGACAACAGAACTGATGCAGGGGCTTGATTATTGTCTGCGAAAAGCTATGGAATTCGGACTGCCCACAGCAATAAACATCAGCTTCGGCAATACTTACGGTGCACACAATGGCACTTCGCTTCTGGAAACTTATATTTCAGATATGGCGAATATCTGGAAGTCGGTCATCTGTATCGGAACGGGAAATGAGGGCTATGCGGCAGGGCACACAAGCGGGCAGATGGAGGAGGGAAAGGCTATTGAGATCCCCCTGGCTGTTGGGGAATACGAGGCTGCCCTCAATGTGCAGATTTGGAAATCTTATCTGGATGAGGCGGATATTATGCTGACCAGTCCGGGAGGGAGACAGGCAGGGCCGATTCAAAGCATTCTGGGGCCACAGCGGTTTGTGATGGAGAATACGGAGATTCTTTTGTACTATGGGGAGCCGACGCCCTATAGCTCTTCCCAGGAGATTTACATTGAGTTTCTGCCAAAGGGAGATTATATTGATTCCGGAATTTGGACCTTTACTTTGATTCCGGGGCAGGTACGGGATGGAGAGTATCATCTGTGGCTGCCAAGCAGTGGGGCAATAAACGGAGCGACACGTTTTCTGTATCCCACACCGGTTGGGACACTTACGATTCCCTCTACGGCCAGGAAAATTATTGCGGTGGGGGCTTACAACAGCCGGACGCTGACCTATGCGGATTTTTCCGGGCGGGGGACGGAGGAGGGAGAGAGTAGAGATAAGCCGGATCTGGTGGCTCCGGGAGTGGATATTATGACTACGGCTCCGGGGGGAGGGTATGCCCAGGCAACGGGAACTTCCTTTGCCACGCCCTTTGTAACGGGGGCAGCGGCACTCTTGATGGAGTGGGGGATAACGGATGGGAATGATCCGTTTTTGTATGGGGAGAAGGTAAAGGCATATCTACAGAAAGGGGCCCGGGCACTGCCGGCGTTTGAGGAGTTCCCAAATGGGCAGATCGGTTGGGGAGCACTCTGCTTGAGAGATAGTTTGCCGGGGTAGGATAGAGAGTTTTTTTGTATTCTGTATGAACATCTGATAAAGTTAAAGATGATTAATAGTTTTTAAATATAGGTGTTGTGATTGGATACCTGCTGAATATGGCTTTTTGACCATGATTGCACTTGGCACAACCGGTCTTGCTTCTATCCTGGGACTTACATCATTTACAGTGCAATCTGCAGAAAGCCAGATCCTATGGGAATGGCAAGCAAAAAGGCGGAACGTAAAGAGAACACGGAGTAAAAAAGCAGGAAGTGATGCAGGAGGTAAGAAATGAAAGTACAGATTATAAAGGCAAAAAATATCATTGTTGGCAGAGAACTGGTTTGTAAGGAAAATGCGGCGATTAAGATTGAGAATGGAAAGATCGCAGAAATTTATGAAAATGCATCACAGATTCCGAAAGATATAGATGCAGAAATAGTAGATTTGGAAAACAGAACTCTAATTCCCGGTATGATTGACTGCCATAACCACCTGGTAAAAATGAATGACTGTGAATGTGAACAGATGATTCGTGCTCTTAAGACAATGAAAGATGATCTGATATCTGGAGTGACAACAGTACGCCGTTTAAGAGATTGTTTTTACATTGATGTAACCTGCAGACAGGCTCAGAGAGAGGGCAGGATTATCGGTCCAAAGCTTGTAGTAAGCGGAATTGGAATGCGTGCTTCCCATGGCCATGATTATGTGGGATGCCCTTTGACGGGCCGGAGCAATTTCGCAAGCAAGGGAAAATATTGCTCATGGGGTAGACTTTCTCAAGGTTTTTATGACGAAAGTGATCAATGCCACACCGTTTATTTATCATTTTATGAGTCCTGAGGAGTTACGGGCGGTTGTATAGGAGGCGAGAAGTGTCGGAATTACTACAGCTTGCCATTGTTCGGGAGGACAAGAACTTGATGATTGTGTGGAAGCTGGAATTGAGTGTCTGGAGCATGTGTATTATATTTCGGAAAAGCAGGTGAGACAGTGGAAAAGGCGGGGGGAGGCGGTGTATGCACCCCGAGCTATGCGTTAAACGACACGCTTCTTTTTAAGTTTTCGCCCAAAGATCGGGAGGGAAGCCTGGCAGAAAAGGAGCTCATTTGCAATTGCCTGCGGGGAGTGCAAATGTGTTTCAGAGCTGGGAGCATCCAATAAAGCGGTGTTGGCAGGCATTACCGTAAACGCAGCGGTAATTTGCGGTATATCTGAGGTCACCGGCTCCATTACAAAAGGCTTGGCAGCAGATTTGGTGGTACTTGATGGAAACCCGTTAGATATGCTCATATCTTTATAAAATCTTCAAAATTATCAGTTATCCTTTTCTTAAAATTAAGAGGGAAAGGAATTTTGTAACATGAATATGATTTTGAAAACTACAAATTTATGCAAAAATTTCAAAGAACAAAAAGCAGTTCGTGATGTATCGCTAAACATTGAAAGAAATTCTATATATGGTCTGTTAGGTGCCAATGGTGCGGGAAAATCTACTATTTTGAAAATGATTACTGGTATCTACCGCCCTACTTCCGGCAAAATAGAGTTTAACAGCCACACATGGAGCAGAAGCGATTTAAACAATATAGGCGCTCTAATTGAAATGCCGCCACTTTATGAAAACCTGAGTGCATATGAAAACCTAAAAGCCCGGACGTTAGCACTTGGATTGTCCGAAAAGCGTATAAAAGAGGTTTTGGAGATTGTAAGGCTTGAAAATACGGGCAGAAAAAAGACAGGACATTTTTCGTTAGGTATGAAACAAAGACTTGGAATTGCCCTTGCATTGCTTCCGCAGCCCCAATTACTAATCCTTGACGAACCGACGAATGGTTTAGATCCTATCGGTATCAGCGAACTTCGTGAGTTAATCTGTTCTTTTCCGACACAAGGCATTACGGTGATTTTATCAAGCCATATACTATCCGAAGTAGAACAGATGGCTGACCATATTGGAATTATTGCAAATGGAAAACTGGGGTATGAAGGAGAAGTTCATAAAGGCATAGATTTAGAAAAAATATTTATGAACGTAGTAAAAACAAATACAGTAGGAGGATATAAATGATGTTTGGAATTGTTCAGTCCGAAATTCTAAAGTTTAAGCATACTTTTTCTATGAAGTTGATTCTTTTTGCACCATTTGCCACACTACTGTTAGGATATTTTTTGAGCGGAAGTTCTATTCAATATGCAGCATATAATTGGTGGTGTACGATGATTTTTCCTATGATAATTTCCATATGGTGTACAGACATAATCAAGAAAGAAAAAAATACAGAGTTTCAAAACATTTTATGTCTGCCAACTGATTTAGGAAAAATATGGATAGGTAAAAATATTGCTATCATAACATTTCTTTTTGTTGCAAATTTCTTTATGTGGATTGGCTGTACTGTATTTGGTTATTTTACGACAGTGAATATTACGCCGCTAAATGGCATTGCAGGGTGCATATTCCTTTTTCTGACAAGTATTTGGCAAGTTCCGTTTATCATGTTCCTTACTGATAAAATAGGTTATTTACCTGCAATATTACTATCATTTGCTGCAAATGTGCTTTTATTCAGCGTTGGTGTAGGAAAAACGTGTTTTTTTCTCAATCTGTACGCTATTCCTGCCCGTATAGTGTGCCCGTTTTTTGGTATCTATCCTAATGGATTGCTACTTGAAAATGACAGTCCCTTATGGAACACAGATTGTATTATTCCCGCTGTTATTATCAGTTTGTTTTTAGCAATACTTATTTTGGCAGCCAGTACAATACTATTTTCTAAAAGGAGAAATTATTATGAGTGAACAGTTTAGATATATAAAAAGTGATTTCTACAAACTTTGGCACTCACCTCTTGTTATGCTTCATTTTGGGTTTTCTATATGTGGTGCCGGAATTGTGATGATTTATGTTTTGTTTTCTAAAAGTAATGAAATAAACAAATTGGCAGCATTTTTTCAATTATTAGCAGTGGCATTTCCATTTGCTATTGGAATTGTATGTCAGATTGTTGCAGAACAGGAAGCAAAGGCAGGGAATTTTCAGAATATATTAACACTTCCAAACAGGGCAAAAAGCATTATATCCAAACTGTCCATTTTACTGTTCTTTGGTTTGTTGTCTGCAATATTATGCACAGCTTTATTTGGAGTATTTTTTTCATTGACAGGTTCAATGCTTGCTATTTCCTTAGAAGTCATTATATTGATACCAACTGTAATATGGGGGAGCAACATATTGATTTATATTTTCCAATATCTGATAGCCTTGCGTTTTGGGGGGAATTTCTGTATAGCTGTTGGAGTGGCAGGCAGTCTGTTATCTGCTCTTCTACAGACAGGATTAGGAACAGGTATATGGTTTATTATCCCTTATGGTCTTGGTATTCGTTTTTCAGAATTTGCGTTTAAAAAAGTGCTAAGTTTAGCAGTTCATATAGATTTGGAAATAAAAATAGGAATAATATTTTGTGTTACAGCAACAAGTGTTATAATGGGAGTAATTATTTTTTGGTTTTCAAAATATGACGGAAACCGTATATCAGATTAAGTCGGGGTATCTATGGTTTTGAAATATGGTAGAGAGGTGATATAATGGCACATATTTTAGTGATAGATGATGACATTGCAATGTTGCAGTTAATCAAACGGGTTCTTGAAAAAGATTCACACTTAGTTACAATCCACTCAAATACACAAACCATGCTTGAAATGAATTTTTGTAAATACGACTTAATTTTGCTTGATATTATGATGCCGGGACTGGACGGTTACGAAGTATGCAACCAAATTCGTAACAGAGTGGACTGCCCTATTATATTTTTAACTGCCAAAACACAGGAAGCTGATATTGTCCGCGGGTTGGGACTGGGAGCAGACGACTATATTACAAAGCCCTTTGGAACAAGTGAGCTTCGTGCGAGAGTAGCCGCACATTTACGTAGAGATTTACGGGAGAGAAAAAATTCGTTTTCTGTTTCTGGTGTTATTTTTAATCTAAATGCAAAAGAAGCTGAGGCAGAATCAGGGAAAATTCCATTTACGAAAAGCGAATATGAAATATGTGAGTATCTTGCCCTGCATCATGGTCAGACATTCACGAGAGAACAAATTTATGAAGCAGTTTTTGGTTTTAATGGCGAAAGTGACAGTTCTGTTATTTCTACGCATATTAAAAACATTCGGAATAAATTAACAGAATTTCAAATAATGCCAATTCAAACAATTTGGGGAGTTGGATATAAATGGGTATGAAAAAAATGCGCTTCGTTTTTATGTGCTATGTACTTATCCTTGTATTCAGTTTATTATATGCGGTTTTTGTCACTTTTGGCTTTTATCTATTGGGGGTTAAAAATGAAGTTATTTATCCTTTGAACAAAGTTAGCACGGAAATTGACAATGCGAAAGAATATCTAAAAACAGTACATACAGTTACCGATGAAGATATACCATTCCTTTGTGAGTATGTCTTGTTTACAAATGCGGGCGAATATAAAAGTGGTTCTCTTGGCATTGAAACATCAAAAATAATATGGAAAAGTTGTATTGAAAACAATATAACAAGTGCAAGTCCATATCTGTATAACGTAATTCAAAGGGAAAATGAAGTATTGATTTTGCGGTATCGAATGGCAGCACAGTTTTCTAACGCACTACTCCGAAGATTATTTCCGGTTGCCGATTGGTTTTTGGTTGGAATCATTTTAATTGAAATCTTAATATTGATGTTTACCATTTCTTATTGGTTTGGGAGATATGTTGAAAAAAAGATAGATAAATTATTGTCTGTCACAAAAAAAATTGAACAGCAGAATTTAGATTTTACAGTAGGGCATAGTGATATATTAGAAATTGACAAAGTGCTTAATGGACTTGAACACATGAAACAAGCATTGAAGCAATCACTTACCGAACAATGGAAAGCGGAAAAAATGCGGAAAGACCAAATTGCAGCATTAGCACATGACCTAAAAACACCATTGACGATTGTAAGAGGTAATTCAGAATTACTTTGCGATACAATACTTACTGATGAACAAAGAGAGTGTGCCAATTACATTAAAAATGGTTCTATTCAAATGCAGAATTATATTCAGACGCTTATGGATATTACAAAATCAATAGATAGTTTTTATCCGCATATACAGAAATTTTGTGTGTCTGATTTTTTACAGGAACTTCAAAATCAGATAAAAGGATTGTGTTCTACGCAGGGTATACAATTACAAGTCAGCTATGAATATCAGACACATTATATCCATATTGACCATGATTTATTTATGAGGGCTATTCTTAATGTGATTTCTAATGCGATAGAGCATACTTCGGCAAATGGCAGTATTTATATTGAAGTAAATGAAAATGAGGGACATTTTGTTTTTGTAATCAGTGATACGGGAAATGGTTTTTCTGCAGAAGCATTGAAACACGCTGCTGAACAATTTTATATGAGCGATCAGAGCCGTAATTCAAATGCACATTTTGGTATTGGACTGTATATAACCGATTTGGTTACAAAACAACATAACGGACAACTTGTTTTGGAAAATTCAGAAAAAACAGGTGGTGCAAAGGTGACTATAACAATTCCATGCTAAATAAAGAGAGGGCAAACCATAAAAAGAAAGAAGTTGAAAGCCATGAAAAGATACACCACACCACACCGTCACCGGGTAATCAAAATACGCTTGACCAAGGAAGAATACACCGGGCTTTCCGAGCGTGTCACCCTCTGCAAAATGAGCCAAGCCGAGTTTATCCGGCAAG
>CAOJBY010000009.1 GCA_948330435.1 uncultured Lachnoclostridium sp. | reverse complement strand
GTGCGGCATCAAAAATCTGTATGAAAAGAGTTGCCAATGATTACTTGACAGTAACTTGCTACGGTGTTTTTTGGAAAAGCACTTGAATTCCCCGCTAAAATATGTTATAGTTTGATTTCGTGATAGATTATTCATTTCCTTGTTTCCTCCATAGAAGAGAGGAAGCCAGAGACCAAAAGGAGGTAAAGCATGAACAAGTATGAATTAGCATTGGTTGTGAATGCAAAGGTAGAAGATGACGTAAGAACAGCCACTGTAGAGAAAGCAAAAGAGTACATTGCCCGTTACGGTGGAACTGTTACTGAGGTTGAGGATTGGGGCAAGAAGAGACTTGCTTACGAGATTCAGCACATGAGAGAGGCATACTACTACTTTATTCAGTTTGAAGCAGATACAACCTGCCCGGCTGAAGTGGAAAGACATGTCCGTATCATGGAGAATGTTGTCCGCTATCTGTGTGTTCGCAAAGACGCATAGACTGAGGTTTTAACCGGAAAGTAGAGGATTGTTAGTATGAATAAAGTGATTTTAATGGGACGTTTGACACGTGATCCGGATGTGCGCTACTCACAGGGTGAGAATGCCACGGCGGTGGCAAGATATACATTGGCCGTAGATCGCAGATTTAGAAGAGACGGAGATCAGACTGCTGATTTTATCGGCTGTGTGTCCTTTGGAAGACAGGCGGAGTTTGCAGAGAAGTATCTGCGTCAGGGAACTAAGATTGCAATTACCGGTCGTATACAGACAGGAAGCTATACCAACCGTGACGGACAGAAGGTCTACACAACGGATGTGGTGGTAGAGGAGCAGGAGTTTGCGGAAAGTAAGGCGGCAGCAGGCGAGCACAGCGGCGGCTACCAGCAGCAGAATCCTTTCCAGCAGAGCATGCCGGAGCCTTCGGCGGCAGCAGGCGATGGTTTTATGAATATTCCGGACGGTATTGATGAGGAGTTGCCATTCAACTAACAATCGTGGAATGAAAAGAGAGATTATATAAGGAGGTAACAGCCATGGCTTACACAAAATCCGATAGAGGCGATGCTCCCATGAGAAGAAGAGGCATGGGACGCAGAAGAAAGAAAGTCTGCGTATTCTGCGGAAAAGAGAATAATGAGATCAATTACAAAGATGTGAATAAGTTAAAGAGATATGTGTCTGAGAGAGGGAAAATTCTTCCCAGAAGAATCACAGGCAACTGTGCAAAGCATCAGAGAGCTCTTACGGTGGCAATCAAGAGAGCACGTCATATTTCTCTCATGCCCTATGTAATGGACTAAACTTTAAGGCCGTCGGCGAAAGCCGGCGGCTTTTTGAACACTTCGGAGGACGATAAGTACTGGGAATTTTTATGGAAAATGTGAAAGTTTTGTGATATAATAAAAAATACACTGGCGGCATATAGGCTGTAACGCTTCATGTTTTGCCACAATCAGTATTGAATCACGGAGATAAGAGGATGAAAGAAAAGGTTCGTTTAAAGGGTCAGCTAAAAGGTTATGCACAATGGCCGTTTATATTGAGCACATTATTGCTGGTCATGAATATCTGTATCTATCCGATTTCCATGAAAGCGGGAGTTTTAATGACCGCATTCCTGGTGGTGTATATGCTTATTGTTACGATCCTGTATCTGAGAAGCAGAACGCAGATCTACAGTGAGTTAATTTCTTTTGCCACTCAATACGGACAGGTTCAGAGAAAGCTTTTGAAAGATTTGGCACTTCCTTATGCACTGCTGGACGAAGAAGGAAGGGTTTTATGGGGAAATACGGCTTTTTTTGAGGCGAGCAAAAAGACGAAGAAAGCTCTTCGTAAGTCCATTTCCTGGTTCTTTCCGGAGTTTTCTAAAGATCAGTTATTACAAGACGGAGAAGACAGCAGGACGGTTCGCATTTCCTTTGAAGAAAAAGATTTTCGAGTGGATATTCGCCGGGTATACATGGAACATGTGATGGAAAAAAATAATCTCCTTGATATGGAGGATGATACGGGATACCTGATTGCTATCTATATGTTTGACGAAACGGAGATTAATAAATATATCCGCATGAATAAGGAGGAACGTCTGGTGGCGGGGCTTATTTACCTGGATAACTACGAGGAAGCCCTGGATACAGTAGAAGAGGTACGTCGTTCTCTTTTGGTGGCACTGGTAGATCGGAAGATTAACAAGTATATCGGAGCCTTTGGCGGTATCGTGAAAAAAATGGAGAAAGATAAGTATTTTGTTGCTGTTCAGGAAAAGCATCTGCCCGTTATGCGGGAAAACAAGTTTGAATTGTTGCAGGATGTTAAGACTGTAAATATAGGCAATGAAATGGCAGTTACCTTAAGTATTGGATGGGGATTAAGTGGGTCCAGCTTTGCGGAAAATTATGATTATGCCCGAATAGCCATTGATTTGGCCCTGGCCAGGGGCGGGGATCAGGTGGTTACTAAGGAGGGAGAGAGTATTACCTATTTTGGGGGAAAGACTCAGCAGGTGGAGAAAGCAACCCGCGTGAAAGCCAGAGTAAAGGCCCATGCTCTTCGAGAATTTATTGAGAGTCGTGACAAGGTGATGGTCATGGGACACAAGATGGCAGATATGGATGCTTTCGGAGCGGCCATCGGGATTTATCGGGCCGCTAAAGTGTTGGGCAAACGGGCTTATATTGTTATTAACGATATTACCAATTCGGTACGGCCCTTAAGAGAAAGCTTTAATGATAATCCAGCCTATGAGACGGATATGTTTTTGACAAGCGAGCGGGCACTGGAGATTATAGATCGAAATACGGTTCTGGTAGTAGTTGATACAAACAGGCCAAACTATACAGAGTGCAGCGGTCTGCTCAATCGAACATCAACAATTGTGGTGCTGGATCACCATCGTCAGACAAACGAACAGATTGAAAATGCTGTGTTGTCCTACATTGAACCGTATGCGTCTTCTGCCTGTGAAATGGTGGCAGAAATTCTTCAATATTTTGATGAGGGACTGAAGATTAAGACCACAGAGGCGGATTGTCTCTATGCGGGAATCGTTTTGGACACGGACAATTTTATGCGAAGAACAGGAGTCAGGACCTTTGAGGCGGCAGCATTCCTGCGGCGTTGCGGTGCAGATGTCACACGGGTTCGTAAATTGTTCCGAAATGAGATGGTAGAATATAAGGCGAGGGCAGAAGCGGTTCGGCATGCGGAGGTTTACCATGGATTTGCTATCTCTATCTGTCCTACGGAGAACATTGAGAGTCCCACCATTGTAGGAGCCCAGGCGGCAGATGAACTGTTGAATATTGTAGGAGTAAGGGCATCTATTGTTTTAACCTATTACCAGGATAAGACTTATGTGAGTGCCCGTTCCATTGATGAAGTAAATGTACAGATTCTTATGGAGCGTATGGGCGGCGGCGGACATATGAACATGGCTGGTGCCCAATTGGGGTGCGAAGTAGAAGAAGCTATGGAAATCGTAAAGCATACGATTGAAAAGATGCAGGAGGAAGGAGAATTCGAATGAAAGTGATTTTAATAGAGGATGTAAAATCCTTGGGAAAAAAGGGGCAGCTGGTGAATGTAAATGACGGCTATGCCCGGAACTTTATTTTAGCTAAGAAGCTGGGTGTGGAGGCAACACCTAAGAACATGAATGATCTGAAGCTGAAAAAGGCCAATGAGGAGAAAGTGGCTAAGGAAATGTATGAGGAGGCCGTTGCGTTTGGAGAGAGAATCTCCAAGATGGAGGTCAATGTAAGCATAAAAGCCGGTGAGGGCGGAAAGATATTTGGATCGGTTTCCTCAAAGGAAATTGCCCAGGCGGCTTTTGACCAGCTGGGAGTGGAACTGGACAAGAAAAAGATGCAGCTTCCAAGCCCCATTAAGACGATTGGAACACAGATGGTACCCATTAAGCTGCATCCTAAGGTGACTGCACAGCTTAAAGTAAATGTAAGAGAAGCGTGAGATGGAAGAAGCGATTATCAAACGAATTATGCCCCATAGTCAGGAGGCGGAACAATCGGTAATCGGCTCTATGATAATGGACCGGGAAGCCATTCTGATTGCCTCAGAAATCATTACGGGGGAGGATTTTTATCAGAGACAGTATGGCATTGTTTTTGAAGCAATGGTAGAATTGTTCAACCAGAATGAACCGGTAGATCTGGTTATCCTCCAGAACCGCCTGCGTGCCAAGGAAGTTCCGGAAGAAATCAGTGGCATGGAGTTTGTACGGGAGATACTGGAGAGTCTTCCCAGTTCCACCAATGTGAAGTACTATGCAAAGATTGTGGCGGAGAAGTCTACTTTGCGTAAACTGATTCGGATAAATGATGAGATTAGCAATCTGTGTTATGGTGGGGTGGAATCTTTAGAGGAAGTTTTGGAGCAGACAGAGAAAAAAGTGTTCGAACTGGTCCAGAAGCGAAATACAGGAGAATTTGTACCTATTAAGCAGGTGGTGCTGAATGCCATTCAAAAGATTGAGATGGCTTCCCGTACCAGGGGAAATGTAACCGGAATTGCCACGGGTTTTAAGGATCTGGATTACCAGACATCCGGTTTCCAGCCCTCGGACCTAATCCTGATAGCAGCCCGCCCCTCTATGGGAAAGACTGCCTTTGTATTGAATATTGCTCAGTATATGGCATTTCACAGCAATGAGACAGTTGCTATTTTCAGCCTGGAGATGTCCAAGGAGCAACTGGTAAATCGCTTGCTGTCTATGGAATCCGGAGTGGATGCTCAGAAGCTGCGGAACGGCAATCTGACAGACAATGACTGGGAACGGCTGGTGGAGGGAGCAGAGGGTGTGGCTCGCTCGAATCTTATTATTGATGATACACCAGGCATTTCTTTGGCAGAACTTCGGAGCAAATGTAGAAAATATAAGCTGGAACATCATTTGGGAATTGTCATGATTGACTATTTGCAGCTAATGACAGGAGGTGGCCGGGCATCCGAATCTCGTCAGCAGGAGGTTTCCGATATTTCCCGGGGATTAAAAAGTCTGGCAAGGGAACTGAATGTGCCGGTAGTAGCACTGTCCCAGCTTAGCCGTGCTGTGGAGCAGCGACCGGATCACAGACCTATGCTTTCAGATCTTCGAGATTCCGGAGCCATTGAACAAGATGCGGATATGGTAATGTTTTTATATCGAGATGCTTATTATAATAAAGACTCTGAGATGAAGAATCTGGCAGAAGTGATTGTGGCGAAACAGAGAAATGGTCCAATTGGAACCATCAATCTTTTATGGATGCCGGAATTCACGGCATTTAAAAACTTTAATCCAAGGCCTGTTGTATGACAAGTCTTGGATTATTCCATTTTTTGGAAATTTTTCTTGCAATTCTGTCTAAAACTGTTATAATGTAGAATATGGAAAAAATTTACATAGAGTTGGAGGAATGAGTATGAGCGAAGTGCGATATATGATTTCTGACGCCGCCAGGCTGGTGGATGTGGAAGCCCATGTACTCCGATATTGGGAGGAAGAGCTTGATTTGCCTATTGGACGCAACGAAATGGGGCATCGCTATTATACAGAAGAAAATATTCAGCTATTTCAACGAATTCGTGAACTGAAAGATCAAGGGGTTCAGTTAAAGGCAATTAAGATGCTGATTCCGGAATTAGAGCAGGGAGAGACCCAGGTTGCCCATTTGCTGGCCAAGGTGGACAAGCTTCCGACGCCTGTAGATGGACAGGCTGTAGCCCAGGAGGAAAAGATGCAGCAGTTTCAGTGCATTATGAGCCGACTGATTTCCGAGGCTTTGGAGGACCATACAGAAAAGATGGGGCAGGAGATAAGCACCCAGGTTAGCGGCCATGTGATTAAGGAGATGGATTATCTTCTCCGGATGAAAGAAGAACGGGAGGATGAACGGTTTAAGCGTCTGGACGAGGCGATCCGCAATTCACAGAAAGCCAGAAAAGAACGAGCTTTGTTTAAGAAAGAAGAGAAGAAGAGGAGGAGTTTTTTCGGACAAAGAAAAGGACAGACCGTATAGGTCTGTCCCTCTTCAATTCACAAAATTATTCCGCACTGATAGCACCGGTGGGACATTCTGCTTCGCAGGTTCCACAATCCAGGCAAGCATCAGCATCGATAACGTACTTGCCATCGCCCTCGCTGATAGCCTCTGCAGGACATACAGCTGCACAGGAACCACAGTTTGCACAATCGTCATTGATTACATATGCCATAATACCGCTCCTCCTTATATTCTCTCGTTTGATCCCTTTGGGACCTTACGTGTATTTTAATATAAAGTACACAATTATACAAGTGGAAAATTATAAAGATCCTTGCAAAACAATAGGAATTCCACTATAATAAATTTTGCGGTTATGCAGATACTAGTATAGCTTGCTTGCAGTAACTATATGTTATACTGGGAATACAGATAAAAGGAGGAAGCTTCAGATGGCAAAGATCACCAAAGACATGCTGATGGGACAGATCCTTCAGGTAGATGAGAATATGGCGGGAATCCTGATGCGTGAAGGAATGCACTGCGTAGGCTGTCCGTCTCATCAATTTGAATCATTGGAGGAGGCTGCTTTGGTTCATGGAATGGATCCGGATGTATTGACAGCACGGCTGAACGCATTTCTGGAAGCAGAATAAACGACAAGAATCAGGCCAGGACATGTTCCGCTTGTGTAAGGAAATGTCCTGGCCTGATTTTTGGCTTTAATTATTATAAAAGTGCCAGCTTCTGAAGTGCCTCATCTCTGATCATAAGTTCTTCATGTTCCTCCAGATAAGCCTCGCTGGCCGAAGCATACTTTTCATTGGTTCCATACTCGGAAAGAATATTGGAAATCTTGTTAAATTCCTCTGGGGTATGATTGCTCTTCCGGGTCACCAGACAGTAGCTTCCGTCTCTTTTAAGCCGAAACAAAGTATTGTGACCGCTATAACAGCCCTCAAGTATATGGGCAACGGAAATCACTGTATCCAGGCTTGGAAAGAAATATAAGCGGGTCAAATCTAACTCATGGGCTAAAGCGATCGCTTTCTCTTCCTTTTCCTCTTTAGAACTTTCCTTTAGATGACGCTCGATAAGTTTGCGGAATATATCCAATACATTATCAGCACCTTCTGGAAGTGTGCTTCCAAGCTCGGAGAATTCTTCGAAATGGCTATCCGATCCCGGGGCAAACTTGGAGAAGCGGGTATCTAATTCTTCCGGATCTTCCACTTTCGTAATAATCAGAACAATACACTCGTTGGGAAGGGGGATTGCCTCAATCATCAAAGGAATGTTATCTGCTTCAAATCCAAAATCAACAGATGCCTGCTGCATCATATCACGAAACAACTCCTTTGTTTTCTCCGTACCATAGGCCAACTCGCTGAGCTTGATCTGGCGGGTGGCCAGATCATCCTTGGTTAACGTGCAGCGTATCTGGTTGTCATTTAATTTTTCTATCTTCATAATCACCACATCCAAATCTGTAATCAAATTACTTATAACTATTATATACATTTTTGAAAGTATATACAATATTTAAACAGAAGTCAATATGCCAAAAATGCCAATTTTTTTATTAAAAATTTCTAAATTTTTTGGAACCCATGCATTTTTAGGGAAAATCCGAATAAAATATACATAGGAGAGCTGCCTGCGGAAAGGAGGCAGACGAATTTCTATTACATAAGGCCTGTGGTAAGCCGGGCATTGAGTTCAGACACACCATTTCGGTGATACATTCCACGATTGTAAAATAAAATTCAAATAAGCAGTCAGTCTTCTCCTGAAAATCTATCACGATCTCCTTTTGGAGAAAGCAGCGACACCGGGGACATTTACACATACGGATCGGACCCCTCTGATACGGGTGTAAAACTATGGAGAGGTCCCCGATGAGGCTGCTGACTGTCCGAACGGTTACCTTAATATTTTCTTAAATTGAAAAATGTCGAGAAATGGGGATGACGTGTCGAAAAAATTCTGCTATTATGGAACTGGAATAGGAGGAGTTTGACATGGCAACCAAAAAAAGAAGGAAAAGAAGGAGAAGCAGGAGCAGAAGTTCTGTTGACAGAAGACAACTGATACCGGTGCTGATGGCAGTGTTTCTGATTATCATTATTCTCTTGATTATGGGAATTAATTATCTGGTGAAAAAATATAGTCCTACGGATGAACGGATGGATTTATACACATATTTTAATTTGGAACAGGGAGATGAAGCGGCAGTTATTATGGAGGACGAGCTTACAGAGATACGGGCCAGAATTATTGATGGCGAGGCATATGTAAGCACGGACGTTCTGTATGAATACCTGAATCCCAGATTTTACTGGGACGCAAAGGAGAACCTGCTTTTATATACTACGCCTACGGAACTTATTACTGCAGAGGTGGGAAGCAACGACTATTCGGTGGCAAAGACGAAATATACGGAAAGTTATGCACCGGTAAAGGTGGATGGAGATACGGCTTATGTGGCTCTTAAGTATATTCAGAAATACACAGCCATGGAATTTGAGGTAATGACGGATGAAGTAAATCGGGTGCATATTTTAAAGGAGTTTGTTGATGCAGACACAATAACTGTGAAAAAGGATGCTCATGTACGCTTCGAGCCCGATATTAAAAGCCCCATTTTGACAGATGTGGTAAAAGAGGATGTGCTTTATGTACTGCCTAAGGAAGAGGGAATAGAAGGCTGGACCAGGGTTCGCACAAAGAATGGTTTTATCGGCTATATTCGTGACAAGTATTTGGGAAGTGAGGGGCGGGAGACGAGAAAGCCCAATTATCAGGAACCGGAATATGCCAATCTTACAAAAGATTACACCATTAACCTGGCATGGCATCAGGTGACCAATGTGGATGCAAATAATACGGTGCTGGAAGCTATAGCCAAGACTAAAGGTTTGACTACAATTTCCCCCACCTGGTTTTTCCTCAATGATAATGAGGGAAATATTCAGTCTCTTGCAAGCCAGAC
This sequence comes from uncultured Lachnoclostridium sp., assembly GCA_948330435.1. Lineage (GTDB taxonomy): Bacteria > Bacillota > Clostridia > Lachnospirales > Lachnospiraceae > Laedolimicola. The sequence goes on along the minus strand of CAOJBY010000009.1, from coordinate 120,410 downwards.
CTATGTAAATTACTGCCATCAGAATGGTATCGAGGTGTGGGCACTGGTGAATGATATTGAATATAAGGATACCATCCTGGACTATGAGATTCTGTCAAGAACCTCATCAAGACAGAGACTGGTAAATAATTTAATTGCCAAAGCCATTGAATTCGATCTGGATGGACTGAATATTGACTTTGAATTTATTAATGGAGAATCGGCAAAGGCTTATCTTGAGTTTATTCGGGAGCTGTCCATCATGTGCCGATTGAATGGAATTGTTCTTTCGGTGGATAACTATGTGCCTGCGGATCACAATATGTTCTATGATCGCAGAGAACAGGGAATTGTGGCCGATTATGTGATTATAATGGGATATGATGAGCATTACGCAACCTCTCCGGAGGCAGGATCCGTGGCAAGCATTGAATGGGTTCGGGAAGGGATTGAGAACACGCTGGAGGAAGTTCCCCCCGAGAAAGTGATTAATGCGGTGCCTTTCTATACCAGACTTTGGGAGGAACGTCCGAAGACGGATGAAGAGCTGGCGGAGGAATCTGACACAGAGGAGTATATTCCTTATGTGCTGTCCAGCAAATCCTATGGTATGGATGCAGCAGAACGGGTGGTATCAGAGCATGGTGCTGAGAAGACATGGAGTGATGAATGCGGACAGTATTATGCAGAATATGAAGCGGACGGCAACACCTACAAGATTTGGCTGGAGGATGAGGAGTCCATTGAACTGAAAGCAGCATTAATTCGTGAATATAATTTGGCAGGTATTGCAGCCTGGAAGCTGGGACTGGAACGGCAGGATGTCTGGGACGTTATATTGAGATATGTGAATTGAGACATGGAATAAAAGAAACCGCCATATATTTTAGAAACAGATATATGGCGGTTTTTTGATGGAAATTTTACGGAGATTAAAGGAAAGGCTTATAAGTAAAAGCCGTGTGGTGGGGATTGGAATGGCGGTTCTGGTTCTGGCAAGTGCCTGTTATTTTGCAAGGGGAAGCTTTTGGGAGCAGGCAAAGGGAAATGCAAAGAGAACAGATACCCGGCTGGTTATTCTGGACGCAGGACACGGGGGGAATGATCCGGGAAAGATTAGTGTGGACGGAACTCAGGAAAAGGATCTGAACCTGGAGATTGCAAAAAAGTTGAAAGAACTTTTGGAGCAGCAGGATATAGAGGTAATTATGACCCGTGAGGAGGACCGGGGACTATACGATGAGAATGCTTCCAATAAAAAAGCACAGGATATGAAACGGCGTTGTGAACTTATTAATAAAGAATTGCCGGCCTGTGTTGTCAGCATACATCAGAATAGTTATCATGAGGAACCGATTCATGGAGCACAGGTTTTTTATTATGAAACCTCAAAGGAAAGTCAGAGCCTGGCAGAAGTGATTCAGCAAGAATTGATTCGCTTTGTGGATCCGGAAAATCACAGGCAGGCAAAAGCCAATGATACCTATTATCTTTTGAAGAAGACGGAGGCACCGGTAGTAATTGTGGAGTGCGGTTTTTTGAGCAACTGGGAAGAAAACGGGAAGTTGAAAGATGAGAGCTATCAGGAACAGCTGGTATGGGCGATACATATGGGGATTATGAGGTATTTAAATCAATAGGAATAAAGCATTTGCTATTCCATAAAAAAATGATATAATTAGGAAAATAAATGAGTATGGAGGTAGCAAAATCATGATAGCGTTAGGGTGTGATCACGGCGGTTATGAACTGATGCAGGAAGTAATCGCCTATCTGGATGAGAGAGGGCTGGAATATAAGAATTTTGGATGTGACAGTACTGAGGCTGTAGATTATCCGGTATATGCGAAGAAAGTAGCAAAATCAATTCTTGCCGAAGAGTGTGAGAAAGGAATTCTAATCTGCGGAACTGGTATTGGAATTTCTATTGCAGCCAACCGGTTTAAGGGAATTCGTGCAGCTCTTTGCAGTGATTGCTTTAGTGCGGAGGCCACAAGACAGCATAACGATGCTAACATCCTTGCTATGGGTGGCCGCGTGGTGGGTCCGGGACTGGCGGTAAAGATTGTAGATACCTTTTTGAATACAGAATTTTCCAATGCACAGAGACATGTTAACAGAGTTAAAGGAATTGATGAAGACTAGGGGGACAAAAGAGAATGTCAAAGGTAGTGGTTATGACGCATCCATTAATTCAGCATAAGATAGGCGTGATTCGGCGGGTGGACACGGGTTCCAGAGATTTCCGGGCAATGATCAGTGAGATTGCCAGTCTGATTACCTATGAGGCGACCAAGGATTTGAAGCTGAAAGATGTGGAGATTGAGACACCTATCTGTAAGACTACGGTAAAGGAACTGTCAGGAAAGAAGATGGCAGTGATACCTATTTTGAGAGCGGGACTTGGAATGGTAGAGGGAATGCTTGCTATGATCCCCTCTGCTAAGGTAGGGCATATAGGTTTGTATCGAAATGAAGAGACTTTGGAGCCGGTAGAGTATTACTGTAAGGTTCCGGCGGACTGCAGCGAACGCGATGTGTTTGTGGTAGATCCCATGCTGGCTACGGGAGGCTCTTCTGTGGCGGCTATTCAGATGCTGAAAGATCGGGGAGTGCGGAACATTCGCTTTATGTGTATCATTGCAGCTCCCGAGGGCATTAAGCGGATGCAGGAGTCCCATCCGGATGTAGATATCTATGTGGGAGCTTTGGATGAACATTTGAATGAGCATGGTTACATTGTTCCGGGCCTGGGGGATGCGGGAGACCGCATCTTTGGAACAAAATAGGAGAAACGCATATGGGAGGTAAGAGAAACGACTATATTAGCTGGGATGAGTATTTTATGGGTGTTGCAGCCCTCTCTGGCATGCGATCAAAGGATCCCAGCACACAGGTGGGAGCCTGTATTGTGAGTCCGAATAATAAGATTTTGTCCATGGGCTACAATGGTTTTCCAAATGGCTGTGATGACGATGAATTTCCATGGGAGAGGACGGGGGAGGAAAACGAAACAAAATATCCCTTTGTTACCCATGGTGAACTGAATGCTATTTTGAACTATCGTGGAGGGAGCCTGGAAGGGGCCAAAATCTATGTGACATTATTTCCCTGTAATGAGTGTGCCAAGGCAATCATTCAGGCGGGAATTAAAACGGTTGTTTACGGCGATGACAAATATGCAGGAACGGCTGCAGTTCTTGCCTCTAAGCGGATGTTTCGTGCGGCAGGGGTGGAACTGATAGAATATAAGGCCACAGGGCGAAACATTCAGTTGGAAGTATAAAAAGCGGAAAAAGAGGATGTCGGGAAATGAGCCAGCAGCCATTTTCCGACATCCCTTTTTTCTTTGCAATGATGCTACAGGAGCCAATAGGATTCCAGAGGGGGTAGCAGTGTGCTGGCATAGATTTCTCCAAGCAGAGCATCCAGGCGGCGCATACAGAGACAGAGTTGGGACTTGCTCAGCAATTCCTGTTCCATGGCGTCAGCTATCTCATCCAGATCTACCACACGAATCTGGCCGGAGGGATAGATAAGCACATCTGCCAAAAGGTCGGTAAAAATATAGGTATCCGTATCCGTGTCATGAGTCCAGTCAATGATATCACAGTACCAGCAAATCAGCTCATCTTTTCGGGTAAGGAACCGGCTGATTTTCCATCCCTTATCCAAAAGAAAGCAGGAAATGCCGTGATCCAATTCTTTTTTCGGACGAATGGTATGCCAACGAGTGACCAGCAGATGTTCATTGCGTAACAGGATCTCATCCCGATCCAGGCGGATACATTCGTTGGGAATCAAACGTTTCCGATACAATATGGGTTTATCTGCCATGAAAAACCTCCTTATGTAATTTGTTTCCCGAACAATATGGCGAACCAATAGGTTCGGGATATTTAACTAGCTAAAAATTCTTTACCAATGTGAGGGAATCATGCCTTACAAATTCCTGCTCTTCTGAGCGCCTGTTGTAATAAGTGCGTTTATAGATCTCCGGATCCGGAATCGACAGAAATTCCGAGGGCGTGCATCCGGTAATCTCCTTGAAGACCCGGTTAAAGGTCCGGACATTATTAAAGCCGCAGTTGAGTGCGATTTCCGTAAACTTCTGTTCCGTATTGCGAAGTTCATGAGCCGCATGCTCCACACGCATCAGATTCAGATAGGTGACAAAATTAATTCCCATAAGCTTTTTGAATATTTTGGAGAAATATCCGGTACTGAAATTCATGGTTTCCGCCGCATACTCCAGGGAGATATTGTCTGCATAATGATCATCCATATAAGAAAGAAGTGCCTGAAAATCTGCCAGCATACGGGTTCTGCGGTTATCAGGTGTGGTATTTGCTTCTGCCCTTGGATGAAAGCGCTTTAAAAGAAACCAGAAAGTCTGTAAAGAAGAGATCACAACCTCCTGATAATAAGGCTCTTTTAGCTCAAGCTCTTTTGATACCGTATCTATGAGAACGGTTAGTTGATGGGAGAGACCATAACTTTCCAAATCTTCCTTTGTAACCAGCGGATGAACAAAATGAGGGTTCTCAAAAAGACCTCCCAAAATAGAGGTATCAAATATAATAAAATCCAAAGAATTGTCCATATTGTGGGAATCACTGTAATGGATCTGTCCGCTTTCGCAGACAACCAGATCTCCTGCGTGGGCCGTGAAATTGACATCCGTAATACTGAGTCGGCAGGAACCGGAGCGCACATAAATAAATTCAATTTCCTTGTGCCAATGGGCAAGAAAACCGATGTTTTCATAGTTGGAATGCCAGACCATAAAATCGGAATCGTAGGTGCGTACCTCGTGAAAAGCTTTCATTCTCCAGCTGTCTCCCTTTGAGTTGACGAAATTCATAAAAGAAATTAGTATTTATAGAGAAAGTATATCAATTAGTACAAAAAATGTCCAGATATGAATCGAAATTTGCGTGCAATTTTCTGAAAAATATTATATAATGGAAACACCTGAAAGCGGAGCGGGCGAAGCTTTGGTTTTCAAAAATAATAAAAAGTATGGAGGGTATGTAAAGTGGCAAAGAACAGATTAGTGGGTGAATATCCGGTTATTGGCATCCGTCCGACCATCGATGGCCGCAGAGGTTATCTGGATGTAAGAGGATCTCTGGAAGAGCAGACCATGGGCATGGCGAAAGCAGCGGCAAAGCTGTTTGAGGAGAATCTGCGTTACAGCAACGGCGAGCCGGTAAAGGTTGTTGTCTCCAATACAACGATTGGACGTGCAGGCGAGTCTGCTGCATGTGCTGCTCAGTTTAAGAAAGAGGGCGTAGATATCACCCTGACCGTAACTCCCTGCTGGTGCTACGGTTCCGAGACCATGGATATGGATCCCATGACAATCAAGGGCGTATGGGGATTAAATGCAACAGAGAGACCGGGAGCCGTATATCTGGCATCCGTATTGGCAACTCACGCACAAAAAGGCCTGCCTGCATTTGGCATTTACGGACATGACGTACAGGATGCAGATGACCCCAATATTCCGGAGGATGTAAAAGAAAAGCTGCTTCGGTTTGGCCGTGCGGCGGTTGCAGCGGCGACTATGAGAGGCAAGTCCTACCTGCAGATCGGTTCCATCTGTATGGGAATCGGCGGTTCCATCATTGACCCGGCCTTTATTGAGGAATACCTGGGCATGAGAGTTGAGTCTGTGGATGAGGTAGAGATTATCCGCCGGATGACCGAGGGCATCTATGATGAGGAAGAGTTCCAGAAAGCTCTGAAGTGGACGAAGGAGAAGTGCATTGAGGGCTTTGACAAGAATCCGGAAGAGGTTCAGAAGACCAGAGAGCAGAAAGATGCCGATTGGGAATTTGTCGTAAAGATGATGGTAATTATCAAGGATCTCATGAGTGGAAGTGATAAGCTGGATCCGAAGTTCTCCGAGGAAGCTATCGGACACAATGCCATTGCGGCCGGATTCCAGGGGCAGAGACAGTGGACAGACTTTTATCCCAACTGTGACTTCCCGGAGGCGATGCTCAATACCTCCTTTGACTGGAATGGTGCAAGAGAGCCCTACGTTCTGGCGACAGAGAATGACACTCTGAACGGTCTGGGAATGCTGTTTATGAAGCTTCTGACCAACCGTGCACAGATTTTTGCGGATGTTCGTACCTACTGGAGCGGCGATGCGGTGAAGAGAACAACCGGATATGAGATTGAAGGAAAGGCCAAGGATGCGGATGGATTTATCCACCTGATCAATTCCGGTGCTGCCTGCCTGGATGCTTGTGGAGAGGCAAAGGACGAGAATGGCAATCCTGTTATGAAAGAGTGGTGGAATGTAACGGAGGCAGATCAGGAGGCTATCCTGAAAGCTACCACCTGGAATGCAGCAGATCACGGATACTTCCGGGGCGGCGGATATTCTTCCCGTTTTGTAACGAACGCTGAGATGCCGGCTACCATGATTCGTTTGAATCTGGTTAAGGGCTTAGGACCGGTTCTGCAGATTGCAGAAGGCTGGACCGTGAAGCTTCCCGAGGAAGTTACCGATAAGCTCTGGAAGAGAACCGACTATACATGGCCCTGCACTTGGTTCGCTCCCAGATGTACAGGAGAAGGTGCATTCAAGACTGCTTATGATGTGATGAACAACTGGGGTGCAAACCATGGTGCCATCAGTTATGGCCACATCGGTGCAGACCTGATTACTTTCTGCTCTATGCTTAGAATCCCCATTTGCATGCACAATGTACCGGAGGAGAAGATCTTCCGTCCGGCAGCATGGAATGCATTCGGTATGGATAAAGAGGGACAGGACTACAGAGCCTGCAAGGCCTATGGTCCGCTGTACAAGACGATTCGCTAATTGAATAGGATGTAAGAGGGCAAGAGCCTGCGGAGTTTCCGCAGGCTCTTGCTGAATGATTTTATATTATTCAAAGCAATCAATCGTATCTTCCATAACGATTGTAATGGGGATCTGAATGTAGTCAGAAGCTGGCTTCTGACGTTTGATAATGTAATCGAATAAAATTTTAACCAGTTGGTAGCCCTGGTGCTTGGCATTCTGATCAAGTGCAAAGTCTACTACGCCATTCTGAAGAAGAGGAATGGTCTCGGGAACCAGATCGTGACAGACAACCTTGAGCTTTCCCGACTTTCCGGCAATTTCCAAGGCATTACCCACACCATTGACACCGCCGCCTGTGATATAAAGGCCTTTTAGATTGGGATATTTATTGCAATATTCTAAGGTGATCTTGAAAGCGTCTTCTTTGTGATCCTGATTTTCCTGAATTTCCACAATGTGCAAATCCGGAAACTTTTGTGCAAGCTTGTCCCGAAACCCGTTAAGGCGGCACTGATGGCAGGAAAGATGATAAGAACTGATAATTACCCCTATATCACCACCGCCAGGCAGGATGCGTCCTAATAAACTGGCGGCAGTAGCACCACCCTTTGTGTGATCCTGTCCCAGAAAACACAATTGCTTAATTCCCTCGATTTTTGAGTTAAAAGTGACAATAATTACGCCCTGATCACTTAATTGATTAATTTTATTTTTCACCTGGGTATCATCAATAGGGAATACAGCGATTCCGTCATACCCATCCATGCTCATATCGGTCAGAAGGTTGACCAGTTCTGCGGGTTCCAATGTAGTTAACATCTTTATGGAAATCTCCAGGTTAAAAGGAGCAAATTCCTCTTTTGCCTGACGAATACCTTTCAACATATCCTGAATATAGGGATTGTAATCCGGTGTAAGAATAATCCCAAGTTTTGTAGGCTCTTTGCTTTGGACAAGAGCTTTACCAAGAAAGTTTGGCTGATAATGCAATTCCTTTGCAATCTGCAGAATTTTTAGCTTTGTTTCTTCTTTTACACCGGGACGGTTGTTGAGTACCTTATCAACGGTTCCCCGAGAAACATTAGCCAATTCGGCAATCTGTTTAATCGTAACTCCCATGTTTCACCCCGTCTGATTTCGTATGCTTCTATTTGTTAGATTTGTAAAAATTTAATTTTACATAGTCAAAGGATATCAGAAAAAAATACACCTGTCTAGGAAAAAAACTTGTTTTCGAACAGTTTGAGCAGAATGCCCATATTTTGCCAGTTTGAAATTTGCGATTTTCGTGGGATTTGTACAGAAAAACGTGCTCGTGCTCATTCCAAAAATAGGAAAATGCTTTTGATTGTGAAATATCTACAAAAATTGTTAGAATTTATTGGTAAATAGTGCATATTGCAAAATATAAATTAGGGTGTTATGATGACTTCATAAACGAGCACGAGCACAAAACAAAACGGAGGTAAAAAGGATACGATGAAATTTGGAACAGGGTATGCCTACTGGGGTATTGAATGGAAATGCAATTACCTCAAGATGGTAAATAAGGTTGCGGATATCGGATTTGATGTTCTGGAGATTGGAGCAGACCACTTGTATCACATGTCAGATGAAGAAATCGACAATCTGAAAGCAGAAGGATCAAAAAGAGGCATTACATTTACCACCAACAGCGGTCCGGCAAAAAAGTATGACCTGTCCTCTCCGGACAAAGCAATACGGAAACAGGGAGTGGAGTATTTTAAGGATATTCTATACAAAATGGCTAAATTGGGATCAAAAAGCCTGGTAGGAGCCATTTATTCCTACTGGCCGGTGGACTTTTCCTATACGGTTGCAGATAAGGAGGCGGCATGGGAGAGAAGTATCGCATGCCTGAAAGAAATCGGAGCAGTAGCGGAAGAACTCGGCATCGAGTGCCCCCTGGAGGTGTTGAATCGGAATGAGACCTATATTTTGACGGACTGTGAAGAAGCTATTGAATATGTGGAGCGGGTAGGCAGCAAGAGCATCAACATTTTGCTGGACACCTATCACATGAATATTGAAGAAGACAATATGTATGAGGCCATTCGCAAGGCTGGCCCCTTACTGGGGCATGTTCATGTGGGGGAGTGCAACCGAAAACTGCCTGGTATGAACAACAGCATCAACTGGCCGGAGATTGGGAAAGCCTTAAGAGACATTGGCTACGATAAGGCGGTAGTGATGGAGCCTTTTCTTTTAAGCGGAGGCGAGGTAGGCCGGGATATCCGGGTTTGGAGAGACTTAAGCAATGGTGCGGACGAGGCAGATATGGATCGGTATATTACGGACTCGCTGAAATATCTGAAAGAATGCTGCCAGGGCTGATTTGCAGCAGAAACTAAAAAACGACGTTATGTGCAAAAGCATTTAATGTAAAAAACCAAAACAAAAGAAAGGGAAAAGAAGATGAAAAAGTGGAGAAAAATTGTTGCATTGGTGATTGCGTCTGCAATGGCATTATCAGTAGTAGCCTGTGGCTCAAAGGAAGCAGAGACTGGCGGAGATCCGGCTCCGGCAGAAACAGAGGCTCCTGAAGCGGATGCTCCTGCTCCGGAAGAGAGTGCGGGAGGAGATAATTATACCATTGGTGTTGCTATTGACACTCTGGATACACAGTTCTGGATGGCAAATTATCAGGCGATTAAAGATCGTGCGGCTGAGTTGGGCAATGTAACTCTGGTTGAGTCTATTGCAAGTGCGGATGCCAATGTGCAGAACACACAGATTCAGGATTTTATTGCACAGGAAGTAGATGCGATTATCTGTATGGCCAATGATGGTGCAGCCATTGCAACGGCAATTGATGAGTGCAATGAAGCTGGGATTCCGATTGTTATGAACAATCGTCCGGTAGTAGAAGGAACAGCAGATCCGGATGCACAAGTATTGTCTGACAACTATCAGATGGCTTATGAAGAAATGAAGTGGTTTATTGAGAAGAGTAAAGAAGAAAATAAGAGTTACAAATGCCTGATGCTGATTGGGGACCTTGGTGATGGCAATGCGGTAGAACGCCGGGATGGGTATCAGAAAGCGGTTGATGAGTTTGGAGAGGGTGTTGTAGATATTGTTCTTTCTGTTCCGACAGAATGGGATCATGAGGTTGCGTTGGCAGGCCTTCAGTCTGGCCTGGCATCTAATTCGGATATTGACATGATGATTCTTCCTTCCGATTTCTTATGGGAACCGGTTCAGACAGCTCTGACCGAGGTTGGAAAATGGGCTCCAATCGGTGAAGATAACCATGTGGCATGTATCTCCTTTGACGGTGATGAGACAGGGAAGCAAATGATGGCAGATGGATACTGCTGGGCAGATGCCGCACAGTCTGCAGCTCTCCAGGGTGAAACTTGTGTGGACACCGCTATTTCCCTGATTAAAGGAGAGAGCCTGCCAAGCCGTGACATCAAGGATTCCGGACTTCTGGTTACCTGCGATAACTTTGAAGAAGTAAAAGACAGCTTCTAAGATTTAAAGCTCTATGGGGGTTATGGTTCCAGGGGATCATAACTCCCGTATTTGAACGAAGGGTATAGAGTTTGTCGGTTGTATAACAGCCACCATAAAAGAAGAAAGGAAAAATGATTGTCGAACATGTTGAAAACAAAAGTAAAAAGACAGGATCAGAAATTTCAAACATTTTTACAGGATAATATTATGCTGTTTGTTTTTCTGGTTTTCCTCATATGCGGCGCACTGTTTGTAGATAAATTTGTTTCCGCATATAATATCAAAAATTATCTGAAAAATTGCGCCCCTTTGTTGGTGGTATCAACCGGCTTGACTTATGTTGTGCTAAATGGAGGAATTGATTTTTCCACAACTTCCATTATTTCTCTCGGCAGCGTAGTGGGTGCACATCTGTTGGTAAATTCCGGGTTGGCTGGAACTCCTTTAGCTATTCCGCTTACGATTTTAATAGTTGTTGGAATTGGACTTGTATTTGGAGTAATCAATGGTCTGGCGGTTTCCAGGCTTAAGATGCCCTCTTTTGTAGCGACTTTGTCCACACAGCTTATCGGGGCAGGCCTGGCGGTGTGGTTCGGCAGCGTTCTGTTTGAAGGGGCTGTATCCCTTGGAGGACTACCGAATGCATTCAGGGCGATAGGAGGTAAAGGAGTATTTTGGCTTCCTATCCTTATCTCCGTTATAATATTTGTTATTTTTAACTGGCTTATCCGTAAAACGGTATTTGGAAAACAAATATATGCAATTGGAATCAATCCCAGAACAGCAGAGGTTTCAGGTGTGCCGGTAAAGAAAAATATTTTTTTGCTGTTTGTTATAAGTGGGGGTCTGGCGGGTGTGGCTTCCGTGATGTATACAGCTAAAAATGGGGCCGGTGTTCCAACTATGGGGGACGCCATGTTTATTGACATTGTGGGCAGTGTGGTTATTGGCGGGACTGATCCGGCCGGAGGATTCGGTGGAGTAAAAAACACCTTGTATGGTGTTCTGTTTTTGACTCTGGTTTCCAACATTTTGAATCTGATGGGAACAGAATGGTTTTATGTGGATTTAATAAAAGGTGCTTTGGTAATTGCAGCAGCAGTTTTGAACCTGATATTCAAAAATCTGGGTGTCAGGGGACGGAGCCGGGCATAAGGAGGGGATGCGATGTCTACAGATATTCTTACATTAAAAGGAATCCGAAAGAGTTTTTTCGGGACAGAGGTTCTGCACGGAATTGACATTTCCATTCGAAAGGGTTCGGTACATGGTCTGGTAGGAGAGAATGGTGCAGGTAAATCTACACTGATGAATGTAATTGGCGGTGTGTTTCGTGCGGATGAGGGGGAAATGCTGGTAGATGGAAGACCATATATTCCTCAATCGCCTAAGGATGCTCAGAAAGCACACATTGCTTTTGTACATCAGGAGTTAAATTTGTTTTCTAACCTGACGGTTGCTGAGAATCTGTTTATTGAGGATCTGCCCACAGGTACTTTTAAGCAGGTAAAGTATAAGCAGATGGAAAAGGAAACCATAAAATATTTGAAGGATTTTCAGGTTGATGTAAACCCGAAGACAAAGGTGGAAAACCTTTCCATGGGGGTTCGTCAGTCTATAGAAATAGCAAAGGCACTGATTATCAATGCGGATATCGTGATTTTTGATGAGCCAACCACTTCTCTTACAAAAGTGGAAAAGGATCAGCTATTCCGTATTATTGCGGATCTGAAAGCCCGCAATGTTACGATTATTTATATTTCTCATATCCTTGAGGATGTTTTTGAATTATGTGATGATATTTCGGTCTTGCGGGACGGAGCTTTGGTGGCAACCATGCCGGCAGAAGAAACCAATCGAGGCAAGCTAATTAGTTTGATGGTAGGGCGTAAGCTGGATAATGTTTATCCGACGGTAGAAAAAACCATTGGTGAGGAGGTCCTGCGTTGTGAGCATATAGTGTCAGAGCCTTTGGTAAAAGATGCAAGCCTTACTCTGCACAGGGGGGAGATTCTGGGTGTGTTCGGACTCATGGGTTCGGGAAGAACTGAACTGATGCGTGCCCTGTTCGGATTGGACAAGATAAGTGGGGGTGAGATCATTTATAAAGGTGCTCCCTTTACCCATCATACGCCTAAACAGGCCATAGAAGCAGGGATTGCTTTTGTGACTGAGGACAGACGGGATGAGGGACTTTTGATGCCCAAGCCTGTGGAGGAAAATCTGCTTTTGGTACATCTCCCTTCCCTGGCAAACAAACTGGGGGCTGTGGATCAAAAGAAAGGAGAAGAATTGGCGAAGGAGTCCATTCAGGCACTGCATACAAAAGTCCAGAATAAAAAGACCCAGATGGCCTGCAATCTGTCCGGTGGTAATCAGCAGAAAGTGGTTCTTGGAAAATGGATTATGCATGAGCCGGAGGTTCTGATTCTGGATGAACCTACCCGTGGCGTGGATGTGGGGGCAAAATACGAAATTTATACCATTATCCAGGAACGGGCCAAACAGCAGTCCTGTGTATTGATGATATCCTCTGAAATGGAGGAACTTATGGGAATCTGTGACAGGATTATTGTTATGAGTGCCGGACATATGGCAGGGGAAATTGAACGCAGCGAATTTGAGCAGAACAGCATTATGGAAATGGCTTTGGCAGGAGGTGGAAAGCATGAATGAGACAACACAGAGAAAACTTCATATATCCTGGAACCGATTATATGAATATGGTGTCTATGTAATATTCCTCCTGATGGTAGTGGTGTTTGCGTTTAGCAATCCCAACTTCTTTACCATAAAGAATGCGATTCTGATTGTGGAGCAGTCAAGTCCCCTGATGCTTGGCGTATGTGGAATGGCATTTGTATTGATGCTTGGGGGAATTGATATCTCTGCAGGTGCAAATATGTACCTGTCAGCAGTGACCTCCGCCCTGGTGATGCAGAAGTTCACAGCAGCAAATGGGGTGGGCGGAATTATGACCTATATCATCGGAATCTCTACGGCACTGTTGGTGGGAGCAGCAATTGGCCTTATTAACGGATGCTTTATTGTAAAGCTTAAGATGGTTCCTTTCATTATGACCCTGGCTATGACCAGTGTGCTTACCGGAATCGGTTTAATACTAACGAAAGCGGAACTTCTGCCGGTTCGGGCATCTGGTTTTCAGCCCAGTTCTATCCGGGTAGGTCCGGTGTCCATGGTAGTGGTAATTGTGCTGGTTTTTACTGTGGTGTTTCATTACCTTTTGAAATATACGGTTTATGGACGGCAGCTGACTGCCCAGGGGAATAATCAGGAAGCGGCCAGAAAGCTGGGAATCCGTACGGAACGCAATGCTATCATTGCTTACGTGATCTGTGGTGCGATGGCCGGATTTGGGGGCGTACTGTCAGCGGGGCAGGTTGGAGCTCTATCCAGCAATTTCGCAAAGGGCAATGAGTTCGATATTATACCGGCTGCGGTTTTGGGGGGCATCAGTCTCTTTGGAGGAAAGGGAAGCATTTTTCCCGGTGCGGTAATCGGCATTGTTCTGGTTAATACCATAACGAACGGACTGACCATGATGGCGGCGAATCCTTATGTATATACGATTGTCCGGGGAATTATTATCTTTATAGCAGTTATGCTGGACAGCATCAATTATAAGGGAGAACTTCGCTGAGAAAGGAAGAATTATATGACTCATGAAGTAAATGAGAAATTGACCAGAGTACGGACGTGGATGGCTGAAAATGGTTTTGATGGTGTGCTGTTTTCCACAAATCCCAATTTTTTCTGGATTACGGGAGGAAAACAGGGGTTTGTAGATAAAGGAACTATGGATGCGGCCGTAGATGTTTTGGTAATGCCAGAGAAAGCCTGGGTCATCTGCAATTCCAGTGAGCGTTATCGGATTATGGAGGAGGAACTGACAGATGGAGCCTTTGAACTGATTGATTACCGATGGCATGAAGAAAAGGAAGAGATTCTGAAACCTTATCTGATGGGTAAGCGGATTGCCAGTGATACGGGCATCTGCGGAAGCGAAAACAGGGGAACAAAGCTGCAGGCCCTTCGGTATGCTTTGACAGAAGAAGAGGAAAGGCGGCTTGAAGAGATCGGAGTGGAAAGTGCACAGATTCTGGAGGACTCTGTGCGGGATGTGAAAGCAGGCGAAACAGAATGGGAGGCCGCAGGGCGTGTGGTCGGCAGGCTGATGGCAAAAGGGTACCAGATTCCGGTATGCCTGGTTGCCTCAGATGACAGGGTGCTTAAGTACCGCCATCCGCTTCCCACAGAAAAAAGGATTGAAAAATATGTACTGATTGCTATCTGTGCACAGAAGTATGGGCTGACTTCATCGATTACCAGATTAAAGAGCTTTGGGTCGGTTTCAGAGGAAATCAAAGAGAAGTACGAGGCTCTTCTTAAGGTGGATGCGGCTTTTATCACAAATACAAAAGTGGGTGTGTCGGCCAGAAGTATTTTGGAAAAGGGCTATGAGGTATACAGCAGGGAAGGATATGAGGCGGATTTTCATCTGCATCACCAGGGTGGAGCACTGGGATACCTGACCAGAGATTATTGTGCGAATTTTCACACAGAGGATCTGGTTTTAGAGGGACAGGGATTTTCCTGGAATCCTACAATTGCAGGAGTAAAGCTTGAAGATACTTTTGTGGTTCATGGAGATAATCAGAAGATCATGACGGAGACAGGAAGCTGGGTTTACCGGGATATAGAAGTTGATGGCAGAATCATTCGGCGGCCTGATATATTAATCCAATAGAACATGTCCAAAAAGCATGGACGGATCAGAGAAAGGAGAAATAAAAGTATGAAAACAGTAAAAGACAAACAGGTATTGGTAGGAGCAGATTTTGCAGGTGTACCTCTTAAGAATGCGATTGTAGAACATTTGCAGGCCAAGGGCTGGGAGGTTACAGACATCGGCGTAAAAACAGAGGATGAAGAAAATCCGGAGATGTTCCATAGAATCGGTTTGAAAGTTGGTGCAAAAATTGCGGAAGGAGAGTTTGAGAGGGCTTTGATTTTCTGCGGTACGGGTATGGGCATTCACATTGCGGCCAGCAAGTGCCCCCATGTGCATTGTGCAGTCGTGGAAAGTGTTCCGTCTGCCCTTCGCTGCATTACCGGAAACAATTGCAACGTTTTGTCTATGGGTGCTTTTTATGTAGCTCCTAAGATGGGGATTGCTGCGGCAGATGCATTTTTAGAGCATAATTTAGGTGACGGATATGAGGACTGGGAGAACTTTTATGAGTTCCACAAGCTGGCTTATGATGAACTGGAAGCCTTTGACTATGAGGAATTTAAGAAAAACGGCTTTGAGGTAAAGACTCTTGGGGAGGTAGAACTTGGAGAAGAGCCTTTGAAATAGCTTGTTATGCTCCTTTAAAATAAATAACAAAAATGGCCTTGGAGCAAAGACTCTGAGGCTGTTTTTGTGCTCGCCCATAGTTGACAAACCGCCACACCTATAGTAGGATGAAAACAGAAAATTTCGGATAAATACTGGAAAAATAAGTAGAGCAGGAGGATGTGGAAATGTCATTTGTAACATCGGAGAAGATGCTTCTGGATGCCCAGAAGGGCGGTTACGCAGTAGGAGCATTCAATGTAGAAAACATGGAGATGGTAATGGCTGTCATTGCAGCGGCAGAGGAGCTTCATGCCCCCCTGATGCTTCAGACTACGCCGTCTACCGTAAAGTATGCAGGACTTGACATGTACCTGGCTAACGTGAAAGCGGCGGCCAAAAGGGCGAAAGTTCCCGTTTGTATGCATCTGGATCATGGTGACAGCTTTGACCTGGCTATGAGGGCATTGCGAGTTGGCTACAGCTCTATTATGATTGACGGCTCTCATAATGTGTTTGAAGAGAACATTGCGGTAACAAAGGCCGTGGCAGATGCCTGTCGCCCGTCCGGGGTGCCTGTGGAGGCAGAACTTGGAAAGGTAGGCGGCAAGGAGGACGATCTGGATGGCGGCAACGGCGGATATACAGATCCTATGGAGGCAAAGGAATTTGTGGAGCGTACAGGAGTTGGCTCCCTTGCGGTAGCCATCGGAACGGCTCATGGAGTGTATAAAGGAGAGCCGAAGCTGGATCTTGATCGCTTGGCTGAGGTTCGTAAAGTAGTTTCCATTCCTCTGGTTCTTCATGGGGCCAGCGGCCTTTCAGAGGAAGCGGTAAAAGAGAGCATCAAGCGGGGAATATGCAAGGTGAATTTTGCTACGGAGCTTCGAATTGCTTATACGGACGGCGTAAAAGAATTCCTGGCGGCAAATCCGGATGCCTTTGATCCGAAGAAGTATGGCAAGGTTGCCATGGAGCATGTGAAAGAGATTGTGAAGCTTCGCATGAAAATGTGTGGCTGCGACGGAAAAGCAGAATAGGAGTTTTTGAATAAGAAAGGAAGCGGAACATGAAGGTTCATCAGCTGGAGCAATTATATAAGGATAATGTAAGCCGTTTGAAAGAACAGATGAAGAAGCAGGAAAAGGAACGGACGGAACGAGTAAAGCAGCAGATTCGGGAGGAACAGAAAGCACTTTATGAAAAAAAGCTCCAGGAAGCAAAAGAGGCCAGACAAAGAGAGCTGCGTCTGATACAGGATGAGTTGAACCGGATTACGGAACAGGCAACAGCCCTTAAGATACAGGTGGAAAGGGCACTGGAGGAAAAGAAAGAGCAATAAGAAAATGGTAAAAGATAAAAAGGCAGAAGACCGAAAAAGGATGCAGCACCTGATTTTTGTCTGTCTGTTTGTTTTGATAGAACTTCTGCTGATCAGACGTAGTTTTTATGCTTTCAATACGGCAGATGAAGTGTACTATATTGGAACATCGGAGCGGATATTCCGAGGGGAAAAGGTGCTGATTGATGAATGGAATCCAACACAGCAGCTTTGCGGCTTTTTACTGCACCCTATTTACAGCCTTATTCGTGTGGTCATGGGATCAACCGAAGGAATTGTTGTGGCAAGCCGTTTTCTGTATCTGATATTTGAAGGCATGATTACGGTGCTGCTATACTTACGTTTTCAACGCAGAGGAATGGTGTCCTATGGGCCGGCCCTTTTGTTCTTGTTGTTTGTGCCTTTTGGTATCTGTGCCTTGTCCTATAATTCCATTGAATTTGGTATACTGACGCTGTTGCTGGCTGTTCTATCTGCTCAAATGGAACATTCCGTGCCAGAGTTTCTCCTTTGCGGAATTTTAATGGCGGTGATTGTTTTAGCCAATCCCTTTGCACTTGTTATGTATTTAATTTATGGCTTGATTTGTCTGGGTGTAACCATAGAAAAGCGTGGAAAGAGGCAAGAGCCCGAGGGGGTTCTTGCTTTCAAAAACTTTTTATGGATGACTTTGGGAGCCGGGATTATTCTTGTGTTTTTTTTGCTGTTTGTATTTCAACGAGGGACTCTTCAGGAATTGTTTGCCAATGTGCCCCATATTATAGGAGATTCGGAACATGAGAATGGCGGATTTGTGTATAAAACAATACGATATTTTGAACTGATTTTTAAAAGCTATCGCTATATGTTTTATGGTTTGGGGCTCATTTACCTGGCAACTATGCTGGACCGAAAGCGTTATGAACATAGTGTGACATATATGATCCTGACTTCCCTGGCGGTTATTCCCAGCCTGATTTATTATGGATTTATTGCCAAGCATATTCCGATTAATTATCAGATGCTTCCTTTGGCATTCTGGAGCCTGGAGGCCTACTTTGTCACAAAAAATAAAGAACGGCGATTGTTCTATGGCTGGTATTTGCCTGCAATGTTCTTTACTATGATTGTACAGTATGCCTCCAATACGGGAATTGTGAATATCAGTGCAGCCTACAGTCTTTGCTCCTGTGTGGGGCTTTTATTTGTTGCCGGGTGGATGAAAGAAATAGACCGAAGTGCTTTGTGCAAGACGGGGAGGGTGCTTGCCTGCCTGGTGGTATTGTTGCAATTTATGGGGGGATTTTATCTGAGAATGACTTACACCTGCGGTGATGAGCCTATGCCTTTACTTACTCAGAGAATGGAGAGAGGGCCCTTAAAAGGAGTGTATACAACGGAGAAGACAGCCCGGTGGTACGAAGAAGTATTGGATGATCTGGATAGCCTGGAGCTTACGAAAGAGGATAAGCTGATGGTTGTGGGAGTGGCCCCCTGGATTTACCTTTATACGGATGCGGAATGCGGTAATTATTCCACATGGCAGGTACATGAGAACAGCACCTATATTCATGACTATTATGCGCTGCATCCGGATAAGTTTCCGAACGTTATTTATATGGCCCACTGGGCAGATATCTTTCTGGAATGTGATCTGTCAAAGCCTTTTAAAGAACGGGGATATGAGGTAGTATATGAAGGAAGCGGTACGGTGATGATGTCGCCAGAGCGAAAGAAACAGTGGAATGGCGATTAAGGATCGGATAGGGCTAAGAGTAGGAAGGTGGAATGTATGGAAAAGCCATTGGACGGAGAACAGAGGAGAGAGAAAATTATACACATGCTGGCGGACAGTAATGTGCCTATATCGGGAACAGAACTGGCAAAAAGACTTAGGGTGAGTCGTCAGGTTATTGTGCAGGATGTGGCACTTTTGCGGGCGGTTAATAAGAATATTCTTTCTACCAACAAAGGATACCTTTTGTTTGAACCGGAAAGAGAGGCAGAAGAGAGTAAAAAGACCATCTGTGTCCGCCATACAACGGAGCAGGTATTGGATGAGTTCTACACCATTGTGGATATGGGAGGAAAGGTTCTGGATGTGGTGGTGGAACATGAGCTTTATGGGCAGATAGCTGTAGACCTTATTATAGCAAGCCGACAGGATGCGGATGAATTTTATCGGAAGATGCAAAGTAATGGGGCGAAACCACTAAAAGAGCTGACAGAGGATATTCACTATCACACGATTGTGGCAAAGGATGAAGGTTCTCTGGAGAAAATAGAGTGTGAATTAAACAGGAAAGGATACCTGATGGGTTGACTTCCTGCATGAAATGTGATATGCTCCTGATCGTCTGACAAGACAGTTGACATTACAGATGAAAAGAGGAGCGGTTATGGAAAAATTGAAAAAGATATGTAATCATATTTTTATTGACGGATTAAGCGGTATGGCCCTGGGACTGTTTGCCACTCTTTTGACGGGTACGATCATTCAACAGGTTGGACTTCTGATAGGCGGCGGTGTTGGAGATACCATTTATTTCTTTGGAAAGATGGCGGCCGCTGTTACAGGTGCAGGAATTGGTGTGGGTACGGCCTGTAAATTCAAAGAAAGCCCCCTGGTGGTTCTGGCTGCGGCTACCGCCGGTATGATGGGAGGCTTTGCATCCAATATTTTAGCCGGAAAGGTTTTGGTAGATGGAGCCATTGTTTTGTCTGGCCCGGGGGAGCCACTGGGTGCTTTTATCGCAGCCCTGGTGGGAATTGAACTTGGGCATCTGGTGTCCGGAAAAACGAAGATTGATATTCTGGTAACACCTCTTACAGTAATTTTATCCGGTTCTGTAGTAGGCCTGATTTTGGGACCGCCTATCAGTAGCTTTATGGGGGCGTTGGGAGCACTTATCAATTGGGGAACAATTCAGCAGCCGTTCCTGATGGGAATTGTTGTATCTGTTTTGATGGGAATGATTCTCACGCTGCCCATTAGTTCAGCGGCTCTTGGAATTATCCTGAATTTGTCCGGGATTGCAGCAGGTGCGGCAACTATTGGCTGTTGCTGCAATATGGTAGGTTTTGCCGTGGCAAGTTGGCGTGAGAATAGAACCGGCGGTCTTCTAGCACAGGGACTGGGAACCTCTATGTTGCAGGTACCCAATATTGTCCGTCGACCGGTCATCTGGATTCCGGCTATTCTTTCTAGTGCTGTTCTGGGACCAATTGGAACAATGCTCATGAACATGCAGAGTAATGCGTCCGGATCTGGTATGGGAACCTGCGGATTGGTAGGGCAGATTATGACCTGGCAGGTTATGGCACCTATAGATGGCCCTGCGGTGACACTCGTTAAGATTCTTGTTATGCATTTCGTTCTTCCGGCCATATTGACTCTGGCGATCTCCGAATTTATGAGAAAAAGGGGCTGGATTCGGTATGGGGATATGAAGCTGGATCTATAGAAGCAGTAAAGACAGGCTTTGGAGGGGATGTGGTAAAATCATTTAATTAGATGATTTTTCCATATCCCCTTTTGTGATGATGGGAAAGCTTTGTAAAAAATTTAGAAAAAATTTAGATTTTTTATAATACTTTTTTTACAAGCTTTCAATATCCATGCTATAATATAATTATTATGAAGCTTCGAACAAAATTAATTATTACATTTCTTACGTTGATACTGGTTCCGGTTATTTTTACGGGAGCAGCCTTTTTCGGTTTTGGACGATATCAGATTAGTGGTATAAAAGCCACATATGGAGTAGAGGTGGAAGCACTGCTTCTGGATATGATTCTGACCATTATTTTGATACTGATCTTTACCAGCGTGCTTCTGACTGCATGGATCTATAGAAGCATTGTGACACCTCTTCATCATTTGCAGGTTGCGACGAAAAAGATTACAGAGGGGAATCTGGATTTTGAAATGCCGGCAGGGGGAGATGATGAGATTGGTGAACTCTGTACGGATTTTGAAGAGATGCGCAGAAGGCTTAAGGAGTCTGCAGAGGAAAAAGTAGAATCTGAACGCCAGAATAAGGAGCTAATCAGCAATATTTCCCATGATTTGAAGACTCCTATTGCGGCGGTTAAGGGGTATGTAGAGGGATTGATGGATGGGGTGGCGGATACACCGGAAAAACAGGAAAAGTATATTCGCACCATTTATAATAAAGCAAATGATATGGATCGGCTTATTAATGAATTGAGCTTTTATTCAAAGATTGACACGAACCGTATCCCTTATACTTTTGAGAAGATCAATGTAAATGCATACTTTGCAGACTGTATAGAGGATCTTTCCATAGAACTGGAGGAACAGAATATCGAATTATCCTATTTTAACTATGTAGATGAGGAGGTTCTGGTTATTGCGGATGTGGAGCAGATTAAGCGTGTCATCAATAATATTGTGGGAAATTCCATAAAATATATTGACAAGCCCAGGGGAATGGTGAACATCCGTGTGAAGGATGTTGGTGATTTTATACAGGTTGAGATTGAAGATAACGGAAAAGGGATTGGAGCCAAAGACCTGCCACAGATTTTTGATCGGTTTTATCGAGCTGATGCATCACGCAATTCTTCGAAAGGCGGAAGCGGCATCGGGTTGTCCATTGTGAAAAAAATTATTGAAGATCATGGCGGACAGGTTTGGGCAACCAGTAAAGAGCATACAGGGACAGTCATGTACTTTGTTCTTAGAAAATATCAGGAGGTTCCGGTAACATGAGCAGAATATTAATTATAGAGGATGAAGAATCCATAGCAGATCTGGAGAAAGACTATCTTGAGCTGAGTGGATTTGAAGTGGACATTGAGGGGGAAGGGACCACAGGGCTTAAGCGGGCTCTGGATGAGGACTTTCAATTGGTGATTTTGGACTTGATGCTGCCAGGTATAGACGGATTTGAGATTTGCCGTCAATTACGGGAAGCAAAAAATACACCTATTATTATGGTTTCTGCCAAAAAGGACGACATCGATAAAATCCGGGGACTTGGCCTGGGAGCAGATGACTATATGACCAAGCCTTTTAGCCCCAGCGAATTGGTGGCTCGTGTGAAAGCACACCTTACCCGTTATGAACGGCTGGTTAGCAGCAATATAAGAGAGAATGCAGTGATTGAGATTCGTGGAATTAAGATTGATAAAACAGCCCGTCGTGTGTGGGTTAACGGAGAGGAGAAGAATTTTACTTCCAGAGAATTTGACCTGCTTACTTTTCTGGCAGAGAATCCCAATCATGTATTTACGAAAGAAGAGTTGTTCCGCAGGATTTGGGATATGGATTCGGTAGGGGATATTGCCACAGTAACGGTGCATATTAAAAAGATTCGTGAAAAGATAGAATTTAATTCTACGAAGCCTCAATATATTGAGACTATATGGGGAGTGGGATATCGCTTTAAAGTATAATACGGTAGGCTGCGTAAAAAGAGAGAGCACCCAATGTCGAAAGTGATTTGGTGCCCTCTCTTATTTTTTCTTGTCAGGAAGCTTGAAATGCTTTTATAGTATGGAATGACTTTCCTGATATTTCTTCACAAGTGCCTGAATACGCTCATAGGGATCCAACAATTCGCTGATGGATACGTCATGATTTAGGGTGTCAATAAGCAGGGCAATATATTTGCTCATGTCACAATTGACATAATAAGGACGTTCCAGAAGTTCTGGTGTCTGGTATATAAGATTGGTAGTCAGCACTTTGGATATGACACCATCCTCATAGGCTTTGTCAAATACATCCAGACCATTGGTGAAAAGGCCAAAAGTGGAGAACACGAAGATGCGATTGGCTTTTCGGGCTTTTAGTTCGTTTGCAACTTCCAAAATACTGTCTCCGGAGGAAATCATATCATCAACAATGATCATATCCTTTCCTTCGATGTCACTTCCCAAGAATTCGTGGGCGATAATAGGGTTTCGCCCTTTTACAAGCTTTGTATAATCACGTCTCTTGTAAAACATACCCATATCCAGTCCCAGAACATTGGCCAGATAAACGGCCCGGGACATTCCCCCCTCGTCAGGGCTGATTACCAGCATATGTTCACTATCTAATTGCAGATCCGATACGCTTCCAAGAAGTCCTTTTACCATCTGATAAGCAGAGGTAATGGTCTCAAAACCGTGAAGCGGAATTGCGTTCTGTACCCGGGGATCATGGGCTTCAAAGGTAAGAATATTTTCAACACCCATTTCCACCAGTTCTTGAAGGGCAAGAGCACAATCCAGGGATTCCCGGGCTGTACGCTTGTGCTGACGGCTTTCATAGAGGTAAGGCATAATTACGGTAATACGACGGGCCTTTCCGCCAATGGCAGCAATTACCCGCTTCAGATCCTGAAAATGATCGTCCGGTGACATATGATTGGTGTGTCCGTAGAGGTTATAGGTCAGACTGTAATTGCAGACATCTACAAGCAGATAAAGATCATTTCCCCTCACGGAATCGGCAAGGGTTCCTTTTGCCTCGCCGGAACCAAACCGGGGAGTTTGGGCTTCGATTAAATAAGAATCCCGTTCATAACCGGTAAAGGCAATATTGGATTTGTGCTCCAGTTCACTGGAGTGACGCCATTTTACCAGATAATCATTGACCTGCTGTCCAAGCTGCTGAGAACTTTTCAGGGGGATGAGGCCAAGGGAGCCTACAGGAATTGTTTCCAGTACACGCTGGCTGCGTTGTAACATAATCATGTCCTCCGTTTGGTATGTTAAGTAAGGCTGTGCAATTTCTTCCGAACTCGAATATCTGTCTCGGGGAATTGCAAAATAGTATAGTTGCTGATGATGCGGGACAAAATACGCTCGGAATAAGTATCCTCCAATGCACCCATATTCAGGTTGGAAGAAATCAATGTAGACTTTCTTCGCAGAATTCGTTCATTAATACACAGAAAAAACTGGGATACGGTGAAAGAATTGGGTAATTCTGTTCCCAGATCATCAATAATAAGTAAATCGCTGTCAAAAACATAAGGATAAGTTTGCCGAAAAGCTTCTTCCCGATTGCTTTGCCCGCTGAATACGACTTTGGAAAGAAGCTGAAACAGCTGAAATGCAGTCAGGTACACTACAGAGTGTCCGGTGTCCATTAATTCCTTTGCTATACAATTGGAAAGAAAGGTTTTACCTGTGCCGACTTTTCCTAATAAAAGTATATTTTGAAACTTTCTGTCGAAAGACTCTATAAAAAGTTCAGCATCCATTACGTGATGCCTCATAATCTCCCGATCCGGACCCTCGTACCAGGAATAGGAAAAAGTATTAAAATTCTCCTGTTCAAGAATTTCCTTTAGATGTGATTGGTGATAAAGGAGATTGATTTCAGCTTGAAGAAAACAGTGGCATTTTTCTGTCCCAATATAGCCGGTATCCTGGCAGTCAGGACAGCTGTATGAGGGATTCAGATCCGACAGGGTATAGCCATGAGCTTTCAAAAGTCTTTCCCGTTCGGCTGTAAGTTCCGCTAACTTTTTATCCAAATCATGCAACTTTTTCGGGTCATTCTCTATGGCGGCCCGGACTTTCCCGGCTCGTAAAGAGGCAAGAGAGGAATCCAAAGAGGATAATTCCGGAACCTGTTTTTGTATATTCATGACCCGTTCTTCCAGTTCTCTGCGGCTTATAGCCCGCTTGCTGGCATAGGAACGCATAATTGCATCGTATTGAGCATTCATCAAAGGCAAGGGGATTCCTCCCATCAGTGATTAATTAGTTTTTTCTCTAGTTCCTGAATGTCATAATTATGCTTTGGAAAATTATGAAACCGGTTGGTGGTAACAGCTTTTTTGGGGGGAGTTGTGTCTGCCAGAGTTTTTCGGGTCTGATGCTGCTTGTCCAGGGGTTCCAGATCAGATAAATGCGTAACAGACTTTTCCCTCCAGCGCTTTAAGATCTGATCTGCATACTCAAAACTTGGCTGATGGATGGCGGCCATGGTACGGCTACATGCTTCTGTAATTAATTCTCCGGAAAAGCACCATTCTTTCAGCCACTTATCCATATAAGTAATCTCTGCTTCTACCGGATTGCGATTGGAGATTCCAAAAGCTTTTAGTATGGAAAAATATACTTTGTTATAGAGATTTGTCTGTTCTTTGGCCTGACTGACGGTGGCATATCCGTTCTTATGCCATCCTTCTGCAACAGACTCTATGTAACGTAAACTTTTATGCCCCTTGGAAACACAGTATTCCACCAGATATTCGATTAAATCGGCACTGAACCCTAAAGCATCATGGAAGTACAAAATCTTGGAGACTTCGGAAGAACTTAAGGTTTTGCCCAAATATTGCTCGCAGATGAAAAGCAGCTGTTTCGTCTCTTCCTGAGTGAAAGGCCTGCCAGGTAATGGCACAAAATGGGAAGAGCCCCGGGGAACTTGGGCATGGGATGAGGGAATGGAAGAAGCGGTCTCTTCATCAGTCAGCCGGATGCCTGTAAGTTCTTTGGATTCATCATATTCCAGCTTTAATAAATGCATTTTCTCCCAGTACTTCAGAGCCCGGTTTATATCACTTTCTGTACGTTCGAACTTATCAGCAATGAGAGAGACGGAAAGGTCCTGAACATCTGATTTCAGACAACGCAAAAGATAGAGATATACCTTTACGTACTCTCCGTTAGCACCTGGCATATATTCATCTAAGAACAGGTCAGAGACTAATGTATGGCCACCTTTGGAGGGGCCGTGTAGTTGAAAGTGAGTCATGATGGTACTCCTTTTCCACAAGGAAAAACTTCGTGCTGCCCATTGCATACGTGTATTTTATCATAACTTTTCGAAATTGCAAATGGTCTTTTCTTTTTGTGGAAAGGAGTATGAAAAATGTGGATAATGTGGATAACTTTGTGGAGAAGTATTATTTGCAACCAGAAGAGGAAGTTGATATTGCCGAAAAATGCGGGGAAAGTTCATTTGAGAGGAAAAATTTATGTTAACAGGTTGTCCACAAAAAAATCCACATGCTTTTTACACAAAAATGGTGTAAAAGCATGTGGATAATGTGGATAACTATTGGGTTAAAAGACTTTCTCCAATGTTTATCACGTTTCCGGCACCCATAGTTATACACAGATCGCCGTGTAAACATTTTTTTAATAAAAATTTTTCGATTTCTTCAAAGGAAGGAAAATAATGGACATCCGTCCCGAGTTTTTCCAATTCTGCGGCCAAAGTCAGCGAACTGACTCCCAGGGTGTCTGTTTCCCGGGCGGCATAAATGTCGGCCAGAACCACATGATCGGCCAGGGAGAGGGCCTTTGCAAATTCAGGAAGAAAAGCTTTCGTACGGCTGTAAGTATGTGGCTGGAATACACACCAGATCTCCCTGTGGGGATAGTGTGCAGCGGCAGCTAAAGTGGCTCTGATTTCTGTGGGATGATGGGCATAATCATCAATAATGGTGAATCCATTCACTTGTCCCTTATACTGAAAACGTCGATCTGTGCCGGTGAAAGAAAGAAGACCCTTTTGTATCGTTTCTACAGGAATGTGCAGATATATCGCTAAAGCGATAGCTGACAGTGCATTGGATACGTTGTGAGCACCCGGAACACTTAAATAAAAAGGAACGGGTTCTCCTTTTATGTTCACTTTAAAAGAGGCTTGGGCAAGATCGCCGAAAGAAATATCAAAGGCCTGGTAATCATTTTCCGGACTTGTACCGAAAGTTACAACCTGACAGGACAGGTCGTCTGTAATTTCTTTATAGTTTTCAATATCCCCATTGATGATTAAAAGTCCGTCTTTGGGAAGAAGCTTTGCAAAACACCGGAAAGAATGGCGTATATCCTCCAGATTGCGGAAAAAATCCATATGGTCTTCTTCTATATTTAATATGATCCCGACAGAGGGAAAAAAGTGCAGAAAGCTGTTGGTGTATTCGCAGGCTTCCGTCAGAAAGGTTCTGGAATGTCCCACGCGGATATTTCCGCCAATCGAAGGCAGGATACCTCCTACGGAGATGGTGGGATCCATATCTGCGGCAAGGAGAATGGAAGAGCACATAGAGGTCGTGGTAGTCTTGCCATGAGTTCCGGCTACGGCAATGGCTGTATCGTAATTAGCCATAATCTGTCCCAGAAGTTCGGCTCTGGAGAGCATGGGAATTCCTTTACCCTTTGCAGCAGCGAATTCCGGATTGTCCGGATGAATAGCGGCCGTATAGACAACGAGGGCACAGTTTGCCGGGATGTTGGAGCCATCCTGACCAATAAAAATCCTGGCACCTAGGGTTTCCAGATGTTCTGTTAATTCCGAAGCCCTGTTATCTGAGCCGGAGACTTGAAAACTTTCCTTTAAAAGTATCTCGGCCAAACCACTCATGCTGATTCCGCCGATGCCAATAAAGTGAATGGGAATCGGCTTATGAAAATCAATATGATACATCATATACACATCCTGTCTTTTAAATTTTCGTTTTATGTTTATCAGTATAACCTTATTTTATGAAAAAGCAAAGATTTCGGAAGAAAAAATGCAAAAAACCAAAAAATCAACAAGAAACAAAGATTAATTTTGTGGGATATGGATAAAATGCCGAAAGGACTGTAAAAAATTGTCGCAAAATGTTTAAAATAATTTCATATTTTTGCAAAAACATGTTCACTATTTACAATGTATATGGTATAATTTGCTTGATAGACGAACTAATATTACAACAAGAGGTGATTGCGTGATTAAAAAAGAGATGATTGCCATGCTTTTGGCAGGCGGCCAGGGAAGCCGTCTTGGGGTGTTGACCGCCAAGGTTGCGAAGCCGGCCGTTTCGTTTGGAGGAAAATACAGAATTATCGATTTTCCCCTAAGTAATTGTATCAATTCAGGAGTAGACACGGTAGGAGTACTGACTCAGTATCAGCCATTGCGCCTGAATACGCATATTGGAATAGGAATGCCCTGGGATCTGGATCGCAATATTGGTGGTGTTACAGTTCTTCCTCCTTATGAGAAGAGCAACAACAGTGAGTGGTATACTGGCACAGCCAATGCTATTTACCAGAACCTGGATTACATCGACACTTACAATCCGGAGTATGTATTGATTTTGTCCGGCGATCATATTTATAAAATGGATTATGAAGTGATGCTTGATTTTCATAAGGAGAACAATGCGGATGTAACGATTGCGGTTATGCCGGTGCCAATGGAAGAGGCAAGCCGTTTTGGTATTATGATTACGGACGGAGAGAATCGGATCACGGAATTTGAGGAGAAACCGGAGCATCCAAGAAGTAATCTGGCATCTATGGGAATCTACATATTCAGTTGGAAGATCCTGCGGAATGCTTTAATTGAGATGTCTAACCAGCAGAGTTGTGATTTTGGAAAGCATATCATTCCTTACTGTCATGAGAATGGTAATCGTCTATTTGCTTATGAATTCAATGGCTATTGGAAAGACGTTGGGACCCTGGGATCCTACTGGGAAGCCAATATGGAACTGATAGATATTATTCCGGAGTTCAACCTGTATGAAGAGTTTTGGAAGATTTACACCAAGAGTGATGCGGTTCCTCCTCAGTACATCTCTATGGAGTCCAAGATAGAGCGTAGTATTATCAGTGGTGGTTCTGAGATCTATGGTGATGTATATAATTCCGTTATTGGCTCAGGAGTTACCATTGGGAAAGGCACTGTGGTCCGGGATTCCATCATTATGAAGAATACCGATATTGGTGAGAATTGTACCATTGAGAAAGCAATTATTGCCGAGGAGGTGGAGATCTCAGACGGGGTTGTTTTGGGCATTGGAGAAGATACGCCCAACAAGGTACAGCCCAAGATCTATTCTTTTGGCCTTGTGACCATTGGCGAGAATTCTTACATACCGCCAAATGTAAGGGTTGGAAAGAACACGGCAATTTCCGGAGACACTACACCGGATGATTACAAGGACGGCTTTCTGGAAAGTGGCGAGACATTGATAAAGGCAGGTGACAGATAATGAGAGCGATTGGAATTGTATTGGCAGGGGGAAGTAACCACAGAATGAGAGAACTGTCCAATAAGAGGGCGGTTGCGGCAATGCCTGTAGCAGGAAGCTACAGGGGGATCGATTTTGCACTCAGCAATATGTCCAACTCTCATATTCAGAGAGTGGCGGTTCTGACACAGTATAATGCACGTTCTCTGAATGAACATTTGAGTTCCTCCAAATGGTGGGATTTTGGAAGAAAACAGGGAGGCCTTTACATTTTCACTCCTACCATTACTGCAGATAACAACTCATGGTATCGTGGTACGGCGGATTCTATCTATCAGAATTTGGACTGGCTTAAGAACAGTCATGAGCCTTATGTAGTGATCGCTTCCGGAGATGCGGTTTATAAAATGGATTACAATAAGGTGTTGGAATATCATATTGACAAGAAAGCGGATATTACAGTTGTCTGCAAGGATCTTCCTGTGGGCTCGGATACCACTCGTTTCGGTGTGCTTCGTACAGATGAGGAGGGAAGAATCCTGGAGTTTGAGGAGAAGCCGGTAGAGAGCCAGGAGAATACGATTTCCTGTGGAATCTATGTCATCCGCAGAAGGCAGCTCATCGAACTGATTGAGAAATGTGCACAGGAAGAACGGTATGATTTTGTGCGGGATATTTTGATTCGCTATAAGAATCTGAAGCGTATTTACGCATACCGTACTGCGGATTATTGGAACAGTATTTCTTCTGTAGAGTCTTATTACGAGACAAACATGGACTTCCTGAAAGCGGATGTACGTAAGTATTTCTTCAAGACTTATCCAGATGTGTACTCCAAGGTTTTGGATTTGCCGCCGGCCAAGTACAATCCGGGATCGGATGTGAGGAACTCCCTGGTGGCCAGTGGCTGTATTGTCAATGGTGTTGTGGAGAATTCGATTCTCTTTAAGAAAGTTTTTGTAGGAAATAATTGTGTTATTAAAAACTCCATTATCTTAAATGAAGTATATATTGGAGATAATACGTACATTGAAAACTGTATCGTGGAGAGCCGTGATACGATTCGTGCCAACTCTCGCTATGTGGGCGAGAACGGAGTAAAGATCGTCGTGGAAAAGAACGAGAGGTATGTGCTGTAGTATGTAGAATATTTAGTTCTAAGCAATTAGGTTACAAGTAGATTCATTGCCTTTGGAAAAAGGAGGAAACAAAAGAGATGCAGATCACAGATGTACGCGTACGGAAAGTCACAAAGGAAGGAAAGATGAAGGCCGTTGTGTCAATTACCATTGAAGACGAGTTCGTAGTACATGACATCAAGGTAATTGAAGGGGAGAAAGGATTGTTTATCGCAATGCCCAGCAGAAAGGCAGCCGATGGAGAGTATCGGGATATTGCCCACCCCATCAATTCCGGGACCCGTGATCAGATCCAGAAAATTATTCTGGAAAAGTACCAAGCAGCATTGTTAGAAGCATCAGAGGAAGCCTGACGGGGATTTACAGATCGTTATGTTATGAGGAATCAGTGAGAGAAGAGATGCCGCTTTGACAGCGGCATCTCTGTTTTTGTCTTGCAAAATTGAGGAATCTCTTGTAGTATAAGGTGGAAATGAATTTTGGGCTGGAGACGGCCCCTTATATTGGAATAGGAGTTGCTATGTATATTGTTGCAGGCTTGGGGAATCCTACGAAAAAATATGAGCATACACGGCATAATATTGGATTTGATGTAATTGACTTTTTGGCAAAACAATATAATATTAGTATGAATATGGCAAAGTTTAAGGGCATCTGTGGTATGGGGCTCATAGAGGGGACGAAAGTCCTGCTTCTTAAACCTCAGACTTTTATGAATCTCAGCGGAAATAGTGTGGGGGAGGCCGTGGACTTTTATAAAGCGGATACGGAAGATGAGTTGATTGTGATTTATGATGACATCGATCTGGCACCGGGGAATTTACGAATTCGTAAGAAAGGAAGTGCTGGCGGGCATAATGGAATGAAAGATATTATTGCCCATCTGGGAACTCAGGAGTTTCTGCGGATTCGGGTAGGTGTAGGTGCAAAGCCGGAGGGATGGGAACTGGCGGATCATGTGTTGAGCCATTTTTCGACTGAGGAACGGGAACTTGTAGAGGAAGCGGTCCGCAATGGTGCTGATGCGGTGAAAATGATGGTGCAGGGGCAGGTGGATGCTGCCATGAATCAGTATAATAAAAAGGTTGTAAAAGAATGAAAGCCTTTCTGGAACCGTTAAAAAAGTTAAGTGCATACGAAGAAATTCATGGGAAGCTAAGGAAGAATCGGGGGGTATTGCAGCTATCGGGCTGCATTGACTCTCAGAAAGTTCATATAGCCTGTGGATTGGGGGCAGATTTTTCCTTTCGGATAATTCTGACCTATAGTGAACAGAGAGCGAAGGAGATCTATGAGGACTGCCGGTATTTTGACCGTGGGGCAATTCTCTATCAGGCAAAGGATTTCCTCTTTTTTCATGCGGATATTCAGGGAAATCTTCTGGTTCAGCAGCGTATTCGGGCTTTGGAGGCTTTGCTTAGCCAGGAACGGCTTACGGTGATTACTACTTTTGATGGCTGTATGGATCGGTTAAAGCCTCTTAAGCAGATGAGAGAGGAATTGCTTTGCATTGGAACGGAAAGCCTGGTTCAGATGGAGGCCTTATGCGAGCGACTGGTTCGTTTGGGATATGAGCGAACGGGACAGGTAGATGCACCGGGGCAATTTGCCGTCAGGGGAGGGATTGTAGATATCTACAGCCTTACAGAGGAGAATCCCTGGCGAATTGAGCTGTGGGACGAGGAAATAGATTCTATACGTAGTTTTGATGTGGAGAGCCAGCGTTCTATTGAAAATTTGAGTGAAATAGTGATTTATCCGGCGGCTGAACTGATACCGGAGAAAGACGAGAAAGCCGTAAGCTTTTTGGAGTATTTTCCACTGGAAGAAAGCGTATTTTTTCTGGATGAACCTGCAAGGCTGGTGGAAAAGGGTAATGCAGTAGAGATGGAATTCAGAGAAAGTCTGGCGAATCGGGCGGAAAAGGGCGAGACTCTTCCGGAGGAAGCCCGACTTCTCTATAGTACGGCGGAAATAACGGCTCGGCTGAATGGAAAGAATTGTGTGGCCTTATGTATGCTGGAACA
The DNA here is from genome assembly GCA_948330435.1 of uncultured Lachnoclostridium sp. GTDB lineage: Bacteria > Bacillota > Clostridia > Lachnospirales > Lachnospiraceae > Laedolimicola. The sequence continues at coordinate 88,337 of CAOJBY010000009.1, read as the reverse complement.
GAAATCTCCTACATGGGAGATAACGGGCAGATACCAGATTGATGCAAGATCTGTTAATCCCTACAATAATAGCTTCGAACTTCTCCTAAAAGATTTGAAGCGGTGGAAAAGGGAGAAATATGCGGTGGTGCTTATGTGTGCCTCCGGAACCAGAGCCAGACGCTTGGCAGAGGATCTCCAGGCAGAAGAACTAAACAGCTTTTATTCAGAGGATCCAAACCGCAGTGTTCAGGAAACAGAGATTATGGTGGTTCATGGCAGTGTTCACAGAGGCTATGAATATCCTATGGTGAAATTTGCCGTGATCTCTGAAACGGATATTTTCGGCAAGGAAAAGAAAAAGCGGAAGCACCATAAAACTTATGAAGGGCAGAAAATTCAGAGTTTTTCGGAACTTAGTATTGGTGACTATGTGGTTCATGAGAATCATGGTCTTGGGATCTATCGAGGCATTGAGAAAGTGGAAGTAGACAAGATCATGAAAGACTATATTAAAATTGAGTATGCCAAAGGGGGGAACCTCTATATTCTGGCTACCCAGTTGGAGATGATCCAAAAATATGCCGGTTCTGATGCAAAGAAACCCAAGCTTAACAGGCTTGGGGGGAGTGAGTGGGTAAAAACCAAGACCAGGGTTCGGGGAGCAGTTCAGGAGATTGCCAGAGATTTGGTGGAGCTTTATGCAGTCCGTCAGGAGAAAGACGGATATGTATATGGTCCGGATACGGTCTGGCAGAAAGAGTTCGAAGAACTGTTTCCTTTTGAGGAGACGGAGGACCAGCAGCTTGCCATTGAAGCCGTAAAACGGGATATGGAAAGCAGTCGAATCATGGACCGTCTGATCTGCGGCGATGTGGGATATGGGAAGACGGAGATTGCTATTCGGGCCGCTTTTAAAGCGGTTCAGGAGAATAAGCAAGTGGTCTATCTGGTGCCTACCACCATTTTGGCCCAGCAACATTACAATACTTTTATTCAGCGAATGAAAGAGTTTCCGGTGCGGGTAGATATGCTGTCCCGGTTTCGGACTGCTACAGAGCAGAAGAAAACCATTGTCGATCTGAAAAAGGGCATGGTGGACATTGTAATTGGAACTCACAGGGTATTGTCTTCAGATGTGGCATTTCGGGATCTGGGGCTTCTGATTATAGATGAAGAGCAGCGTTTTGGTGTGGCCCACAAGGAAAAGATCAAGAAGCTGAAAGAAAATGTAGATGTAATGACTTTGACAGCAACGCCTATTCCCAGAACCCTTCACATGAGCCTGATTGGAATACGGGATATGAGTGTCTTAGAGGAGGCTCCTCAAGATCGGATGCCAATTCAGACTTATGTGATGGAATATGATGAGGAGATGGTTCGGGCAGCTATTAGTCGGGAACTTTCAAGAGGCGGACAGGTCTATTATGTATATAACCGGGTAAACACCATTGCGGAAATGACAACTCAACTCTCCAGGCTTGTTCCGGATGCCAATATTGTTTTTGCTCATGGACAGATGAAGGAGCAGGAACTGGAACGGATCATGTATGATTTTATTGCCGGGGACATTGACGTACTGGTATCTACTACGATTATTGAGACGGGGCTTGATATCTCCAACGTAAATACCATGATTATTCATGACGCAGATAACATGGGTCTGTCCCAGCTCTACCAGCTTCGGGGGCGGGTAGGCCGATCCAACCGGACAGCCTATGCTTTTCTTATGTATCGTCGAAATAAAATGCTAAAAGAAGTGGCTGAGAAACGATTGGGTGCAATTCGGGAATTTACGGAACTTGGAAGCGGTTTTAAGATTGCCATGCGGGATTTGGAGATACGGGGAGCCGGGAATCTTTTGGGAGCCCAGCAGCATGGGCATATGCAGGCAGTTGGTTATGATCTGTACTGTAAGATGCTGAATGAGGCGGTGAAAAAGCAAAAAGGAATCAATACTACGGAGGAGGAATTCCAGACTATGGTGGACATAGAACTGGATGCTTATATATCGGACAGCTATATTCCCAGTGAAAGCCAGAAGCTGGATATCTATAAGAGGATTGCCATCCTTGAATCAGAAGAGGAGTGTGAAGATATGTTGGAGGAACTTCTGGATCGGTTTGGCGAGCCGCCAAAATCAGTGATGAATCTCCTTGCAGTGGCAGATTTGAAGATAAAGGCTCACAGGGTTTATGTAAAAGAAATTGTGGAACGTCCGGAGGAAATTCGTTTATACTTATATGAAAAGGCCAGACTTGATCCCGCAGAGTTTCCGGCATTTATTGGATCCTTTGGTGGCCGTATGCGGCTGCTGACAGGAGAAAAGCCCAGCTTTTTATACCGAAGAGTGAAAAACAGCCGTGAGGAAGAGAATGTGATGGAACTTGTGAGGAACATATTAGACAGGATGCAGATCTTGAGGGAGGAACAGAACAAATGAGAAAAAAAGGCTTTTTGAAACTGCTTGCAGTTCTATTGCTGGCTGCTTTGTGTGCCGGATGCAGCAAGGGTGAAAAGCCAGGAACAACAGTAGCAACATTGGGGACAGAGATTATTACTTTGGAAGAAGCTGTATTCTACATGCGGATGCTTCAGGAGCAGTGGGAATTGGCCTACTTTGATTCCTATGGAGAAGACATGTGGCAGAAAGAGCCAGAATTTGGGGAAGGAGAGGGAAAGGCCAAAACCCTGGAGGAAGCCCTTAAGATAGAGGTGATGAGCACGCTCACAGAGATTCATCTCCTGTGTGCACATACAGAGGACTTCGGGGCAGAGCTTACCAGAGAAGAAAGAGCAGCCGTGGCGGCAAGGGCGAAAGCTTTTATGGAGGATAATACACCGGCCGTACTTGAGGCGGCGGGGGCCACAAAAGAGACCGTAGAGCAGTTTCTTTTGTATAATGAACAGGCAGCAAAGACGGCCAGGGTTCTTAAAGAGGAATATGAACCGGAAATAGACGAGAGTAAGGCAAGGGTGGGAAAGATGACCTATTGTCTCTTTGCTACAACGGGAACCTTTGATGCGGAAGGAAATCAGACACCTTTTACACAAGAGGAACTTGACAAGATACGGGAGGCAGCAAATGCATTTGCTGCCCGGGCCAAAGCCTTGGGGGATATTACGGCAGCAGGAGCAGAGACTTCGCATACGGTGATTGATGTTTATTTTAATGACTATACGGATGGAGGTGCCCACGAACTGGTGGCCCGGACGGCCCGGGAGATGGTGACGGGCGGCGTGTCCGACGTAATTGAGACTCAGGAGGGGTATTACATTGTGCAGAGAGTGTCCGAGTACGATGAGAAAGAAACCCGGGAACGAGAAGAGGAACTTAAGTTTCTTGCCAGAGAGGACTACTGTGAGGAAATGATTGAGAAATGGAAAGAGGAGACAGTTCTTGAGATTCAAGAAGAAGTCTGGGATACGGTTCGGGTAGAGGAGGTACTCACAAAGTAATATATTGTGATTCATGAAGTTTTGCGAAAAGAACCCTTGCCTATGGAAGAAAAACAGATTATAATGGACAAGGAATAAAGAGAGGAGCCTGATAGAAGCCAATCATGGGCTTCGGGCAAATAGAAAGGTAGACAAAATGATGAAAAAGAGAATGATGACAATCTTATCTCTGGTATTTGCAATGGCTTTCGTAATGACGGGTTGTGCCGGAAGTAAGCTGAATGCTTCAGAGACCATTGCGGTTCTGGATGAGACTAAGAATATAAGACTGGGAGAGTTTAGCCTTATGCTGCGCTATCAGCAGGCTCAGATGGAGACCTATTATGGAAGTATGCTTGGCGGAGGCATTTACCAGCAGGAGATGCCGGATACCGGAGAAGTTTATGGTGACACGGCTAAGAGAAGCCAGATGGAGGAATTTAATCTTTTGTATGTTCTGGAAGCAGAGGCTCCCAATTACGGGGTAACGCTGACAGAGGAGGAAAAGGGAGCCATTACTGAGGCAGCAAAGACGTTTCTGGATAACAATACCCCTCAGTTTAAGAAAGCGGTTGGTGCAGAACAGACAGATGTGGAGCACCTTTTAACTCTTTTGACATTGCAGAATAAGATGTATGATGCTCTGACAACAGATGTGGATACAGGGGTTTCGGATGAAGAAGCGGCACAGAAACGCATCTCTTATGCATTTATTTCCACTACTGGAACAGAAACTGACGATGAGGGGAATGCGATTGAACTGACGGAGGAGGAAAAGGCAGAAAAGAAGGCGGAGCTTCAGGCAGTGCTGGATGCGGCTAAGGAGAAAGGCGACTTGAATGCTGCGGCGGAGGAAAAAGAAAATATTACAGTCAATACTACTACCTATGGGACGGACAGCAGTTCCCCAGCTGAAGCCGTGCGTGAAGCGGCGGACCTTTTGAAGGATGGGGAGTTTGCGGAACTTATTGAGGTGGAGAGTGGCTATTATGCTGTACAGATGGTCAGCACTTTCGACAGGGAAGCAACGGATAGCCGAAAAGAAGCTATTGTTCAGGAACGCAAAAATACACTTTATGATGAGAAGTGCCAGGAACTTAAGGATGCACATACGTTTACGACTGTAGATGCAGTAATGGCGAAGCTGACCTTTGATCAGACCTTTACATTAAAGGTGGAACAGTAAAGGCGGACTGACAGATATGGGGATATCGTGGTTCCCTCAGAGATGTTACAAAAAAATTAAGGAAATATTAAGCAAATAGCAAATAAATTATTAGAAAAATGGGATATCCTAGCAAATATCCCATTTTTTTGTTACAAAATTTTTATGTAAACGGTTGAAAATTAAAAAAAAGGATGTTATACTAAAAACTACCATTGAGAAAATTTATACTTGTGGGGTATGCAAGGAAGCAAATGAGGAGAAGAAGAATGAAGGGAAAAAGATTTTGGGCGCTCAGTCTTTCGATTGCTCTGACGGCGTCTATGCTCAGCGGCTGCATTCGGCCGAAAGTAACAGATGACATGATTCCTGCGGTAACGGATCTGGGAATGGATACGGAGTCACAGCCGGTGGAAGAGGAGGCCAATGTGATAGGACTTGCCATGAACAAGTCTTATATGGCGGAACTTACCAGATTGGATGGGGATAATACCCAGGCTGCTACTGTGGATGCAAAGGAGATTCCGGTAGTTCTGAAAGCCACCTCTATGGATAAGGATCTGAAAGTAAAGATTGTTAACCAGAAGAATGACAGGGTAATCACCGGTACACAGTTTGAAGTTACTGTAACAGATTCTAATAAGAAGACACAGACCTACAAGGATGAAGATAAGGATGGAATTATCTACATAAAAAATATGACTCCAGGAAGCTGCACCATTGCCATGAAGTCTTCCGGCGGCTATGCTGCTCCTAAGGATATTAAGGCTGAAGTAAAAGCGAACCTGGAATATAAGGTTGTGGATGTCAGTGATGAGATTAAGAAAGAAAGTGAAATCAATGTATCCAAAGAGGACTCCAATACCAATGGCAATGCCGGTGCAGGCACGGCGGTGTCTTTAACAGATACGGTAGAATTTGTGGAATCTACAAAGACAGAGGTTATGAAACAGAAGATCGACAAGTACGGCACACCTATGTATGAGAAGATTCTCAGAGAGCCGGCGGTGGATCATAAAGATGATAATAAGGATGGAATTTGCGATCGATGTGGGGCTAAGACGACCTGTGATCACAAATATGATGCCGGTCAGGTGACAACGGCAGCCACATGTACAAAAGAAGGAACAAAGACGTTTACCTGTAGCAAATGTAAAGCGACAAAGACAGAGGCTATTCCCAAGACGGAGCATAATTATGTGAATGGAAAGTGTTCTGCTTGTGGAGCACTGGATGCAAATCATACACATGATTATAACAGCGAAGTAACAACAGAGCCTACCTGTACAACGGAAGGACAGGGAAAATGCTCATGTGGGGCTGTAGGTTCTATTCCGGCACTGGGGCATGACTTTGATACAGAAAGTGGAGTTTGTACGAGGTGTGGAGAACCTGATCCAAATGCACCAAGTGTTCCAGGCGATCCAAGTACTCAAAGTGAACAGCCTATTGCAATGCACAGGACTCATGGCATAGCTTTGGTAGGCACGGCGACAGAACCAACCAAGATTGAATACGACACAACAAGTGCCCCGATTATGGAGGCAAGTGGTACATACAAGTATACAGGCTGGCAGACTATTGATGGAGCCACCTACTACTTTGACAAGAACGGTAACAAGGTAACGGGTGCTCAGGTAATCCAGGGTATACAGTATAACTTCAGCAGTTCCGGTGTTCGTTCCGGCACCATTGGAATTGATGTGTCCAAGTTCCAGAGGAGCATCAATTGGCAGAAAGTAAAGAATGCGGGTATCAACTTTGCCATTATTCGCTGCGGATACCGTGGATATGGATCCGGCGTTCTGGTTGAGGACCCCATGTTTGCATCTCATATCAGCGGAGCGAAAGCAGCAGGACTGCGTGTGGGCGTTTACTTCTTTAGTCAGGCTATTAACGAGGCAGAGGCTGTGGAAGAGGCAAGTATGGCAGTGAAGCTGGCGAACAGATATGGAATCAATATGCCGATTGCCATTGACAGTGAGTATGCCAATGGAGGTCGGGGACGTGCAGATGGACTCTCCAAGTCAGATCGTACCCGAATTACCATTGCGTTTTGCAATACGGTAGCAAACTCCGGCCATACACCTATGGTATATGCCAGCAAGAGTTGGTTCTCTGACCACTTAAACGTATCTCAGTTCCCGGGAAGCTATCGCATATGGGTGGCTCATTATGCCAGCAAATGCGGTTACACCGGACGGTATGACATGTGGCAGAATACCTCTAAGGGCAGAGTAGACGGTGTAAGCGGAAATGTGGATATGAATGTAAGTTCTATCTAAAGAAATTATCTTAACAAGACAGATGAGACAAATATAAAATTAAGGAGCCACAGATTAAAATTTTCTGTGGCTCCTTTCGTATTATCCAAAATGACAGGTGTAGGATGAATCTGATTTTTCTAATTATGCTTCTCGTTCATAAGCAAAGGTCTTCCGTGCTACTCCCAGCTCCTCGTTAGCAGGAATCACATGAATCATAACCGGAGAGTCAGGAAGAGAGATCGCTGCATTTTCACTGTAATCCAGGTTTTTATCCGGATCAAGTAGAATCCCCATGTGCTTAAGCTGATCGCAGACAATTCTCCGAACAGTGCATCCATGCTCACCAATACCACCAGTGAAGACCAGGTGGTCAAGTCCCCCCAACTCTGCATAGTAAGAGCCAATATAACGGACAATCCCATTGCAGAATACGTCGATCGCCAGCTTTGCCCGTTCATTGCCGGCATCTGCAGCTTCTTCAATATCCCGCAGATCATTGCTGATACCGGAGATGCCCAGGAGACCACCTTTTTTGGTAAGTCCCTCCATAATATCCTTAAGCTCCATCCCTTTTTCCAGAAGAAATGGAATAATAAAGGGATCCATATCGCCGTTTCGATTGGACTGAATCAATCCCACTTGAAGAGAAAGACCGAAGCTGGTATCCACGCTTTTTCCATTGTCAATAGCACACAGGGAGCCGCTTCCGCCCAGATGACAGGAGATAGCTTTCCCGGTTGTACCATATAGTTCTGTCAAAGTTTCCGCCACATAGCTGTGGGAGGCTCCATGATATCCCAGACGTTCAATCCCATATTTTTCATACCATTCGTAGGGAATGCCGTAAAGCTTACGTTCCAAAGGAATGGTCGTGTGGAAAGCAGTCTCGAAGGCCCCTACCAGCATAGCATCCGGCGTCAGCTTTTGGAACTGATGGATGGCCTCCAGGTAAGGAATGTTATGGGCAGGTGCTACCACCAGATATTCTTCCATACCTTTTAGAACTTCCGGAGTCAGCTCGTGTATCCCATAATGATCTTTGGAAAGCACTGTTTTAAAGCCTACACGCTCCAATTCCTGCAGATTGGAAAGCACACCATATTCCGGATTAAGGAGACAGTCAAGAAACATCTGGATTCCCTCTGTGTAGGTGGGAATCGAGAGATTTTCCTGAAAAATCTTAAAACCATCCGGCTTTTTGAAATGGAAGATGGCGTTGTCCATACTTCCCACACGCTCTACCTTTCCTTCTGCCAGTACCTTATCTCCCGGCATAACAAATAACTTGAATTTCAGAGATGTACTTCCTGCGTTACATACTAAAAGCTTCATAAAACCTCCTATTATTAGTTCCGCAATACCCTTTCCAGCATCATTTATCTAGAACAATTTTCGGCCACAAATGCATGTGTCCATAAATTGTTCTGCCGCTGTCAGGGTATTGCTGTTTTGCATTTGCAACATTTTAACTAAGTATAACAAAATCCTTTTTCCAGTACAATAAAAAATAAACAGAAGTGTTTTTCAGGTATAAAATTCATTTGCTTACAAATACTATTTCCAGAAATGGTCAGTACAGTAAATGGAGGAATATTTTTATGAAAGCTACAGGAATTGTCAGAAGGATTGATGACCTGGGAAGGGTGGTTATCCCAAAGGAAATTAGAAGGACTCTTCGCATCCGTGAAGGTGATCCGCTGGAAATATTTACCGATCGGGAGGGGGAAATTATATTAAAAAAATACTCTCCTATTGGAGAATTGGGACTCTTTGCGAAGCAGTATGCGGAAAGCCTGGCTCAGACAACGGGATTAATGGTCTGTATCGCAGATCGGGACGCTGTGATTGCGGCAGCAGGAGGAGCCAAGAAGGATTACATGGGTAAGGCCATTAGCCATCAGCTGGAGGATGCTATCCAGGAACGGGAAAACATCCAGGCATCCGCAGGAGAAAAGCGGTATGTAAAAATTGTGGACGAAGATATGGAGGACTGCTATGCTCAGACCATCAGTCCTATTTTGTGCGAGGGTGATGCCATAGGTGCGGTAGTTCTGTTCAGTCGGGATCCCAAGGCCAAAATGGGAGAGGCAGAGCAGAAGCTTGCCTATTCCGCTGCCGGATTTCTGGGAAGACAGATGGAGCAGTAGGGAAAAAGTAGAAATCAAAGGTTTTGATAAGTGGAAGCTGTAAAATAAAGGTTTTTCCAATATTTCGTGTTCGGAAAATCTTTATTTTATGACTTCCACTTTCATTTTTTTTCTCTAAAAAACTTTTCATTTTATCAACCAGAGTGTAAAATAAAGAAAAACCATAGTTGTGTGAAAGGAAAGGAGAGCAGATGAAAAATTATCGTGCGGAACTGACAGGCGTATTCGGAGATCCGGTAGACGGCAACCCCACGGGAGTAACCATGGAAGCCGCTTTTGAGGAAAAGGGTCTCAATTATCGCTATTTGACCTTGAAAGTATTGCCGGAGGATCTGGAGGATGCCATGAGGTCCTTGCATGTCCTCCATATGAGGGGAATCAACCTGACCATGCCACACAAGATCAAGGTGATTCCGCTTCTTAACGAGCTGTCTGAGGCTGCAGGCATCATCGGGGCGGTGAATACGGTGCTGCTTCGTGAGGACGGAACGCTGTTCGGCGAAAACACGGACGGAAAGGGCTTTGTGCAGGCATTACATAACCGGGGGATTTCCCTGGAGGACAAAAAAGTTACCTTGCTTGGAGCAGGCGGAGCAGCCAAAGCCATTGCAGTGGAGTGTGCTCTGGCAGGAGCATCGTCTATTACCATTGTAAACCGTACGCTGGAACGGGCCGAAGAACTGGTGGATACCCTGAAAAAGCACACCAAAGCGGCGGCTTCCTGTGAGAAGTGGGAGGGATGCCACAGGATTCCGGAGAATACGGATATCCTGATTAACGGCACTTCCATAGGCTTACATCCGGACGGAGATCAGAAGCCGGACATTGATTATAAGGGCATTACATCTCATATGGTGGTGGCAGATGTAGTATTTAATCCGGTAGATACCCTCTTCTTAAAGGAAGCGGAAAAACAGGGTGCAACGGCAGTCAATGGCCTGGGAATGCTGGCCTGCCAGGCGGCACTGAACTTTAAGCTATGGACGGGTGTGGAGCCGTCCCTAAAGGTGATGGAGGATACCTTGCGAAAGGAATTTGAGTAAAATAGTTTCTTAATGGTTGAAGCTGCTGGAGGAGAAAGGAAAATCACCCGGAAGCATCCGTTCGTATAATGTTTGAATAAACGAACGGATGAGGGTGCATTTTGGGTCCCTCCGGCAGTTTCCATTCACAAACACTTTGTATTTGGTTATATCTCACAAATTCAGAACTATGAAATTGTGAAATCCGCCAAAAAAATAAAAACCCATTGACAGAATTATTTATTGTGTTATTATATTTGCGTAGACGTTTACAAGAGTTATACATAGCTTGATGAGGATTGTTACTGGGAAGCAGGCAATACCGAAAGCAGAAGAAGATTGCTTTTGGTGGCCTGTATTTTTTTGTCTCACTGGAACACGCATCCGGCGGACGAAAGAGAATTAAACTCAGAAAGCGAGGGATGGTTCTGAAGATAGTGAAAGTACTGAACAATAATGTTGTTATTTCTTTGAACGAAAAGGGAGAGGATATCATTGTAATGGGAAGTGGAGTTGCTTTCCAGAAAAAACGGGGAGATACCATAGAGAAAGACAAAATCGAGTGTATTTTCTCCCAGCAGGTTCCGGATTTGGCGGCAAGATTTCAAAAGATACTGAGGGAGATTCCGGGGGAATATCTGGAGATTACCGAGAAAGTCATTGAGAATGCCAGAAAGAAGCTGGAACACGATTTTGATGATAATATCTATCTTTCCCTCATGGATCATATTCATTTCAGTGTTCAGAGATATCGGGAGGGAATGCTGATTAAGAATCAGCTTCTGACTGAGACGAAGATGATGTACCGTGGCGAATATGAGACGGCTCTGGAAGCTCTTGAACTGATTAACAGGACTTTTGAGGTGGAACTTCCGGAGGACGAGGCGGGCTTCATTGCATTTCACTTTGTAAATGCAAGTATGAACGGTTCCATGGAGGATACCGTACAGAGAACACGGATTGTGCAGGATACCCTGATGATCATCCTCAATTATTTTAAGATGGAGTTTCAGGAGGATTCTCTTGATTACTATCGCCTGATAACGCATCTGAAGTTCTTTGTACAGAGAATGATGGATAAAAAGCCGTTGACATCGACGGACGGCGACAATCAGCTTCTGGAGCTTGTAGAGAATAATTATAAGAAATCCTTTGAATGTGTACAGCGGATTGCAAAATACATTCATTTGGAATTCGGATATGATGTAAGCCGTGAAGAAAAGCTTTACTTGACAATTCATATTGAATGAGTGAGAGAACATAATGCTTAGGATTGTGACTCGTAATGGAGGCAAGACCTGAATTAATGTATCGGAAAGGATATCTTAATTTGGGTCTTTTTATTTTACTTATTTATAAAAGAAAAGCGGAGCGATTATGGATGCAAAAAAACTGGCCGGACAGATTCTGAAAGAAGTAGGCGGCAAAGAGAACATCAAGGAGATGTTTCACTGTGTAACAAGACTGCGGTTTTATCTGAAAGATAAGTCTTCTGTGGATTTGGAGAAGCTTAAGGCGTTAGATGGAGTGTTAGGTGCACAGTATCAAGCGGAACAGCTTCAGATCATTATTGGAAATGAAGTAAATACAGTTTATGATGCGGTAATTGTTCAGACGGGATTTATACATACGGAAGAGACCATGGAGCAGAAAAGGAAGTTTCAGGTAACAGGTGTCTTCGAAACTATGGCGGCCATTCTTCTTCCCGTTATCCCTGCTTTGGCCGGTGCTGGAATGATTAAGGGTTTGATTACCATTTTGACCTCTTATTGCGGCGTTGATGCTGCTTCTGATGCTATTCAGGTTTTGACCATTGCAGGTGACTGCGTATTCTATTTCCTGCCGTTTTTAGTGGCTTGGTCCGCATCCAAACGCTTTAAGACAGACACGGCATGTTCTCTGGCATTAGCAGGGGCACTCTTGTATCCGACCATGACAGAGGGTCTTGCGGAAAGTGCGGCACCTATGATTTTCCTGGGTCTGCCCATACCATTTGTAAAATATGCATCGAGTAGTATTCCAATTATTCTGGCGGTGCTGGTACTGAGTTTTGTATATCCGTTGGTCGACAAAGTGATACCTAAGGTTTTGCGTCTGGTATTTACGCCTCTGTTTGTTTTGATTATTATGGTGCCCTTAACATTAATTGGAATTGCACCCTAGGCAAATTATATTTCTAAAATTTTGGTTATGACTTCCTGCTTCCGATGAATACCATGGGAACTCTGGCACTGTTTGGTGTTTGCATGGGCGTCATGGTAAGGGCAAGGAAGAGTGAAAATAAATCTATTGGTGCATCTACAGCAATTTCAGCTTTCATTGGAATTACAGAGCCTGGTATTTATGGTGTTATTTTGAAATTTAGAAATGCATTAATTGCAGCAGTTATTGCAGGTGCAGCGGGAGGAGCTATTGTAGGTGGCTTTGGCGGCCGTGCGACCTCGTTTGTAAACTCTTGTATTTTATCTCTTCCCGTATTTATGGGAGAGGGCTTCTGGGCCGTATGCCTTGGTATGGCGGTAGCAGCAGGACTTGGCTTTGTACTGGTAATGGGACTTTCAGAGGAAACGAATGAGTCTAAGACGGAGACAAAAGCTTCAAGTCAGCCGACAGTGACAACGGGAGAAAAGAAGAATTCTGTTGTCTATGCACCGATTACCGGAACTCTGATTCCTCTGGAGCAGGTAAAGGATGTGGTATTCTCTTCCGGAACCATGGGTAAGGGAATTGCCATAGACCCGGAGGATGGAGTTGTTGTGGCTCCCTTTGACGGCACGGTGACAGCTTTGTACCCGACGAAGCATGCAGTTGGAATTACTTCTGAGGATGGAGTAGAGTGTATCATCCATGTGGGTGTTGACACAGCGAACTTGCAGGGAAAACATTTTGAGGTAAAGGTACAGGAGAATCAGAAAGTAAAGGCAGGAGACGTATTGCTGGAGGTAGATCTGGCAGCCATTTTGAAAGAGGGATATTCCCTGGTAACACCCGTTTTGGTAACAAACTCCGGAGACTATCTGGATGTGCTTCCCAATGAGACAGAGGGCATGATAGCAAAGAGTGAAGCTTTATTAACTATAATTAAATAATATTATGAAACTATTTAGTGTTGTCGCACAGCGACTATAATAAGGAGGAATGGATTATGTATAACAACACATCACCACTGAAATTTCCCGAAAACTTTCTCTGGGGCGGTGCAACAGCCGCCAATCAGATTGAGGGAGCATGGAACGAGGACGGCAAGGGAATGACCATTGAGGACTGTCTGCCTTATCGTGAGGTTGGAGTGGCTGACTTTACCAAGCAGTTTGCATTTTCCAGCAAGGATCTGGAGGAAGCACTGGCGGCAGGGCCGGAAGCCAATTATCCTAAACGCCGGGGAATTGATTTTTACCATTACTATAAAGAAGACATCAAAATGTTTGCCGAGATGGGTTATAAAATCTTCCGTATGTCTATCTCCTGGTCACGGATCTTTACGGATCCAAGGGATGAAAAACCCAACGAAGCCGGAATCGCATTTTACGAGGATATGTTCAAGGAGTGTAAAAAATACGGAATAGAACCCCTGGTAACCCTGTCTCACTATGATCCGCCCCTTGTGCTCGCCACTGACTACCGTGGGTGGTATTCCAGAGAGGTGATTGACCTTTTTGAAAAATATGCCCGTGTGTGCTTTGAACGCTTTGGAAAGTATGTAAAATACTGGCTGACCTTTAACGAGATTGATGCTATGCTGCGTCATCCGGTTACAAGTGGTGCACTTATTGAGGACCGCTTTACGGATATGCCCTTTGAGCAGGCTATTTATCAGGCCATGCATAATCAGATGATTGCCAGTGCAAAGGCGGTGAAGATCGGTCACGAGCTTGTTCCCGGTTCCCAGATTGGCTGCATGATGACAAAGCTCTGCTTCTATCCCTTTACCTGCAAGCCCGAGGATAATCTGGCTAATCAGCAGAGAATGAGAAGCATCTACCGCTATGTGGATATCCAGGTATTTGGAGAGTATCCGAAGTATCTGGAAAAGGAGATTGAAAATAAGGGTTATGTCATTCATATGGAGCCGGAGGATGCCCAGATTCTGAAAGAGGGCTGTGTAGATTTCGTATCTTTCTCCTACTACATGACAAGCTGCATGGCGGCCAATACGGAGGGTCTTGATATGGCTCCTGGCAATACGGTGAATGGCGTTAAGAATCCCTATCTCCCCTCCTCCGAGTGGGGATGGCAGACGGATCCCACGGGACTTCGGATCTCTCTGGTGGATCTCTATGACCGCTACCGCAAGCCCTTATTCATCGTGGAAAACGGTTTGGGTGCAAAGGATGTGGTTGCTGAGGATGGCAAGGTTCACGATCCCTACCGCTGTGAGTACTTAAGAGACCATGTAAAGGCCATGAGCGATGCCATCAATGAGGACGGCGTGGAGCTGTGGGGTTATACCTGGTGGGGATGCATTGATCTGGTCAGCGAATCCACAAGGCAGATGTCCAAGCGTTACGGCTTCATCTATGTGGATGTAGATGATTATGGAAAGGGAACTTTCAAGCGAATTAAAAAAGACAGCTTTGATTATTATAAGCAGGTAATCGAAAGCAACGGCACAAATCTGGAGTATTAATCCTATGATCCGGCATTTTGTCAGTGACCTGGACGGAACCCTGTTAAACCGGAATTTCGAATGGGATGAGGTAATAGAGGATGGTATTAGCAGGGTTCTGGAAAGGGGTTATGATTTTGCAGTTGCTACAGGAAGAACCGAAGAGGGTGTAAAGAATTGTCCGGGACTTTGGGATATGCCGGTATATCTGATTTTGATGAACGGTGCATTGATTCTGGACCCTAAGCGGCGGCCTGTGTTTGTAAAAGAGGTTTCTCCGGAAACAAAAAAATTGTTTCTTCAGAAGTACCCGGAAAGAAATCTGGAATTTATCACGGCATCCGGAACTTTGACAAGGCTTAGCCAGGATGCCTATATTCGTGAATACAGTGCCTGGGACATGTGGCGGAAAAAGGTACTGGAGAAAAAAGAAAGCGGATATTATGAACGCTTTATGTCCAGAATCAGCTTCAACTGTACACGTGAAGAGATCCAAAATGAAAAGATTCTGAAGATCAATGGTTTGGAATTGGATGATGAGCGATACGGCAGGCTTCTCCAGGAATTGAACGGCTGTCTTGTGGATGCAGTAAACGCACCCTTTGCAGAGCATGTGATAGAGGTTACGGACCAGGAGGTTTCCAAGGCAAAAGCTCTTCTTTGGCTGAGTGACTATCTTGGGTGGAAAAAGAAAGAGACTGCCGTTTTTGGAGACGGGGGGAATGATGTGGAGATGCTGCGGATGTTTCCACATTCCTATGCACCGGCTAATGCTGTTCTGAAGCAAGGGCGGCAGCTTCCAAGGTTCTTAAGCCGGATAGAGAATATGCTGTGATTGAGAAGATAATAGAGTTTATCCAGTGATGTTTTGGACATCTGATACAATCTGTTTACAAATTTGATAAAAATATGCTATACCATTGGTGTAGCATATTTTTATATTGTAGAAAGGTATAATATTCTACGATATGCAGGATTCCTGAGGACTCCTGGAAATTCCCTTAATATAAAAATTTCGGGAGGACTCTACAACAAAGGAGTGCAAAAAGAGATGGACCAGAAACGAATCCTGGTGATTGAGGATGAGAAGCCGATTGCAGATATTTTAAAATACGGATTTGAGAAAGAGGGCTTTGAGGTGGTCTGTGCCTATACGGGGGGCAGCGGCCTTGAAAGGGCGGAGGAATATGAGCCGGATATGGTGCTCTTGGACTGGATGCTGCCGGATATCGCCGGAGTGGACGTGTGCCGGATGCTGACGGAGAGGTATAATATCCCCATCATTATGCTGACTGCCCGGGGAAATGTGGAGGATAAGCTCTACGGCTTGGAATCCGGAGCAGACGATTATATTACGAAGCCCTTTGATCTCAGGGAGGTAGTGGCCCGGGTGAAGACCATTCTGCGTCGGTTTGACCGTGTTCGGGGAATCCGGCAGGAGGAGCCTGCGGCAGAGGGGCTTACCGTGTCCGAGCAGGAGCGTATGGTCTATCGAAACGGGGAGCCTGTGGAGCTGACCCCAAAGGAATACGATCTTCTGCTGTATTTTTTAAAACATCCCAGACAGGTATTTACCAGAGTGATACTCTTAGAGCAGATCTGGGGCTATGACTATGCAGGTGACACACGCACCGTGGACATTCATATTCAGCGTCTCCGCCGGAAAACGGGCCTGGGGGATAAGCTGGTCACCGTATTTGGAGTAGGATATAAATATGTACCATAAGAAATCTTGGGAAAAAAGAACCATTCGTTTTGGGATCCGCATGCAGATGACGGCGGGTCTTCTTGCGGTGTTTCTGGTAAGCGGGATTTTTCTATATTGGATGACGGATCGACAGTTGACCGGGAGCAGAGAAGAACAGATTATTCGGGAGCTGCAGTCTGTCCGGGAGAATACGGAGATTTATGTACGGCAGCTTTTGATTCTTAACGATGCAAACAATGACCAGGAGAGCTTTAACAATCTTGCGGAAACCATTGTCCAGGAGATGTATGGTTCCTCCGGCCGTTATGAGCTGGCAGCCTACTCTGAGGATGGAGAGCTTTTAGCCTATAATTACCGAAAAAATCACAGTGATGACCAGGAGGGAGGAACTGCGGAATTACAGGAGGCTGTGAATGGGAATACTGCTTTTACCCTGGTATATTCTGAGGAGGGCACTCTTGAGGTCTGGTTTGCCATGCCTGTAATTGTGGCGGAGAAAAATGTAGGAATCATCCGCTATTGCATGGACTATACGGAACTTTGGCGGCAGGGAGAACAGATGAAAGAGATTATTATACGTGTTGCCATTGCTATATTTGCGGCCGCATTCTTTCTGATTTTTCTTCTTTTAAATCGAATCATCAAGCCGATTCAGCGGCTTACCAAGGTTTCCAGACAGATGAGCCAGGACCTGGAGCAGGACGAAGTCAATACAGAGCTGCTGGCAGGTCTGGCCGATTCTGCCAGGCGTGACGAGGTCGGGGAGCTGTCCAGGGACTACAGTGCTATGCTGAATAAGGTGGGGCAGTATATCCAGAAAATGCAGGATGACCGGGACCAGATTCTGAAGCTTTTAAACAGCCGCCAGGAATTCTATAACAATGTTACCCATGAGCTGAAAACGCCCCTCACAACCATTCAGGGCTATGCCCAGTTGATTGAAGCCGATCAGGGAGGAGACGAAGAAATGGTAGAGAAAGGCGTGGAGCATATTCTTCATGAGAGTACAAGACTTCACCGTATGGTGATTCAGCTCCTGGAGATGGCCGATCGGGCGGAGCGTGAGGAAATGACAAGGGTCGATATGGGAAAGCTGATACGAAGCGTTTCGGAAGCCATGGAGATCAAGGCCAACCGCTATGGTGCTCATATCCGCCTGAAGCTGGAGACGGAGCTATGTGTTCAGGGTCAGGAGGAACGGCTCAGACAGGTCTTTATTAATCTGATTGACAATGCGGTGAAATATGGAGAAGAGGGGACAGAGATACGAATCTCCGGTGCCCATCGAAAAGGACGTGTCCTCTTTTCCATATCAAATAAGGGAAAGCAGATGAGCCAGGAGCAGTTAAAGCATATTTTTGAACCTTTCTACCGGGCGGACAAAGAATATTCCAGGGAGCAGGGAAGTGCAGGCCTGGGCCTTTCCATCTGCCAGAAGATTATGAAAGAACACAAGGGAGTGATCTGGGCGGAGAATCGTCCCGAGGGGCGAATTGCGTTTTTTCTTCTGTTTCCGTCATTTGCAGGAACGATGAAGACAGAAAACAGCTAATACACTACACTATTTGCATCAAAATGAATGCAGTGATGTACTGGAAAGGAGGGCAATTGTGAGAGATCGAATAACATCTCTTTGGAGGTTTGGCCTTTTGCTCTTTTGCCTTACACTGGCTGCGGGCTGCAGGAGGGTGCCTGAACCCAAGACCATGCTTCTTCCGGAGGAGGATATGGAGCAGGGCGTTGCCCTCCAGGGAGAGACGGGAGATCGCTATGCAGTCCGGAAAATGTACAGCGAGGATTATTCTAGTCTTACGTTTGGAGGTTATACGGCCTTTTTGCCGGGAACGGGAGAGCATCAGGTGCGTCTGGCGGAATCTGCCACAGACGGTCTGAGAATACGAACGCTGGATTATCGTTACGGTTTTTACGATACGGGGGTATTTCCGGTGGGGGAACTGATGGCATCCACTGGTGTTTCGATAGCCTGGGAGTCCGGGAGCCGGGATGAACAGAATCTGGCGAAATCGTTTTTTTCACCGGACGGAAGATATTTACTGTATGTACGGTGGGATCAAACTTATATAGGAGGGCGGCTTTATCTGATGGATCTGGAAACAGGGGAAGAAGAGCTGCTGCTGGATGGGGATAAGGAAGAATGCCCCATAGAGCAGTTTATGATTCTGGTTGCCTGGAGTCGGGATGGATCACTCTTATGCTATGGCTTCTATCCGAGGAATATTGATGTGTGGAATTCTTACATGGGTGATAAATTCGTTTTCCACTACCGCAATATGGAGACGGGCCAGGAGATCAACCGGATGAACTATTATTACTCTGGCACCACAGGGAAAGTAGATATTTTGGATGGAACACAGCTTTATGTAGATTGGAAAGGGGAGGACATTCTTACGGCAATCGTCTCGGAGATAAGTGAACCGGAGACAAATAAGGCTTCCTCTCAAGTACGAATTGACTTTTTTACCCAGAAGATCCCCAAGCCGGGCATGGAAACAGAGGGGGTCGTCATTCCTAACATCGTCAACTGCCCAAGAGATGGCAAGCTTTATCTGGATGCCGGGGGATATCTGTATTTTACCTCCGCAGAGGAGGGAATCATATGTCTGGATATAACAGACGGTGCTTATGTAAGCACCATGTCCGTAGGGCCGGCCAGAGGAATTCGGGACTTCTGTGTTTTGGATGACGGAGAGGCATTTGTGGTGGCGGAGTATGACAGAGATCACATGGGAGACACCGGCCCCCAGGATATCTGCCTGTACACCATGACAGAGGAGGGGATGACCAGACGTGTATTGTATCAAAATGCAGGATACGTCATACGTCTCCAATATGATGCCACTACCCGAAGACTCCTGGCAGAGACTGGCATGGAATATTATGTAAAAGAAATGCAGGCAATAGCCAACAATGCAGCAGGGATGCAATGGGATTCCGGCCGCAGGGCTTTGGTGCTGGAATTTTAGCGTTAGTTGAGCCATGCAAAAAGGAGCAGGGAAAGGGTTCGTGAGCTGGCTCACAAAGACTCCTTTCCCTGTTCCTTTTTATAGGGCGAAGCCCGGAAAGCTTGAAGCTGCGAATGCAGCTTCAAGCTTTTGCATGGCGGAGTAAATTGCTAACCTCAACTTAAGCGATCCTTAAGCTTTGTGCAACAATATTAACATCCGTATACATTTTTGTTACAACTCAGAAAATTTGTCGAAATAAGCCGATGCTAAGATTATGGTAACCAAAAAGAGTGATTTTAAATAAGGGGGACCATATATGTGTGGCATTTGCGGATTTGCAGGAAAGAAAAAAGAAAATTGGGACAGAGAATATATATTAGAAGAAATGAAAGACGCCATCCGTCACCGGGGACCCGATGATGGAGGAAGCTGGCTAAGTGAGGATGCGGCAATAGGCTTTCGCCGCCTGAGTATTATAGATCTGGAATCCGGTGCACAGCCAATGAAAAATGAAAAGGGAGACAAAGTCCTGGTCTTTAACGGAGAGATTTATAATTACCAGGAACTTAGAGAAGAACTACTAGAAGCCGGACACATTTTCACCACCCGTTCCGACACCGAGGTATTAATTCACGGCTACGAAGAATGGGGCGGAGACATGCTGAACCGCCTGCGGG
Organism: uncultured Lachnoclostridium sp.; assembly: GCA_948330435.1. GTDB lineage: Bacteria > Bacillota > Clostridia > Lachnospirales > Lachnospiraceae > Laedolimicola. The sequence goes on along the minus strand of CAOJBY010000009.1, from coordinate 68,362 downwards.
GAATGTTTGCTTTCGTTATCTGGGATGAAGAGGAAAAAGAGCTTTTTGCAGCCAGAGACTTCTTCGGAATCAAGCCCCTTTACTATGCAATAATAGGGGAAAGCTTCGTATTTGCATCCGAGATAAAAAGCATACTCAAATATCCGGAATACAAAAAAGAGCTAAACGAACAAGCCCTGGAGCAATTCCTGTCATTCCAGTACTCAGCTCTGGAAGAAACTTTCTTCAAAGGAATCTACCGACTGGAACCAGGAAGCTTTCTTCGATGGAAAAGCGGGAGCATCATTCTGGAAATCCAGAAGTATTTCGAACCATCCCTAGAGCCGGAGGATGGAAAATCCGGAAAAGAATGGCTAAACGCAGTAGATGAAGTTATCAAGGATTCCGTAAAAGCCCATGAAATCGCAGACGTAGAGATAGGCACATTCCTGTCCGGCGGCGTAGACTCAGGTCTGATAGCATCTGAATTCGGCGGAAAAAGAGCCTACACCGTAGGCTTCGGCCAGGAAAAAAGCAAATACAATGAGATTCGATACGCCAAAGAGACAGCAGACCAATGCAGCTTAGAACACAAAGGAAGAAGAATCCGTGAACAGGAATTCTGGGAAGCCGTTCCGGAGGTACTCTACTACATGGATGAACCTTTGGGTGATGCCTCTGCAGTAGCCCTCTATTTCCTCTCCATGGAAGCTTCAAAAGACGTAAAAGTAGTCGTATCCGGAGAGGGAGCCGATGAACTCTTTGGCGGCTACCGCATCTACTGCGAACCGGAAGCCCTGCGTCGCTACCAGATGCTCCCAAAAGGACTCCGTATAAAACTGGCCCGCCTGGCAGAACATTTTCCCAATCTAAAAGGGAAAAACTTCCTAATAAGGGGCAGCAAATCCTTAGAAGAACGCTTCATCGGCAACGCCAACATTTTTTCCCTGGAAGAGCGTCGAGAGCTGCTTAAAATCTACACCGGAGCCAGAAGCCCCCAAAGTTTTCTGGAAGAAGACTATGACAAAACCATAGGTTTAAACGACGCAGACAGAATGCAGGAAATAGATCTTCGACACTGGCTCCCCGGAGACATCCTCCAAAAAGCCGATCGCATGAGCATGGCCCATTCCCTGGAAGTGCGTGTTCCTTTCTTGGACAAAGAAGTCTTCGAGTGTTCCCGCCACCTGCCCTCCCACATGAAGCAGCGGGGCCGGGTAACAAAATACATCCTCCGAAAAGCCGCCGCTTTCAAACTGGATGCCAACACCAGCGAACGCCCAAAACTGGGCTTTCCAGTCCCCATACGCCACTGGATCTGCTCCGAAGAGGGCAAAAGCCGCATGCAAAAAGCATTTGAAAGCCCGGCAGCCAGACAGTACTTCCGCCAGGAAAAACTAACACAACTCCTGGAAGAGCACCTGTCAAAACACAAAGACAACAGCCGAAAGCTCTGGACCATATACACATTCTGCATCTGGCACCAGATCTATTTCAGCGAGCAATGAGTTTTCTTAAAAGGGGGCCTGGAAAAGTCCCAGTCCCCCTTTTGCGGATCTTCCGTCCGCCCTATACTGTCTACGTTACGCTTCCTGATTCATCTGATCCAAAAGCCCCGCCTTAATCCGAAACAGCTTATCCGAAAGATCCACATAAACCTCATGAGGATTCACCAACCGCCTGGTCTCGTCCCAAAGCGTATTCTGCTCCTTGGCACAATACTCCCGAATCTCCATCACACTGGGCGAAGTATAAACGCACTCCCCATTTTGGAACACCGGAACCAGAAGCTCCCTCATATGATAAGTGCCCCCTTTAAGCTTCGTCTTCTTCCAGGTCTCAATCGAATCAAAAATCAACAAATCCTGAGAATCGTCAAAAGTCTCATCCACAAGACAAATCAAATCCGCCCGAATCTTCCCCGTCTCATTATCATAAATCCTGTAAATCGTCTTATTACCAGGATTGGTAATCTTCTCAGAATTCTCCGAAAGCTTAATCTTAGGAACAAACTCCCCATCCTCATCCATCACGGCCGCCAGCTTATACACACCGCCGAAAGCCGGACAATCCGCAGAAGTAATCATATTCGTTCCCACGCCCCAGGAAGTAATAGCCGCATTCTGCTGCTTTAAGCTGTTAATCAAATACTCATCCAGATCACTGGAAGCAGAAATAATTGCATCCGGGAACCCGGCCTCATCCAGCATCTTACGTGCTTTCTTAGACATATAAGCCAAGTCGCCGCTGTCCAGACGAATCCCATAGAAAGTAAGGGGAATCCCGGCTTCACGCATCTCCTTAAACACCCGAATCGCATTGGGAACACCGGACTTCAAGGTATCATAAGTATCTGCCAGCAGGATACAGGCATCCGGATACAGTTCCGAATACTTCTTAAAAGCCGTATATTCATCCGGAAAACTCATAATCCAGCTATGGGCATGAGTTCCTTTCACCGGCACATCAAAAAGCTGTCCGGCCAAGACGTTAGAGGTACCAATACACCCGCCGATCATGGCAGCCCTGGCTCCATAGATACCGGCATCCGGTCCCTGAGCACGGCGAAGACCAAACTCCATAATGCCGTCACCCTTAGCCGCATAAACCACACGGGCCGTCTTCGTAGCAATCAAACTCTGATGATTCACAATAGTAAGAATGGCCGTTTCCACCAACTGGGCTTCCATAATGGGAGCAACCACCTTAACTAACGGCTCCCTGGGAAAAACAACCGTCCCCTCGGGAATCCCATAAATATCACCGGAAAACCGGAACTTGCTTAAATATTCCAAAAAATCCTCATCAAAAAGCTTAAGGCTTCTCAGATACTCAATATCCTTTTGATCAAAGGTCAGATTCTTAATATAATCAATCACCTGATCAAGACCTGCGGCAATTGCGAAGCCATTTCCGGAGGGATTCTTTCGATAGAAAGCGTCGAAAACAACCGTTTCATTGGAATGATTTTTAAAATAGCCCTGCATCATAGTAAGCTCATAAAGATCCGTGAGCAGGGTCAGCTTCATCGTACTCATAGTAATTTTCACTCCTTATCCAGACAACTGTCTTGTCACATGTTATACAACGACTGTGAATAGTTTAACAATAGCACATTCAAAGGAAAATAACAAGACACACTTCCCTTTTTCAAGAAAATATATTACAATAATGGGAATGCGAAAAGGGGAAAACAAAAATGGTTGATATTTTAGTTCATAAATTTGTAAAGGATTATCAGAATATAGAGAATGCCCATGTGCGTACCAGCTATGGCGTCATGGCAAGCATTGTGGGAATTTTCTGCAATGTATTGCTGTTTGCGGGAAAGTTTACAGTGGGAATCGTATTGCATAGCGTATCCGTTATGGCAGATGCCTTTAATAACCTGTCGGATGCAGCATCTTCCGTGATTGGCTTTGTGGGCGTGAAGATGGCCAGCAAGCCGGCCGATCAGGATCATCCCTTTGGTCATGGTCGGATTGAATACATTGCGGCACTTATTGTATCCTTTTTGGTTATCGAAGTAGGTTTAAGCTTTCTAAAAACATCCATTGGAAAGATACGGGAACCGGAGGAGCTGGCATTCAGTACGATTTCCATTCTGGTTCTTTTAGCGTCCATAGGTGTAAAGCTTTGGATGGCCTATTTTAACCGAAAACTTGGAAAACGCATTCATTCCAGCGTTATGATGGCGACAGCTACGGACGCCATGGGAGATGTGGTTACAACCTCTGCTACAGTTCTCTCCCTTTTATTTTGCCGCATTACCGGAATCAATATTGATGGTTTTGTGGGCCTTGCGGTAGCACTTGTAGTCATGTGGGCCGGCGTGGGAATTGCAAAGGATACACTGGAGCCATTAATAGGTGAGGCTGTAGATCCGGAGCTTTATCAGCGGATCACGGAGTTTGTGGAAAGCTATCAGGGAATTCTGGGCAGCCATGATTTGATTGTGCACAATTATGGTCCAACCAGGAGCCTGGCATCCATTCATGCGGAAGTACCAAACGATGTGGGCATAGAGGTTTCCCATGAAATTATTGACAAGATTGAACGGGAAGCAGCCAAGAAGCTTGGGATCTTTCTCGTAATCCATATGGATCCGGTAGAAGTAAGGGACGATCGTGTGACCGCCGTGCGTTCTCAGGTGGCCGCAGTACTAAAAGAGATTGATGATCGGCTGTCCCTCCATGACTTCCGTATGGTAGATGGAACAGAGCAGATTAATTTGATTTTTGATGTGGTAGTGCCCTTTGAATATCAGGGAGAAACCCTGACACGGCTTCAACTGGATATTATGGAAAGAGTGAGCCTTTTGGATGCAAGATATCAGTGCGTGATGACTATGGAGAAAGGATATGTGTCAAAAGCCTAAAAAATCTGTAAAAAGTACTTGCTTTTTAGAAAAAGGTGTGTTATAGTAATATTCGCTGAAAAACAAAGGGCTATCGCCAAACGGTAAGGCAACGGACTCTGACTCCGTCAGTTCCAGGTTCGAATCCTGGTAGCCCTGCTTGTGAAACCCCGGTGGGAAGAACCACTGGGGTATTTTTATGGCGTAAATAAAAGCTTATGAGATAGTTGTTGAAAAAATCTGTATATGATATACTAATACACTAGATAAGAAAACAGGATGATTGAGCTATAGAAAAACGGTATAAGTGAGAGGAAGAATTTTAAAGGAGAGATAGGGAATGCCTGAACTTGCTTTAAACAATAAAGTTATAGATTGCATCAAGCTTGAAGCGACGGAGATGGTCCGAAGACTCTTGAAAGAAGAACTGGTAGAAGTGATCCTGTATGGTTCTTGTGCCAGAGGTGACTATTCAGCAGATTCTGATGTAGATATTGCACTTATTACAAGCTTTAGCCGAATGGAAGCACAGAAATATAACAATGCTTTGGCCGATATTGCCACAGAGCTTGCAATAAGGTACTTTGCGGTTGTAAATTTTGTTTGTCTTCCTTATGATGAATTTCAAGAAAAAAAGACCTGGTATGCTTATTTTCAAAATATAGCCACAGAGGGAGAGGTACTGTATGGATAAGGAATACTATACTTTGTTGGCAAAAGTCCGGTTGGAACGTGCAGCTGAACTTTTAGAAGAAGCTCAAACTTTATTAGGAACAAATGCGTATAAATCGGCCAATAATAGGGCGTTTTATGCAATCGAAAAAGCTATAAAAGCTTTACTTGCGTTAAAAGAAACGGATGTTATAACTCATAATGGAACATTAAAACAGTTCAATTTTCTGTTTGTATTTCAAGGCGATGGAACATTTGGACCAGAGGACTATCAAAAGATAGCAAGAGCTGAGCAGATTAGAAATGCATCAGATTATGATGATTTTTATGTGGCGAATAAAGAGGAGACAAGACAACAGGTGGTAAATGCTGAATATATAGTAAAGAAGATTTCTGACTATATGAAGCAAAAAGGCATTTTTAATGGCAACAATGAGGATTGAGATAAACATGTCAATTTCTGCAAATTATACTACAATACCAACCAGAGGTGAAAGAAAACATGTATTCATTTAACAGCAAGGTCCGCTACAGTGAAGTGGGGGAAGATAAAAAGCTTTCGTTAAACGGAGTGATCAATTACTTTCAGGATTGCAGCACCTTTCAGTCAGAGGAGCTTCAGCTAGGTGTGGGAGTGTTGGAGGAGATGCATCGCGTCTGGGTCCTTTCCTCCTGGCAGATTGTGATGGAGCGTTATCCCGATTTGTGCGAGGAGATTACGATTGCCACCTGGCCCTATTATTTCCAGGGCTTCTGCGGCTACCGTAATTTTATCATGAAAGATCAAAAGGGGAGGATGCTGGCCTATGCCAATACTCTTTGGAGCTTTCTGGATACGGATACAGGCCGCCCGATGCGTGTTCCCGAGGAGATCGAACGAGCCTATGTGTTGGAAGAAAAGCTGGATATGAATTATGCTTCCAGAAAAGTACCCATGCCTAAAAATGGCGAGACCAGAGAGCCGTTTGCCGTACAGAAGCATCATTTGGATACCAACCATCATGTAAATAACGGACAGTATATACAGATGGCAAGGGAGTATATCCCGGCTGATTTTCCCATTCGCCAAATGCGTGCGGAATATAAGAAGTCAGCCCTTTTTGGGGATATGATTTATCCGGTTGTTGAGAGAGAGGGTGAGCGTTATATGACGGCCCTGTGTGATGAATTGGGACGGCCCTATGCAGTAGTAGAACTTTCATAATTGTGGTGAGCACAGGCTGGTATAACGAATATTAAGTTATCGGAGGACAAAGGCATATGATTTTATTAGGAAAAAAGCAGGAATTGCTGATTGTAAAAAAGGTAGAATTCGGCGTATATCTGGCTGAAAAAGAGGACGCAGCCGAACGGGTCCTGCTTCCGAAAAAGCAGGTGCCAAAACAGGCAAAGCCAGGAGAACGGTTGGAGGTATTTGTTTACAAGGATTCTAAGGATCGTCTGATTTCCACCATACATGATCCTAAGGTAGAGCTTGGAGGAATCGCAGTCCTCAAGGTAACGGAGGTTACGAAGATCGGAGCCTTTTTAGACTGGGGCCTGGAGAAAGAGCTGCTGCTTCCTTTTCGGGAGCAGACCAGAAGAGTAAAGACCGGGGAGGAAGTGCTGATTGCCCTGTATGAGGACAAGAGCAGCCGTCTCTGTGCTACCATGAATGTGTACAAATACCTGGAGACAGATTCCCCTTATAAAACAGAAGATCGGGTAACAGGCACTGTCTATGAGATTAGCCAGGAATTTGGAGCCTTTGTGGCTGTGGATAATCGTTACTCCGGTCTGATCCCCAGGAAAGAATTTCACGGAAACGCAGCCATCGGGGACAAGATAGAAGCCCGTGTGACGGCGGTAAAGGAAGATGGAAAGCTGAATCTGAGCATTCAGGAAAAGGCATACCTGCAGATGGATCGGGATGCGGAATATGTTCTTCAGGTGTTGGACGAGTATGACGGTGTCCTGCCTTTCAATGACAAGGTTTCGCCGGAAATCATAGAACGGGAGCTGCACCTTAGTAAAAATGCATTTAAAAGGGCTGTGGGACGGCTATTGAAAGAAGACAAAATAGAGATAACTGAGAAACGCATTCTCCGAAAATGATGAAAATTTAACAAATTTACGAAAAAAAGGAAAAAGTGCTTTCCAAAGTGCTTTCCAGCAGTTATAATAGGGAGGAAGAAAGGAGTGAAAAAAAGATGAAAGTTCAAAACATTTCAAACATCGAGAAATTCTTTGAGGTAGTAGACAGCTGCCAGGGTAAGGTAGAACTGGTAACAGGCGAAGGCGACAGACTGAATTTGAAGTCCAAACTTTCCCAGTATGTATCTATGGCGAACATCTTTTCCAACGGTGAGATTCCGGAGCTTGAGATTATCGCATACGAGAAAGAAGATATCGACAAATTAGTTTCATTCATGATCAATGGTTAAATAAAACACGGTAATGGTTCCCGGGAGGAACGATTGCCGTGTTTTTCAGTTTTCTAAAGGTTTTTCTTTTTATACACAAAGTATAATCCAATCCCCGTAAGTACAACAAGATAAGCAAGCAGAATCAGAATGCCCAGTAGGTTTACAGGCTCTTTTGTGGCAATGCCCCGGACCATGCGGCTGGTCTGGGAAAGGGGCAGGGCAGCAATCATTTCCCGGGCTCCGTGAGGAATGCGATCCGTGGAAAAAAAGGTGTTGCACAGGTAAGCCATAGGCATAATAAAGTAATTGGAAAACCGGGGTACATCCGCATGGCTGCGGGCCAGGAAAGAGACTACAATGCCAAGGGCGGAAAAGACTGCACCGTTTAAAAAGAGAATCAAAATGGAGATTCCGTTAAATACAAGTCCGGTTTCGATAGGCCATACAAGAAAAAGGATAATACCTCCCGCATAAAGTCCTCGAAGAGCCCCGGCCAGAATCTGTCCGGCGATAAACTGCCACAGAGGGGTGGGGGAGATAATTACCTGATCAAAGGCTTTTTCATAGAGCCGCTGCACATTCAGATTTTGAGCGATGGCATTGAAGCTGCCGTTCATAGTGGTTAAAGATACCACGCCGGGTATCAAAAAATTGAGATAGGGCATTCCGTTCATGGTAGTCCGGATTCCCCAGCCAAATACAATCAGATACATCAATGGGGCGACCAGAGCCGCCAAGGTGATGCGGGAAAAGTCCCGCAGAAATTCTCTCCATTTTTCCCATAAAATCGTGATAATTCCCATAAGATACTCCATCTAACAGATTTTTATGACAGACGTTTTCCAACCTGCTCCACAAATACATCCTCCAGCGTAGTATCCCGAAGCGTGCATTGACTGGTAAGGCTGCTTAAACAGGCGATGGCTTCGGAACGCTCATGAAAGTAACGGCTGTGCAATCCCTCCGGCAGTGTCTCGTCAATGGCATAAGCCCCCAGATTTTCAATCAAATGGGCCGGTGTGTCAATCTCATTCAGCTTTCCGCCGTTCATCAGGGCTACACGGCTACAGAGAGACTGAGCTTCCTCGATGTAGTGGGTGGTCAAAAGGATAGTTAATCCCTGCTCATTTAACTGCCGCAGCAGCCCCCACATCTGCCGCCGGGAGATGGCATCCATACCGGCGGTAGGCTCGTCTAAAAGAAGAATCTCCGGCTCCGTAAGGAGAGCCCGGCAGACCATCAGCTTACGTTTCATGCCGCCGGATAGCTTGCGGATGGTTTTCCTGCGGTGCTCCGTAAGACCTGCAAAGGCAAAAAGCTCCTTTGTACGTGCTCTTATCTGCTTCACAGGCATAAAGTAAAGCCGCCCCTGGTACTCCATGATTTCCTCCATATCCATATCCTGCCGCATGGAATACTCTTGGGTGATGACACTGACCTTTTTCTTGAGATCCTGCCGCTTTCTGGTTAAGAGCTCGCCGTCAATTCGAATCTCACCAGAAGTGGGAAGCAGTAACGTGGACAACATACCGATCGTAGTTGTCTTTCCGGCACCGTTGGGTCCCAACAGACCAAAAAATTCACCTGTCTCAATTCGAAGATTGATGGAATCCACAGCAGTAAAATGCTCAAATTTTTTTGTGAGATTTTGAAGCTCAATCATGCCTGCCTTTTAGCTCCTTTGCAATGATGAGAGAATAGTATCCGGCATCATCGGGGATCTCATCTGTGCTGCGGTAGATATGTTCATTTGCCATGCCGCAGTTTTCCACCATAACCACATCCCGGCCGCTGGACTTTAGAATCTCCTTGACCTGCTGCATCTTCCGCCCGGATTTCATCAAAACATAGTTGCCGGGGAGGGATAGGTCGCTGTTCAGCTTGTGAACGGCGGGCAGGATATGCAGCTGCTCATCCCACTCAACCAGAGACGTACCTGTCCGTGCTGCGGCAGCACAGAAAGAAGTAATTCCGCTGACCAGCTCTGTATGATAGCCCCGATTTAGAATATGCTTCTGCACATAGAGGTAAGTAGAGTAAATGGTGGGATCTCCCAATGTAAGGAAAACCACATTTTTTCCCTCTTTCAGATAAGCTTCAATGATATCGGCCGCCTTTTGGTGATTTCGGTTCATCTCCTCCTTGTCGTGGGTCATGGGCATGTCCACGGAAAGGAGGTTTTTTTCCGCCAATTCCGGTAGGGCCTGAACGGCAATCTGGTAGGCTACCGTTTCTCTGGCATCAGGTCCCGGAAGAGCGATCACTTCATTTTCACGGATGAGACGTACGGCCTTTAGAGTCATAAGCTCCGGATCACCAGGGCCAACGCCCGCACCATATAAGATTCCAGTCATAAGCGTTCTCCTAATCTTATTTCAGTTCTTTTGTAAATGCATGAGATTTATTATACGGGGGATAGAAATTTTTTTCAACTAGATTTTTGTTATTACGCACAATGCATATTGCTTTTTGTCAGGGAATGTGCTATATTACGTTCGTAGCTTCGCAGGAAGCGGGCTGCAGGTGTCACGCCGTCCGGATGCGGCGTGGTGAAAAGGGAAACAGGTGAAAGTCCTGTGCGAACTCGTCACTGTAAGTAGGGAGTGGGATGCCATATAAGCCACTGAGAGATTGGGAAGGCGGCATTGTTGTGAGGATCTACAAGTCAGGAGACCTGCCTGCGGAAAATTCGGGAGAAATCTCGGTGAACCATATAGTTAGATGAATGGATACACCGGCCCCGAGGCCACGAGTAACTGGTCGCAGATGTCAGAAAAACATACAACATCATTGCGTCCTCTTACCGATGCCTTTCCCGAACAAGGAGGGCATTTTTACATTTAACCAGAACGGCCTGCGACGTTCCAAAGAAGGAGGAACAATATGAGAAGAAACATGTCACTTTTGCTGGCAGCACTTATGGTGCTTGTTTTTTGCTTAAGCGGATGCGGCAAGGAAGCGGAGCCGGCAGCACCTGCACCGGCAGAGGAAGCAGAAACGCCGGAGGAGACACCTGAGGAGACGGAAGCACCGGGAGAGGAAGCTTCCGATCAGGAAAAAGCAGATGAAGTTGCAGGTTTGATTGATGCAATCTATGTTCAGAAGAGAACGGACGAGACGGATGCACAGTGTGCAGCGGCAAAGGCTGCCTGGGATGCATTGACGGATGCTCAGAAAGAGTTAGTGGAGGGTAAAGAAGCGGATCCGGATTACTTTGGAAGAGACACGGGAGATGCTTCCAAGGACGATCCACTTAACCAGGATGAGATTGGCGAGAACGAGCTTTTGGTAGTCAGCTTCGGTACATCCTTTAATGACAGCCGTGTGGCGGACATTAAGGGGATTGAGGATGCCCTGGCTGCGGCAAATCCTGACTGGTCCGTAAGGAGAGCATTTACGGCTCAGATTATTATCAATCATGTGCAGGCAAGGGATAATGAGTTTATTGACAATATGGATCAGGCTCTGGAGCGTGCGGTGGCAAATGGGGTAAAGAATCTTGTGATTCAGCCCACGCACCTGATGCGTGGTGCGGAGTATGACGAGCTGATGGAGTCCGTTGGGGCCTATGAGGACAAGTTTGAATCCGTAAAGATTGCGGAACCCCTGCTGGGAGACGTTGGATCGGACGCAACAGTTATCAATGCAGACAAGAAAGCCGTAGCAGAAGCAGTTACGGAAGAAGCCGTGAAGACGGCTGGTTATGACAGCCTGGATGGGGCAAAGGAGGACGGTGCGGCATTTGTATTCCTGGGACACGGAACCTCCCACACGGCTAAGGTTTCCTACAGCCAGATGCAGACACAGATGAAAGAGCTTGGCTATGAGAATGTATTTATCGGAACTGTTGAGGGAGAGCCGGAGGAAACGGCCTGCGAAGCCGTGATTGAGGCAGTGGCAGAGGCCGGCTACAAGAAAGTGATTCTCCGTCCCCTGATGGTAGTGGCGGGTGATCATGCCAACAATGATATGGCCGGAGACGATGATGATTCCTGGAAGAGCATGTTTACGGCATCCGGTAAGTTTGACAGTGTAGATACACAGATTGCAGGACTTGGCCAGATTCCGGCGATTCAGGATCTGTATATTGCACATACCGCAGCAGCTATGAAGTAAATTATCTGTTCAGCCAGTATTTGCATTCATTGAACAGTGAAAGTAAGGAAAAAGAAAATGAAAAGAAAAATCATCATGTTAGTGAGCACGGCCCTTGTGATAGGGACACTTTTAACGGGCTGCACCTCTTTGAAAAATGCAGAGGAAGATCAGGAACAGGAGACGATGGAAGCATCCGAGCCGGAGGCGGACCTTGGGAATGAACAAGATTCAGAGGACCAGAAAGAAGAGGAAGAAAAGGCTGCACCTGCAGTCGTTTTGAAAGATGGTACTTATACGGCGGAATTTGATACGGACAGCAGCATGTTTCATGTATGCGAGGCCCACGACGGAAAGGGAACTCTTACCGTAGAGAATGGGGAGATGGTGATACATGTATCCCTGGCTTCTAAAAATATTGTGAATCTTTTTCCCGGTGTGGCGGAAGATGCCGGTAAGGAGGGGGCCAGGGTTCTTGAGCCGACGACAGATTCCGTTACCTACAGTGACGGCATAACAGAAGAGGTCTATGGATTCGATATTCCGGTTCCCGGGATAGATGTAGAATTTGATCTGGCACTGATTGGAACAAAGGGAACCTGGTACGATCATAAGGTCAGTGTCTCGAATCCCCAAAGAATGGAATAGGGGCTGCATATCTGACTTTGGATGATAAACATTCGGGGGCTGCCGCAAAGGCCAAGAGCTTTTTCTTGCGGCAGCCTTAGATTTATATGTATGATTGGAGAAATCATTATGAAAAAAGGAAAACTGTTTCGGATGCTTAAAGTATCAGTTTTTACAATTCTCCTGGGAGGATGTCTTGCTTTTCCTGGATTGGCGGCTTACGGTGCAGAAGCAGGAGAGCCGGAGGCGGCACTTATTGACATGGAGGATGGAGAATATGCCATAGAAGTGGAGCTGACAGGCGGAACGGGAAGAACTACGGTGTCCTCCCCGGCAGGTCTGACGGTTTTGGACGGACATGCTTATGCCCGGATTGAGTGGAGCAGTACCCACTACGATTACATGCTTGTGGAGGGAAAAAAGTATTTTCCCCTTTATGAGGAGGGCTATTCCACCTTTGAGATTCCCATTACAGTTTTCAATGAACCAGTGGAGGTAATTGCAGATACTACAGCCATGAGCACGCCCCATGAGATTACATATCAGCTGACCTTTGACCTGGAGGGCGTTATGTCAAAACAACAGACACCCCAGGCGGCAGCCCAGAGAGTCGTCTATATGGTGATATTTATTATTTTTATATGCGTCGTTGTTTCCTTTATCAATAAGAGAAGAAGAATGCTTAGAAGCTGAAAGGGTGTATGTGCAGATGATAAAAAAGCTGACTGCAATTGGTCTTGTCGGCGTGCTGTTACTTTCCCTGACCTCCTGCAAGAACGGGCAAAAGGAAGAAAGCACAAAAAATAACAAGGATATCAGCCGGGAGCTTACCTGGGAGAGCAGTATGGAGCTTCGCTATGCCAGTGAATTTGGAGTGGATTATTATGAAGGCGGCTATAAGCTGTTGACCATTGCCGAGGATGCACGTTATCTGGTGGTTCCGGAGGAAATGAAAGTGCCGTCGGACTTAAGCGGAGATATTATTGTGCTGCAGCAGCCTGTTGAAAATATCTATCTGGTGGCTTCTGCGGTTATGGATATGTTCGTGTCCCTGGATGCTCTTGACAGGGTTGGATTTTCCGGCTTAAAGGCGGATTCCTGGTATATTGAGGAAGCGAGAGCCGCTATGGAGCGAGGAGATATTCTCCATGCGGGCAGTTATGCGGCCCCCGATTATGAGCAGATCGTGTCAAAGGGCTGCGGACTTGCAGTAGAAAATACCATGATTTATCATACGCCGGAGGTCAAGGAGCAGTTGGAGAAGCTGAAAGTCCCTGTGCTGGTGGACTATTCCAGCTATGAGAGTAATCCTCTTGGAAGAACGGAGTGGGTCAGGCTGTACGGAGTACTGACAGAGAAAGAGGAAGAAGCTGAAGCTGCTTTTGAGGAGGAAGTAAAGGCGTTTGAGACTGTGGATCAGGGAGAAAAGACAGGAAGCAGGGTGGCTTTCTTCTATATTACTGCCAATGGGGAGGTCAATGTGCGTCGCTCTTCGGATTATCTGCCAAAAATGATTGAGATGGCCGGGGGCAGCTATGTGTTTGAACATCTGGGAGAGGAAGAGGATACGGCTTCCTCCAATGTGACGATGCAGATGGAGGAATTCTATGCGGCGGCCCAGGATGCGGATTATATTATTTATAACAGTACCACCACAGAGGAGTTATCCTCCATAGAAGATTTGCTGGAAAAAAGCAATTTGTTGGAGCGATTTCAGGCAGTGCAGCAGGGAAATGTCTACTGTACTACAAAAAATCTCTATCAGTCCTCTATGGAGCTTGGAACCATTATTTCCGATATGCACAAAATGCTTACGGGTGAGGATGATATGACTTATCTGTATCGGTTGGAGTAAGTGATGAAGAAGAGACGATATGTGTTGTCATTTTTTATATTAGGAATTTTGTTGCTTTTCTTTCTGGCACTGAATTTGTGTGCGGGAAGTGTATCAGTGCCCCTAAAAGAGGTTCTGCACATCCTTTTGGGAGGAGAAGCGGACGGGACATTTACGGATATTATTATGGAGATACGCTTTCCACGGGCTTTGGCTGCGGCTGTTCTGGGGGGAGGGCTTGCCCTGTCCGGCTATCTTTTGCAGACCTTTTTCCATAATCCCATAGCGGGTCCTTTTATCCTTGGCATCTCCTCCGGAGCAAAGCTTGTTGTTGCCCTGGTGATGGTATTTGCTCTGGGACGGGCCATTCATATCAGCTCCATGGTGATGATTGCTGCCGCATTTGTGGGAGCGATGATCTCCATGGGCTTTGTTCTTCTCATGTCACGCATGATGGATCGGATGTCCATGCTGATTGTGAGTGGAGTTATGATTGGATATATCTGCTCGGCGGTGACGGACTTTATTGTGACCTTTGCGGATGATTCCAATATTGTGAACCTGCATAACTGGTCGAAAGGAAGCTTTTCCGGAATCAGCTGGGAAAATGTTGCCCTTATGTCTGTGGTGACCTTTCTGGCTTCCGTCCTGGTGTTTTTTATGTCTAAGCCCATCAGTGCTTATCAGATGGGGGAATCCTACGCAAAAAATATGGGGGTGAATATTCAGGTGTTTCGCTCCCTGCTGGTGATTTTGTCCAGTGTGCTTTCGGCCTGTGTGACCGCATTTGCCGGGCCGGTTTCCTTTGTGGGAATTGCGGTTCCCCATTTGGTAAAAAGCCTGTTTCGTACTGCAAAGCCTATTTTGATGATTCCGGGCTGCTTTCTGGGAGGTGCGGTGTTCTGCCTGCTGTGTGACCTTTTGGCCCGAACCTTATTTGCCCCCACGGAGCTTAGTATCAGTACGGTAACGGCGGTTTTTGGAGCACCGATTGTAATCTTTGTTATGGTTCATCGAAAGAAAGAGAAAGCGGAGTAAGGCATATGGAAGAATTTTATTTTTATACGGAGGGCCTGACCGTAGGCTATCAGGGTGTTCCGCTTATTAAAAATATTGAGATTCGATTGAAAAAGGGGGAAATCCTTACCCTGATTGGGCCGAACGGTGCAGGAAAAACTACTATATTAAAGAGTATTATCCGACAACTTGCCCCCCTGGGGGGAATGGTGCATTTGGACGGAAAGGAGATCCAGGGACTTTCAGGGAAAGAGCTTTCGAAAAAGCTTTCGGTGGTTCTCACGGAACGAGTGCGTCCGGAACTGATGACCTGTGAGGATGTGGTGGCTACGGGCCGCTATCCCTATACCGGAAAGTTTGGGGTTCTCTCGGAGGAGGACAGGCGGATTGTGCGGGAATCCATGGAGCTGGTTCATATTGAGGAGCTTGTGGACCGGGATTTTGCCAGAACCAGTGACGGACAGAAGCAGCGTGTGATGCTGGCCCGGGCCATCTGCCAGGAACCGGATCTCATTGTGCTGGATGAACCTACTTCCTTTCTTGATATTCGTTATAAGCTGGAGTTTCTCTCCATTCTTCAGGGAATGTCAAGGAGCCGGCATCTGTCGGTAATTATGTCTCTTCACGAGCTTGAACTGGCGGAACGTATCTCTGATAAGGTCGTGTGCGTGAAAGGGGATAAGGTGGATCGGTTCGGGACACCGGGGGAGGTGTTTACGCCGGGATATATTGCCGGGCTGTATGAGATGACAGCCGGAAGCTATGATGAGAAGACAGGGAATCTGGAACTTGAACCTGTAAAAAAGGAGCCGGAGGTTTTTGTCATTGCCGGAAATGGAACCGGGGCATCGGTTTTTCGAAGACTGCAGAGGGAGGGAACGCCTTTTGCGGCGGGGATTTTGTGGGAGAATGATTTGGATTGTCCCCCGGCAAAGGCCCTTGCTTCGGAGGTGGTGCTTGAGAGAGCTTTTTGCAGGATTGGACCGGAGAAAGTGGAGAGGGCGAAAGCGTTGATTGACGGCTGTAAAAGGGTGATTTGTACGCTGGATTTGGAGGAAACGGGGGAATGGAAAGAGGAGCTGCGGGAGATTGCCGGATATGCCGGGAGGAATGGGAAACTTGAAAGACAGTATGATTAGGCGATTTGCGGATTATGCTCTATATTGACGTGCCTGGGGTCATATGGTATGATGACACAAGACCTGTGGTCGTTTGTGACGAAGCGGGAAAAGCTTCTTTGCACTTGAATTTGCGGATGCAGTAAGGGTGGCTGACGGTCTATGTGGAGGGCGGGTATATGGATAATGTAAGGGAGCTTTTGGGGACGGCGGGTGAAGGTATGCCGGGTGTCGGGGACCGTGAGCAGCACAGCGGTATGCAAAGCGTTCAGAATCTGGAGGCTGTAATCAA
Organism: uncultured Lachnoclostridium sp.; assembly: GCA_948330435.1. GTDB lineage: Bacteria > Bacillota > Clostridia > Lachnospirales > Lachnospiraceae > Laedolimicola. Next base: position 51,966 of record CAOJBY010000009.1, on the reverse strand, counting down.
TGAGGGCCTTCGTGTTGCGTTGCTGGAGGGAACGCCGGACCAGTCCCTTGAAGTGCTGTTAGGGTACCTGGGAAAAGCGTTGAACGGGGAGCGTACCTATATTTTTGAGCAGAACGAGTCCGGCGGAGATGACAATACTTATGAGTGGGCGGCCGAAGGAGTGGAGCCGGAAAAGGATAATCTTCAAAATGTTCCCCCGGAGGTATGTGCAAGCTGGTATCGGAACTTTAGCATCGGCAGGCATATCGTTATCAAGAGTATAGAGGATATTCGGAAGACGGAGCCTCTTCAGTATGAAAATCTGAAGCGTCAGCACATTCATTCCCTTGTGGTGGTTCCGCTTTATAACGGAGAAAAGGTTATCGGCTTTTACGGCGTGGACAACCCGCCCGTAAAATCGTTGGAATATGCATCCAATATGCTTCAGACTGCGGCATATTTTATTGTATCCTCTCTGAAGCGGCGTGATTTGGTCCGTGAGCTTCAAAAGAGGAGCTATAAGGTTCTCCATGCCCTGAGTGTGGATTACCTGGGCATCTATCAGGTAAACTTTGATACGGGCGAATGTGAGACCTATCGGAACAGTGAACGGTTGAGCATGGATTGGGCCGCTCATTTTGAGGGCGGTTACCAGACGGCTATGGAGCAGTACATATCTCAGTATGTGATCCCCCGGGATCAGGAACGCTTTCGGGCCATGACAAAAAAAGACTATGTACTGGCGAAGCTTAAGGAAAAGAAGAAATTTTCCATCCGGTATCAGGAGAAAGACAGCACCTGCGGACTGAAATACCTGGAGATTCATTTTTCCGCCACGGAAAAGACGGAGGAAGAAAACTGTGCGATATTTGCACAGCGGGACATTAACGCCGTAGTGGAACAGGAAGAGAAAGACAAACTGGAGGCGAGGCAGAGTCTGGAGGACATTCTGGAGGGAGCCAGAACCGGTATCTGGACGATTGAACTGGAGGAGGGCTGTCAGCCAAGAATGTATACGGATCGGACCATGCGTAGTCTTTTGGGCGTTTCGAATGAGATCGGGCCAGAGGATTGCTATCGGCACTGGTTTGAACATATTGAACCGGATTATGTGGTCATGGTACAGGAGTCGGTGCGGGAAATATTGGAAACCGGCCGTTCCGAAGTGATTTACCCCTGGAACCATCCCGAGCTTGGGAAAATTTATGTCCGCTGCGGCGGCGTGCCCGACAAAACATTTAAAAAACCGGGCAGCAGTCTGAATGGCTATCATCAGGATATCACGGAGATTATGGTGACAAGGAAGAAGCAGGAACAGGCCATTATGGAGCTGCTTGAGAAGGTCCGGCGGGCAAATTCCGCAAAGAGCGAATTTCTTTCCCATATGTCCCACGATCTCCGCACGCCTATCAATGGGATTCTGGGAATGCTGTCTATCATGGAGAAAAGACAGCAGGATCCGGAGATGCAGAGAGACTGCAGGAAGAAAATCCGTGTATCAACAGAACATCTTCTGTCCCTGGTAAATGACGTTCTTCAGATCAGCAAGTTGGAAAGCGGAAGCCGGACGGAGGCAGAGGAGCCTTTTGATCTTTGGGAACTGGTGGAAAACAGCGTCACAATCCTGTCTCCGCAGGCGGAGGAAAGGGGAATCCGGCTGACGCTGGATGTTGAGTTGCAGCATGGGAGACTGATTGGGAATCCGCTGCATGTAAAGCAGATTCTTCTTAATACGATTGACAATGCCATCAAATACAATCGGTCTCATGGCTCCGTGTCTGTCCGGATAAGGGAGAATGCACACCAAAACGGGAGGGCAAGCTTCCTCTTTGTGATAAAAGATACCGGAATCGGCATTGGCGAGGACTTTAAAAAGCATATTTTTGAGCCCTTTACTCAGGAGGATCAGGGTGCAAGAACCAACTATAACGGTATTGGGCTTGGCATGTCCACCGTGAAAAAGATCGTAGACCAGATGGAAGGGAGCATTGAGGTAGATAGCCGGGTCGGCGAGGGAAGCGAGTTCCGGATTATGCTGCCCATTCAGATTGACGAGGCATGGAGAGAACCGTCCGGGAATGATGCAGGGAATGTTGCTGGGATGCGTGTGCTTCTGGTAGAGGATAATGAGATCAACTGTGAAATTGTGGAGTTTATGCTGAAAGAGGCAGGGGCAGAGGTTGTGACGGCAAATGACGGAAAAGCGGCGGTGGATGCATTTGCGGCATCTGCTCCGGGAACCTTTGACTGTGTGCTTATGGATTTGATGATGCCGGTTATGAGCGGATATGAGGCAACCCGTGTGATTCGAGGTCTGGATCGGGCGGATGCGAAGCTTGTGCCTATCATTGCACTGTCGGCGAACGCATTTGAAGAAGATATTGCACTGGCGAAGGATGCCGGAATGAATGAGCATCTGGCGAAACCCGTAGACATGAAGAAGATGTTTCAAGTTATGGGCCGCCTGAAATTCGGCCGGACAATAGGCCATTGATCCGGAAGAGGATATGGAGGGCACCATTAGAAAAACTTGGTAGAAATAGCGGCTGCGGCAAGTCAATTAATTGCCGTGGCCGCTTCCGAACTTTTATGAGCTTCCTGCTTTTGATGCTTTAATCCAGCTCGTCCCCATTTGATTTCAGAACTTTCTGATACCAATAAAAGGAATCCTTTTTCAAACGCTTACACTCTTTGGGATCATCATCCGTCCGATCTACATAGATGAAGCCGTAGCGTTTTTTCACCCCATTGCTGGTGGAAATCAAATCCAGTGCTGACCAGGGGCAGTAAGCCAGTATTTCTACACCATAGTCCATAGCTCTTTTCATGGCCTTAATATGTTCTCTTAAGTACTGTATCCGATAGTCATCATGAATCTTTCCATCCTCCGTTAAGGTATCAAAGGCACCCATACCATTTTCCGTTATCATCAGAGGTTTATTGTAACGCATATAGATATCACGGAACAGATATTCCAGACCTGTAGGATCAATGGACCAATCCCAGTCCGTGGTGTCAAGATTCGGATTCTTGCACATCTCGTAAAATCCCGGATGTGTCTCAAAGCCAGACATTTCCCCTTTCTTTCCGGACAGATTCACGCCGCCATAGCTGATTTCTTTTCCTGCGTCTAAGGGGCACGCCTTGGCACAATCACTGTAATAATAGTTCAGAGCAAGGAAATCGGATTCGCCCTCTTCAATAAGCTCCATGTCTCCGGGTTCAATCACCGGTGCAAGCCCGTGTTCCTCCAGATAAATCATAGCGGATTTCGTATAAAATCCTTTGAAATAAATATCCAGATAAAATGCATTACGCAGATCATGGGCATTCTGTGCGGCCATCATATCCTGCGGAGAGGAAGAAAGAGGATAGACGGGTGCGTAGCCGAGAGCAGCCACCACCTGCCGGTCAATCCAGCCGTCATATTTTTCTACCAGAGTCCAGGGAAGATCATAGTGATACAAGGTTACAATGGGCTCAATATCATTTCGGATCAGTTCATCAATCAGATCCCGATAGAATTGGATCCCCTTTTCATTGACATCGCCCACACCATCGGGAAACACTCTTGACCAGGCAATGGAAAAGCGATAGGCTGAAAATCCCATTTCTTTCATCAGAGCAACATCCTCTTTAAAATGATGGTAGTGGTCACTGGCAATATCCGCATTGGCAAAGCCGTGTTTTTCATAATTTTCATGATTGATCACATCCTGCTGGGAGGCCTTTTTGCCATCCTCATAGGCAGCACCCTCCACCTGGTAAGCACTGGTGGATGCCCCCCACAGAAACCCCTTGGGAAATCCTTTCTTCATTCTGATTCCCTCCTATCTGCATTTTTCGTCAAGCAGTCTCAGAATATCGATCATTTCTTCCGCCATTCTTACTTCGGAATTAATCGTCATCAGGGTATCCTGGGCATGGGCAAACAGCAGGGAGAAACCGTAGCTGATACCGCTTGCTTCGTTTTGGATAATTTCCGTCTGACAGTTGTGGGCCAGGGTGATCTCCCTCTTTGCTTCTCTCATTTCTGTTGCTGCTTTTTCAAAATCAAACTTTTTGGCTGTCTTTAGAGCCTCTGTTATCTTAATTCTTGCATCTCCGGCATGCATAATAATCTGCATGGCTACGGGAACCAGTTCGCTTTCTTCCTGCTCTTCCAATACTTCCTTTTCCAATTCGCTCATAAACTCTGCCTCCTATTTATAGTTCCGTAATATCACTCACAGTACACCTTTGCCTAAATCAATTTCCAGCCACAAGTACATATGTCTGTAAATTGATTTGTGCACTGTGAGTGACATTACTGATTATAGTTCCGTAATAATAATTATTGGTTTATGCTGCGGCTTCCTCCGCCAGCTTGTTCTTTTCAAATACCTTGTAGAACGGATACCAGACGGCAGTGTAAATCACCAGTAATACTGCCCACCATAAAATAGCTCTCATATCCTGTGTGATCATCACACTGGATGCCGGTGCCGGAATCTGTCCCACCTGTACCATCATGGACGGAATCTTCAAAAGGCCCGTGCTCATTAAGATCCATACATATGTAGGTCCGATAATGGCATTGATCCAGGCAGGAAGCATTAAAATCGGATTAAAGACAATGGGTGCTCCAAACATCATAGGCTCATTGATATTAAAAATTGAGGGTGCGATAAATACTCTGCCAAGCATCTTTAACTGCCTGGATTTTGAGAAGCACATGAGAATATTGAGTCCCAGTGTGGCACAGACACCGCCCATGGTGATAAATGCCATTGTAAAGAATGCTTCCGAGGTTACAATATTTGTTGCCACGCCCCCGGCTGCTACCGCATCAATATTTTCCTGGATTGCAACCATAAAAATCGGTGTGGTAAGTGCATTCCAGAGCCAGGTGGAGATTCCCAGAGTATAGAAAAAGGCATACAACAGGGAAATCAGAATAAAGCCGGGCAGCGTCTGGGCTACTTTTGTCAAGGGCATAAAAATACCAATGATAATGTCAAGTACGTTGATTCTCAGGTGGAATATCAGTACCATAGTTACCCCAAGCACAATAATATTGGGAATGATCACATTAATCCAGGACACCACAAAGTCCGGAATACTGCTGTTCTCCAGAAACTTAAGCTTTGCCCAAAGATGGAATACAAGGGCTGTAAATAACCCGCAAATCATACCGACTGCAATACCCGTCGGTCCCACATTTCCCAGAAAATTGGAGAAGCTGTCAGCCATCTCCCCGCTTGGAGTGGAAACCATAAGCATGATACAGATTGCTACCAGGCCGGCGTTAATGGTATAGGCCGGATGCTGAAGCTTTTCCATACACTGATTTGCCATCATAAAAGCAATCATAATGGAAATAAGTCCAAAGCTGTAGTTGGCAATGGGTGACAAATCCGGCAATGCCGGAACAAAGGATTTGATTACATTATAAAAATAAATCAAAGAGCCTGTCAAAATGAATGGAACAACTTTCTGCATGGATGCGGAGACAGCCGCAATCCAGGGCTTTGAAAATAATTTGTTGGCATTGGGTGCAAAGCTTTCACTCAGCCAGTTCATCAGTTTATTCATGAGTCTCTCCCTTTTCTTAATGTATTAGTTTTCCTCTGCAAGCTTCTTTGCCAGTTCAATCAGCCGGGCACCGTCTAAGGAAGCGTACACATCCTGAGGAATCACGCCTACCTTAACGCCGTAGGGGGCCGCCGTTTCCTTAAAGTTATCTAACTCCATGGCATAGTGAGGGCCAATGAGAAGCACGTCAATGTAATTCAGATGTTCCGCCACCTCCGAATGGCTTCTTGCCTCCACGCTGACCGAGAGCTTCTGTTTCTTTGCTACCTTTCTGGCATTGCTTGCCAGGAATCCGCTGGACATGCCGGCACCGCAGCACAATAAGATTTTTAAGTTTTCCATATCTTGTTCTCCTTTCCGTTTTACAAACCCTGGTATGTTTGTTTTGCTAAGGCCATTATCCATAATTTTTCGGTGTCCCTCAACTTGTCTTTTGCACTGTCCGGTGCAAGTGATTTCATCAGCCTTTTGCACTTTGGAGTGCAATTTTCTGGTTGTCCGCCCTTGGGTTTTATGCTTATAATGAAAAAATAGAGAAACAAGGTAATGCAGATATGGGACGGGGAGGCTCTTTCCATTTCTGTCCGATCTGTAAAAAACCATGTAAAGGAAATCAATTCTCTCTATGATAAAAAGATTATCCTTTCTTCCCGAAACGGTTACCGGATCAACAATCAGATTACCTCCGCTTTCCTGATGGATGACAGAGAGGATGAGATTCCCCAGACCTTTGATGAACGTGCTTTCTATATTATTAAGCAGTTGATTCTGGGGCATAACTCCCGCCTGGATCTGTTTGAACTGTGTGACAGCCTGTGTGTCAGCTATTCTACCATCAAAGGAGTCATTTCCAGGATGAATAAGACCTTTGCTTCTTATCAGGTGGAATTTATCTGTGAAAATGACTGTGTACGCATGAAAGAAAAGGAAAAAGATAAGCGGAAGCTCATCAGCTATATTTTGAATGAAGAATCCGGAACTAGTTTTATGGATACAAGACAATTGAAAGAATGTTTTTCCGGCATTGATATTGACAAGTTAAATCAGATTGTGGTGTCCGATTTTAAAAAGAATGATTTCTATTTAAATGATTTTGCCGCCATTAACATGATGCTCCATCTGGTGATTCTGGTAGAACGGGAACTAAACGGAAATTTTCTGGATTCCTGCCCATCTAATTTTGCAGTGGAGAATGAACGGGAAGAGAAGCTTTTGAATACACTCTGCGGGGATCTGGAGGAGGGCTTTCAGATCCGTCTGAATGAATCGGAACGATTTGAAATATATATGCTGATTAAGGCAAATGCAAGCTACACGCTGTCAGGAACCAGTGAGAATCTAAAGGAGATTGCAGGGGAAGAGATTGTAGATTTGACTCATTATTATATGGAGCAAATCAGCAATCTGTATCTGTTTGATTTGTCGGGTGAATCCTTTTTTGCCCCTTTTTGTCTCCATCTTAAGAATATGCTGTTTCGGGTGAGGGAGGGACGTCCGGCGGCGAATCCTCTGACGGAATCCATCAAACGCAACAGCCCGACGATCTTTGATATGGCAATTTTTGTGGGACTGGATTTGATGGAGAGGTATCACGTTGCCATTCCCGAGGATGAGATTGCATTTCTTGCTATACACATCGGGGCCGAGATCGAACGGCAGAATGTGAACAATTCCAAGATTTCGGCTGTGCTTCTGTGCCCCGATTATCAGAATCTTTGTATTGAGCTTTCCAATAAGCTGATGCTTTCCTTTGGAAATCAAATCAAGCTGATTGGAACCGTGCATAATGTAGAAGAGTTGGAGGAATTGACGGAAAGGACAAAGGAAACGCTCTTTAAAATGCTTTTTACTACCATTCCGGTTCAGGAGGGCTTTTGCAAGGAATACACCGTGGTAAAGCTGATGCCCTTTAATCTTATGGCTCAGTATCACATTATCCAGGAGGCCCTGGCAAAGCATGAACTGTTTTATAGCAATTATAAATTACGAACCTGCTTTCACACTTTTTTTGAGGAAGATTTGACCCTCATCAATCCGGAATGTGCAGATTGGAAAGAAGTGATAGCCTGCCTTTGCCGAAAGCTTCAGGAAAAGAATTATACGCATAAGGATTTTGAGGAAAAGGTTTTGAAGCGGGAATATGCGGCGACAACGGCTTTTGGAAATATTGCGATTCCCCATTCTGCTTATATGGATGCCATAAAGACCAGTATTGCCCTTGCTATTTCAAAAAAGGGAATTTTGTGGGGAAATAATACGGTGAATCTGGTACTGCTGCTTGCCATCAATAAGGCGGATAAGAAGAACTTTCGTCTCCTGTATGAGGCACTGATTTCCCAGTTTGGGGAGGATACCATGATACAGGAAGTGCGTAATTGCAATTCCTTTCAAGAATTTGAGTCGCTTATTTATCAAAATATTCAGCAGGAGGATATGGGGGTTTAGGAAAGCTTTCTTCCTTTACCCTTGGGAATTACAATTTTTTTCATAAAGAAGTAAAAGTCCCTTTAAAAGCAGAGCCTCATCCAAAAGAATCTGATGTCTGCACAGAGGCGTAATCACAGGGGATAGTCCGCCGGTGGCAACGACAGTACAGGATTCTCCAAGCTCCTGCTCAATGCGGTCAATGAGTCCGTCTAAGGCTCCGGCATTGCCATAGAGAATGCCGCTCTTAATAGAGTCCACCGTATTGCTGCCAATCAGCTTTCGGGGGGGATCAATAGATACCGTGGGAAGCTGAGCAGTATGGGAAGAAAGAGCATCCAGAGAGATGGCAACACCCGGCAGAATCATCTTCCCGATAAAAGCCTTATCTTGATTGATGACCGAAACCGTAGTAGCCGTACCCATATCGATCAGAATCTGAGGAACGGGATAATTGTAAATACCAGCAACAGCCCCTACCACCAGATCACTTCCCTGTTGGGCAGGATTGTCCACTTCCATCTTAAGTTCCGTTTTGATACCAGGGCCTACCACCAAAAAACTGGAGCCGGTAAACCGTTCCACCGCAACTTTGATGGTATCTGTAACGGAGGGAACGACGGAAGAAATGATTCCACCCTCGATATTGGAAGTGTCAATGCCATAAAGGGAAAAGGTTTCCCGAAGAATCACGGCGTATTCCAAACTGGCAGACTGGTGATTCGTCTCAAAGCGTTCTTGAAAGAGCAGACACTTCTTATCAAAACATCCGATTACAATATTTGTATTTCCGATATCTATAGTTAAAATCATTTTTAAGTTCCTTTTCTTTCTGTTAGGATATATCTTTCATTTTTAACTGCCCGTGACTGGCAGGTATATAACAAGGAATACCCTCTGTAGGAAAAAGCATTCACCTACAGAGGGTAATACTATTTGTAAATTAAAACTAACGAGCTGCAGCCATCTGTCTCCGGAAAAATACCAAAAGAGCCTTTCCAAGAGCCGTCACCAGAACAGCCGCCGCAATCGCCTCCGGAATCCCCGAAGCCGTCACAGTCGCCATAATCAGTCCCCACACGGCATCCAAAGCCACATCTTTCGCAGATGCATATTGTGAAGCCAGAAGCAGATAGATGCTGCCCATAACAAGGACCGTATTTGTCATAGACCCCACAAATCCGGTAAGGGGAAGAGCAGCCCAGGGAGTAACTTTAAGCTTCTTAAGACCAATCCATACCCATCCGGCCACAACGCCAATCAAAATCCGGCAGCCTATGGCGATCCAGAGAGCCTTAACAATGCCTAAGAGATCCTCCGCAAGAAAGGGCGAAAAAGCAAAAGAAAGCAAAGTAGGTGCAGTAGTATTACTGATCATAGAACAGATTCCAAATACACCGCCTAAAATCGCCCCGGCCGAGGGTCCCAAAAGAATTGCCCCGATAATCACCGGAATATGCACAGTTGTTGCCTTAATAATCGGAAGCTGAATCATCCCCAGCGGCGTATTCGCCAGCAGAATCACAATCGCAGCCATAAGTGCAACACTGACCATCCAACGAGTGTCTTTTCTTGATTTCTCCATATTCAATTTTCCTCCTAAATGTTATTATTCTCCCAGGGGAGATACAATACATCTACCTTTATACCACAAATCCGAAAAAAAATATACAAAAAAATAAACTTTTTATGTTATTGTATTACCAGAACACGAAAACAAAACAGCAATTTAGCAATCGTGTAATGGCATGATGCAAGGCAGAATAATAGAAAATATCGGAAGAGGGTGAAATTATGAGCGAATTAATGCGGCTTGATGAGGAATATAGAAGTTGGATACAAGAACTTGGAGAAAGATACAGAAAGAGCCAGATAAAAGCTTCCATTCGTGTAAATAACGAGATGCTTATGTATTATTGGTCAGTAGGGAAAGATATTACAGAAAAGCGTGCGGACAGTAAATGGGGAAGTAAGTTTTTCAAAAATATGAGTATGGATATGTCAGATATTATTCCGAATGCAAAAGGATTTTCTCCTACTAATTTGCGTTACATGATGCGTTTTTATGGACTTTTTAAGAACATTGAAACTGTTCCCCAAGTTGGGGAAAGATTTTTGGAAAACAGTGATAATAAAATTGTTCCCCAAGTTGAGGAACAATTTGAAATGGCATCAAATAATGTTTTTATGATTCCCTGGGGACATATAAAGGTATTGATAGATAAGTGTCATGATAATCCGAAAAAATTTAATTTTTCATTAATAAAGTTATTGAAAATAACTGGTCAAGGGCGGTTTTGCTGAATTTTTTGATGGAACTCGGAACCGGATTTGCATTTGTAGGAAGAGAATACCGATTGCAGATTGGGAATACAGAGCAGTACGTCGATATGCTATTCTACAACATAAAGCGGCATTGTTATGTAGTTGTTGAAGTAAAAATTGTGGAATTTGAACCAGGATTTATTTCGCAGACTGCCACATACGTATCAGCGGTAAACCATACTCTCAAGGGTGAAGGTGATACACAGACAATAGGACTTCTTATCTGCAAGACCAAGGATAATATATTGGCAAAATATGCAGTTGAAACCTCCACAGAACCGATAGGAATATCTGAATATGAATTAAATGCGTTGATGCCTAAAGATTTCAAGGGTACGTTGCCTACAATAGAAGAACTGGAGCAGGGATTGAGTGAGAATACTGTAAACTGAGAGGGACATTTTGATAAGTTTGATTGCAGTCAAGAACTGCGATATGCTATACTAAAAACAGTCCCAAAACAAAAAACAAACCACAGCCAAAAACAGGGGATGCTGCAAAGTAAGACAGAGGAAATTTCCGATATCAAGTGTCCGGCTGTTCACGTACATTCTGTCTGATACGGGCGAACATTGCCAAAAAAGCTTAAAAATTTAAAAAGTCTCCAAGGCAATGTCCGCCCTGAGCAGACAGGGTGTACGTGAACCGTCCGAACACGGATATGGAAAATTCCTCTGTCTTACTTTGCGGCATTCCCGTCCGGTAAACAGCAAAAAGGAGTCCACACTTATGTTAAAAGGAAAAACAGCCGTACTCGCCGTAACCGGCAGTATCGCCGCCTATAAAATCGCAAACCTGGCCAGAATGCTGAAAAAGCTAGAATGCAATGTCCAGGTACTAATGACAAAAAACGCCGCCAACTTCATCAACCCAATCACCTTTGAAAGTCTGACCGGCAACAAGTGTCTCATTGACACCTTTGACCGAAACTTCCAGTACAGCGTAGAGCATGTGGCTTTGGCCAAGCAGGCAGATGTAGTACTCATTGCCCCTGCCTCCGCCAACGTGATTGGAAAGATAGCAAATGGCATTGCGGATGACATGCTGACCACTACGGTTATGGCCTGCCCCTGCAAAAAGCTGGTATCTCCGGCCATGAACCACAACATGTACCACAACCCCATCGTCCAGGACAACCTGACCAAACTGGCACATTTCGACTATGAGATCATTCCTCCCGATAGGGGCATGTTAGCCAACGGCGACGAGGGCGACGGCCGAATGCCCGAAGAACGGGTACTTCTGGAGCATATTTTAAGAGAGATTGCATTTGAAAAAGATCTGGCAGGAAAAAGAGTGCTGATTACCGCAGGAGCCACCAGAGAATCCATTGACCCGGTAAGATTCATCACCAATCACTCCAGTGGGAAAATGGGCTTCGCCCTGGCAAGGGCCGCCATGCTGCGGGGGGCAGAAGTCACCCTTGTAGCAGCCCATACGGAAACAGAACCGCCAATGTTTGTTCGGACATTGCCAGTGGTTTCCGCAGAGGACATGTTTGAAGTAGTGACAAATGAAGCGAACGACATGGACTATATTATCAAGGCGGCCGCAGTGGCTGATTATACTCCTGCTATCACGGCGGAGAATAAGATGAAAAAATCCGATCAGGATTTAACCATAGAACTGAAGCGGACAAGGGATATCCTGAAATACCTGGGAGAGCATAAAAAAGAGGGACAGATCCTCTGCGGCTTTGCCATGGAGACAGAGAACTTGCTTGAGAATTCCAGAAAGAAGCTGGAGACCAAGAACTGCGATCTGATCTGTGCCAACAGTCTTCGGGAAGAGGGGGCGGGCTTTGGAACCAATACCAATCGGATTACACTGCTTACCAGGGAGAAAGAGATTCCCTTAGAACTAATGAGTAAGGAAGAAGCGGCTCATCAAATTTTGGATGCGATCCGGTACGGACTTTAAAATCACGGAGGAAACGGCATGTCATTTGTGCATTTGCATACCCATACGGAATACAGCCTTTTGGATGGTTCCAATAAGATAAAAGAATACGTAGCACGAGTAAAAGAGTTAGGAATGGACGCAGCAGCCATCACGGATCACGGTGCCATGTTCGGCGTGATAGATTTCTATCGGGCGGCAAGAGCAGAGGGAGTGAAGCCGATCCTGGGATGTGAGGTCTATGTGGCACCGAATTCCCGATTTGACAAAGAACTTACGGGAGGAGATGATCGTTATTATCATTTGGTGCTGCTGGCGGAAAATAACGAGGGCTATGCGAATTTAATAAAAATTGTCTCCAAGGGCTATGTAGAGGGCTTTTACTACCGCCCCCGAGTGGATATGGAAGTCCTGCAGCAATATCATGAGGGGATCATAGCCTTAAGTGCCTGCCTGGCGGGAGAGGTCCAGCGTTATATTGTAAAGGGCCTTTACGATGAAGCGAAAAAAACGGCACTGAAATATGAGGGCGTATTTGGAAAGGGAAATTATTTTCTTGAGCTTCAGGATCATGGCATTGCGGAGCAGAAAACAGTAAATCAGGCACTCCTTAGAATGAGCAGGGAGCTTAATATCCCTCTGGCAGCAACCAATGACATCCATTACACCTATGCGGAAGATGTGAAGCCCCATGACATACTTCTCTGTATCCAGACGGCCAAAAAGCTGCAGGACGAGGACAGAATGCGATATGAGGGCGGTCAATACTATGTAAAGTCTCCGGAAGAGATGGAGACTTTATTTCCCTATGCAAAGGAAGCGTTGGAGAATACAGGGAAGATAGCCGAGCGTTGCAATGTGGAGATTGAATTCGGCGTCACAAAGCTGCCAAGGTTTGATGTTCCCGAGGGTCTTACCTCCTGGGAATACCTGAATCAGATCTGCTTTGAGGGCTTAAAGGAACGCTATCCGGAGGATGACGGAACCAGAAAGAAGCGTCTGGAATATGAGCTGGGCGTTATCAAAAATATGGGATATGTGGATTATTTCCTGATTGTATGGGATTTTATCAAATATGCCCGTGACAATGGAATCGCCGTAGGGCCGGGGCGAGGTTCTGCAGCGGGAAGTATCGTATCCTACGTGATGCATATTACCAATATCGATCCCATGCGTTATCAGCTTCTCTTTGAGCGTTTTCTGAATCCGGAGCGTGTATCCATGCCGGATATTGATATTGATTTTTGCTTTGAACGCCGGCAGGAGGTTATCGACTATGTGGTGAGGAAATACGGCAAGGATCGGGTGGCCCAGATCGTCACCTTTGGAACCATGGCAGCCCGGGGCGTGCTGCGGGATGTGGGCCGTGTTATGGATCTGCCCTATGCCTTTGTGGATTCCATTGCCAAAATGATTCCTACGGAGCAGGGAAGAACCATCACCCTTAAGGATGCACTTAAGATGAATCCGGAATTTCGGGACAGCTATGAGAAAGATCCGCAGGTACATGAACTGGTGGATATGTCCATGCGTCTGGAGGGCCTGCCCCGCCATACCTCCATGCATGCGGCAGGCGTTGTCATCTGCCAGAAAGCCGTAGATGAATATGTGCCCCTTTCCCGGGCTACAGACGGTTCCCTCACCACCCAGTTTACTATGACTACTCTGGAAGAGCTTGGACTTCTGAAGATGGATTTCCTGGGGCTTCGGACTCTGACCGTGATACAGGATGCGGCAAAGCTGTCGGAAAAGAGTACGGGGAATTATCTGGATATGGATCGAATCGATTATGATGATAAGGAGGTATTTGCCTCCATAGGAACCGGAAAGACAGACGGCGTGTTCCAGCTGGAGAGTGCCGGCATGAAGAACTTTATGAAGAATCTGCGGCCACAGAATCTTGAGGATGTGATTGCCGGGATCGCCCTGTATCGTCCTGGACCCATGGATTTTATTCCCCAATATATCCGGGGCAAGGATCATCCGGAGACTATCTCCTATGATTGCCCGCAGCTCGAGGAGATTCTGGAGCCCACCTATGGCTGTATCGTCTATCAGGAGCAGGTTATGCAGATTGTTCAGCGGCTGGCAGGCTACACCCTGGGGAGGAGTGATCTGGTTCGTCGTGCCATGTCCAAGAAAAAGGCGGCCGTTATGGAAAAAGAACGGCAGAACTTTGTCTATGGCAATCCGGAGGAGGGAGTGCCCGGCTGCATCAGCAATGGGATCTCCGAAAAGACGGCCCATAAGATTTTTGATGAAATGACGGATTTTGCAAAATATGCTTTCAACAAATCCCATGCGGTGGTTTATGCGGTGGTTGCCTATCAGACGGCTTATCTTAAGTATTATTATCCGGTAGAGTTTATGGCGGCATTGATGACTTCCGTGATTGATAATCCGGGTAAGGTATCGGAATATATCTTAAGCTGCCGCCAGATGAATATTGCCATATTGCCGCCGGATATCAATGAGGGAGAGTCGGCATTTTCCATATCGGGAAAGTCCATCCGTTACGGCCTGTCTGCAATTAAAAGTATTGGCCGCCCGGTGGTGGAAAGCATTGTGGCAGAACGGAAGCTTGGCGGGCCGTTTAAAAGCCTGACAGACTTTATTGAACGAATGTCAGGAAAGGAAGTCAACAAAAAGACTATAGAGAATCTGATTAAGGCAGGTGCCATGGACAGCCTGGGGGGCAATCGGCAGCAGTATATGATGGCTTACGGAGGAATCATGGACAGTGTGGCCCAGAGCCGCAAGACGGTGATGACCGGACAGATGAGTCTTTTTGATTTTGTGGATGAGGAGGAAAAGCAGAATTTCAAGATTCAGCTTCCAAAGGTAGAGGAATACAAAAAGGAACTTTTGCTGGCCTTTGAAAAGGAGGTTCTGGGGGTTTACATCAGCGGTCATCCTCTGGAAGAATATGAGGAGAGATGGAAAAAGAATATTACAGCGGTTACTACGGATTTTCAGCTGGATGAGGAGACGAATAAGACCCGGGTAAGGGATGGGGAGATCGTGGTGATTGGAGGAATGATTACCGGAAAAACCATTAAGTATACCAAAAATAACCGGGTTATGGCATTTCTGCAGATAGAGGATCTGGTTGGAACCGTAGAGGTGATCGTATTTCCCAACATCTATGAACGCAATTCGGGTATGCTTACAGAGGAGGCCAAGGTATTTGTGGGCGGCCATGTAAGTGTGGAAGAGGAGAAAGCAAGCAAGCTTATCTGTGACCGGATTTTTTCTTTTGACGAGGGAAAACGGGAGCTGTGGATTCAGTTTTCCGATCAGGCGTCTTGTATAGCGGAGGAACCGGAGCTTTTGGAGCTGCTTCATGACAGCGACGGCAATGATCCCGTTGTGCTTTATGCAGCTGCGGAGAAAAGGACAAAGCGGTTGGGAGCAGGGCGGAATGTTCAGGCGGAGGGGGCACTGCTCATAAAGCTTCGGGAGCGTTTTGGCGAAGAGAATGTGAAAGTTGTGGAGAAACGTATTGAAAAGCTGGGAAGAATGCATTAAAATATTTGTAACTGTTCAGTACCTTTTGTAGTTACAAACATTTAAAGATTAGCCACAAGGCAGATAACAGAGCAAGTGCGTCAAAAGGAGGAAATCATGACAAAAGAGATCAACACCATTGGAGTATTAACCAGCGGCGGCGATGCACCGGGAATGAATGCAGCCATTCGTGCCGTTGTCAGAAAAGCCCTTGCTAACGGAAAAAAGGTTAAGGGAATTCGAAAGGGCTATTCAGGCCTGCTAAATGAAGAAATAATAGATATGACAGCCAATGATGTATCCAACACCATTGAACGGGGAGGTACGATTCTCTTTACGGCCCGCTGCAAAGAGTTTATGACAAAAGAGGGACAGGAGAGAGGTGCCGAGATCTGCCGGAACCATGGGATTGACGGAATTGTGGTCATTGGTGGAGACGGTTCTTTCAAGGGGGCACAGGCATTGGCGAACCTTGGCGTTAACACCGTAGGCGTACCGGGAACCATTGATCTGGATATTTCCTGTACAGAGTATACCATTGGCTTTGACACGGCGGTAAATACGGCTATGGAAGCCATTGACAAGGTGCGGGATACTTCTACCTCCCATGAACGATGCAGTATTATAGAGGTTATGGGAAGAAATGCCGGATACATTGCACTCTGGTGCGGCATTGCCAATGGAGCCGAGGATATTCTTCTTCCGGAAAATTATAACTATGATGAGCAGGAGATCATCAATAATATTATTGCCAACCGGAAGCGTGGAAAGAAGCACCATATTATTGTAAATGCAGAGGGCGTGGGACATTCCACCAGTATGGCCCGCCGAATTGAGGCGGCTACAGGAATCGAGACCAGAGCCACTATTTTGGGTCACATGCAGAGAGGCGGAAATCCCACTTGCAAAGACCGGGTATATGCTTCTATGATGGGAGCGATGGCAGCGGATCTGCTCTGTGAAGGGAAGACAAACCGGGTAGTGGGTTATCAGCATGGCCGTTTCCAGGATTTTGATATCAATGAAGCACTGGATATGGATAAGGGTATTGATCCGTATCAATATGAGATTGCTCAGGCACTTTCCAAGCATTAATATTACAATTTGTAAGGAAGAAAACATATGATTACCAGCACTGCCAACCATCAAGTAAAGCAGATGATTCAATTTAATAAGAAGGGAAAGCATAGAAACGCTCAGGACATCTTTGTGGTAGAAGGTGTTAAGATGTTCTCGGAAGCACCAAGAGAGCGGATTGTGAAAGCGTATTTTTCAGAGAGTTATGTAGAAAAGCAGCTACAGGGAAAGCTTTTGGAGGATATTTCCTGCGAGGTGGTAGAGGATTCGATATTCAAGAACATGTGTGACACCCAAACCCCTCAGGGAGTGCTCTGTCTGGTAAGGCAATATCATTATTCTTTAAAGGAGCTTCTGCAAAAGGAGAACCCCCTGTTATTAGTGTTGGAAAACATTCAGGACCCAGGAAATCTTGGAACAATGATACGCACCGCAGAGGGGGCTGGGGTGGATGGCGTGATTCTAAGCCCAGATTGCGTAGATATATACAATCCCAAAACCATTCGTTCCACTATGGGGTCTATATACCGGGTGCCCTTTTTCCTGGCAGATGACTTGCAAGGGATTCTGAAAGAGTTAAGACAGGAAGGTATACATACATTTGCCGCCTGTCTGAAAGAGAGTAAGAGTTATGAGAAGGGGGATTATACAAAGGGAACAGCATTTTTGTTGGGAAATGAAAGCAATGGCTTAAGTTTGGAACTTGCCGCTGGTGCGGATACCCGAATCCGGATTCCTATGGAGGGGAAGCTGGAGTCTTTAAATGTGTCCATAGCATCAGCCATACTATTGTATGAAGCTTGCCGTCAGAGAAGATAATGGAGATTGGGGCCTGTTGGCCCCACTTTTTTTGTGTTTTTTGCCGAAAATGTTCTCATAATCACCACTTTTGTATTCAGACCCTTGACAAGTGTGATTTAGCCTGCTACAATTACTGCGTAACAAAATTGTAATATTTAACATAATATTTGTAATAAATAACTTGGACAGAGGGAACAAAGTTGTGGCAAATATTACACAGGGAGGTTTTTATGAAGAGAATCAGCAGAAAGGTACCGATCCTGCTGAGCCTGTTTCTGATTTGGATTCTGGCATCCGGATTTGAAGATTTGGATGTGGAGACAACGGCTGGCATCGGTTCCGTAATGGATGATTTGACAGGCGAAGACTTTGAAAAGTTACAGATTGAAGATGAATGGGAAGATAAAGTGCTTGCAAATGTGGAGGATTATGTAACGGTACGCTCGGAGCCGGATGCAGAATCTGTTGCCCTGGGACGGATGTTCAAGGGAGATGGCGGTAACGTGGTAGAGCGTTTGGATGGTTGGACGAAAGTTCAGTCCGGCAATCTGGAAGGTTATGTGAACAATGATTATTTGCTGTTTGGAATCGAGGCTTATGAGCAGGCACAGGATGAGGTGATGCCGGTGGCCACATCTCTGACAGCGGGACTTCGCATTCGGGCTGAGGCCAGTACAGAGGCGAAGATTCTGAAAAATGTGGAAGAGGGTGCAAAGCTGGATGTGGTGCCGGATGAAGAGATTGAAGGTGCTGAATGGATCCATGTACAGTATGCTGAAGAGAAGATGGGTTATGTGTCTGCAGAATATGTCAGTGTAGAGTTTGAACTAGGCGAGGCCATGACCATGGAAGAGATTAAGAAGAAAGAAGCCGAGGAAAAGCGAGAGAAGCTAAAACAGCAGTTGGATGCTTTCAAGGCCAATGGCAATGAAGTAACCCTTTTGGCTGCACTTATTCAGGCAGAGGGAGGGAACCAGCCCTATGATGGGCAGGTAGCTATCGGTGCGGTAGTTATGAACCGGGTAAAAAGTCCCCGGTATCCGGGCAGCATTGCAGATGTGATTTATGCACCAGGCCAGTTCGGACCGGTTAGCAACGGAAGCATTGCCCGATATCTTGCGGCTCCGAAAGCCAGCTGTATGCAGGCGGCTCAGGAGGCTATCAATGGTTATACAACTATTGGAAGTTATACGCACTTTAAGCGGGCCGGATATGATGCAGGTCCTAATAGTATTATAATTGGAAGTCACGTGTTTTATTAAATAAAAAAGCTGCGGAAAAGTCAAGTTTCCGCAGCTTTTTTGTGTATGAATCAAATACTTGTAATTCGGAGAAAATTATAGTATGATAAGTTATAGAATCAATGAAGACAATTGCTCAATAAGGAAGAGGAGGAATGGACTGGAATGAATGCCATATATTGGCTGATTCTTTTCATTGTATTATTGATTGTTGAGATTATCACACTGGGTCTAACTACTATTTGGTTTGCCGGAGGTGCATTGATAGCCTTTGGTCTTTCTCTGCTAGAGGTATCTTCAGTGCTTCAATGGGCGGTGTTTTGTGGTGTTTCCCTGATTCTGCTGTTTGCTACACGACCCTGGGCAGTGCGATATTTTAATAATCAGAAGAAAGAGAAAACGAATGTGGATAGTCTGATAGGCAAGACGGCAGTAGTCACATCAGAGATCCGCAATCTGGAAGGAAAAGGCGAGGTTTTTGTAAATGGACTGATCTGGACGGCACGGTCCGAGGAGGATGCCCTTATGATCAAAGAGGACACCCATGTTACGGTTGTTGCCGTACAGGGAGTAAAACTAATTGTTAACATTAAGAAGGAGGACTAATTATGGGATTGGGAATTGCACTGGTTATTATATTGGCTATTTTTATTTTACTGATTCTTGCATCTTGTATTAAGATTGTACCCCAGGCACAGGCATTGATTATTGAACGTCTGGGTGCTTATATGGGGACTTGGGGTGTAGGCATTCATTTTAAGGCACCTTTTATTGATCGGGTGGCAAAGCGTGTTACCTTAAAGGAACAGGTTGTGGACTTTGCTCCACAACCGGTAATTACAAAAGATAATGTTACCATGCGGATTGATACGGTTGTATTTTTCCAGATTACAGACCCTAAGTTGTTTGCATATGGTGTAGAGAATCCGATTATGGCTATTGAGAATCTGACGGCTACAACTCTTCGTAATATTATTGGTGAACTGGAGTTGGATCAGACTTTGACTTCCCGTGAGGTTATTAATACCAAGATGCGTGCATCTCTGGATATTGCTACAGACCCGTGGGGCATTAAAGTAAATCGTGTGGAACTTAAGAACATTATTCCGCCTGCGGCTATTCAAGATGCCATGGAGAAGCAGATGAAAGCGGAGCGTGAACGCCGTGAAGCTATTCTTCGTGCAGAAGGTGAAAAAAAATCTACGATTCTCGTGGCAGAAGGACAGAAAGAATCTGCAATTTTGGATGCGGAGGCAGAAAAGCAGGCAGCTATCCTTCGGGCAGAGGCGAAGAAAGAGGCAACCATTCGGGAGGCGGAAGGCCAGGCCCAGGCTATCTTGAAAGTGCAGCAGGCTAATGCAGATGGACTGCGGATGCTAAAAGAAGTAGAGGCAGACAGTTCTGTATTGCAGCTTAAGAGTTTGGAGGCATTTGCCAAAGCAGCAGATGGGCAGGCAACAAAGATTATTATTCCCTCAGATATTCAGGGATTGGCAGGAACCATAAAGGCCATTACAGAAGTAGCGAAAGACAGCTAAGACAAGAAGACTTGAGGGGGACACTTAAAGTGCCCCCCTGATTTTGTTTTTTATAGGAGGCAGAGTGTGGAGCCGGTAATTGATTTATCAAAAGAATATGGATTGGTGCTGGAAGGGGGAGGTGCCAAGGGTGCTTATCAGATTGGAGCATGGAAAGCACTTAAGGAAGCGGGGGTTCAGATACGTGGTGTGGCGGGAACTTCTGTAGGAGCTCTGAATGGTGCGTTAATTTGCATGGGCGATCTGGAACAGGCAGAAAGACTCTGGAAGACCATTGCTTATTCTAAGGTTATGGATGTGGATGATGGACAGATGTCAAGACTTTTTGACAAGGAGAAATTAAAGCCGGAGCTTCTCCGCAGCACTCTTAAGGATACCTTTAAGGTGCTGGGGGAGGGAGGAGCGGATATTGCACCTCTTCGAAAGCTGATCGAAGAGAATATTGACGAGGAACGTATTCGGAAAAGTCCTATGGAATTCTATTCCTGTACTTATTCTTTAACAGATCGAAAGGAACTGGACGTTGATATGAAGGCTGTGCCTGAAGGGCAAATGCAGGATATGCTTTTAGCCAGTTCTTATCTTCCAGTCTTTAAGAATGAAAAACTTCACGGAAAAACCTATATGGATGGTGGAGTAACTAATGTGCTTCCAGTCAATACACTGTTGGATCGGGGTTATGAGAATCTGATTCTGATTCGGATCTTTGGGGTGGGACACGAGAAGAAAATCACTATTCCGGAGGAAGTGACAGTTTTGGAGATAGCACCCAGGAGCAGCCTTGGCAGTATTCTGCAGTTTGACGGGGCAAAAAGCCGAAGAAATATGAGAATGGGGTACTATGATGCCCTAAGAATGATCTATGGATTGGAAGGAAAAATATATTATATTGAAGAAAAAGAAGAAGAGTGCTATTATTTAAAGCGATTGATTGGGATTGAGCAGGTGACATTGAAAATCCTTCTTAGCAGGTACAAGCTTGAATATGAGGTGGGGATGCGGGGATATCTGGAAGCGATTCTCCCAATGATTGCTGCGGAATTAAAGATTGGGAATGATTGGAATTACCGGAATTTATATTTATCCATACTGGAAGCGTCGGCAAAACTGCTTCGGATTGGGAAATACCGGGTTTACACGGTGGAAGAGTTGGAGATGGCCGTGAGGAAAAAAGCAGAGGGGGCGATGATTGAAGAACTTCCTGCTTTTATACATGTGATTTTAAACCATTGAAAAGGAGGATATACGTGATGGATTTGAAAGGACGGGATTTTTTAACACTGAGAGATTTTACACCGGAGGAGATTGCCTATCTGGTGGAATTGGCGGGGAAACTGAAAGCCAGAAAAAAGCAGGGAATTGTAGAAGAACCTCTCCGTGGTAAAAATGTTGCCCTGATATTTGAGAAGACCAGCACTCGTACACGCTGTGCCTTTGAGGTGGCAGCCCATGATCTGGGAATGGGAACTACATACCTGGATCCCTCTGGCTCCCAGATTGGTAAGAAAGAGAGTATTGCTGACACGGCCAGGGTACTGGGAAGAATGTTTGATGGCATCGAATACCGGGGCTTTGGCCAGGAGATTGTAGAAGAACTGGCAAAGTATGCGGATGTCCCTGTTTGGAATGGACTGACCAATGAATACCATCCCACACAGATGCTTGCAACGCTTCTGACTGTAAAAGAGCATTTGGGCCGTTTGAAAGGTGTGAAGCTGGTATATATGGGGGATGCCCGTTATAATATGGGCAATTCTCTGATGATTGTCTGTGCTAAGATGGGAATGCACTTTACAGCTTGTGCACCAAAGTCATATTTCCCGAATCGGGGCCTGATAGACTGGTGCGAAACTGTGGCAAAGGAAACAGGTGCGACCATAACTCTCACAGAAGATGTGGAGGAAGGGACAAAGGGTGCCGATGTAATATATACAGATGTATGGGTTTCCATGGGTGAGCCGGATGAGGTGTGGGAGGCTCGGATTCGGGATCTGGCACCGTATCAGGTGAATAGAAAGGTGATGGAAAATGCCGGATCACAGGCAATTTTCACCCATTGCCTTCCTGCTTTCCATGATTTGAAAACAAAGATCGGAAAAGAGATCAGCGAGAAATTCGGTATTACCGAGATGGAATGTACAGATGAGGTATTTGAATCCCAACAGTCAGTCGTATTTGACGAGGCGGAGAATCGCATGCACACCATTAAGGCGGTAATGGCGGCAACTTTGGGAGCAGGGATTGATGAAAGAAACTAACAAATCCGGAAGAGATCCCTATTATTATTGGAAAATAGTGAATATGGTTCTATCATGTGCCATTTTGATCTTGGCTCTTCTGATTATTTTGGGAGAGAAAGATGGCCTTTTGATCCCCATAGCTTTTTTCCTGGGAATTGTTATGTGCAGCCTGTCCGGAATTATGGAATTGGCAAAGAATAAAAGAGTGGCAGGCTATATATGTTCGATTTTTGCGGGAATTATGATGGTGGCACTGATTCTCAGTATCATTGGAATGTTGTGGTGAAATAGAAAATGAAAGAAAAGATTTTGCGGATGTTCAGGGAGACGGACGGCTATGTATCAGGACAGGAGTTGTGCGAACGGCTTGGCGTTTCCCGTACAGCAGTTTGGAAAGTTACTCAGCAGTTGAAAGAAGAGGGATACCAGATTGAGGCGGTGAAGAATCGAGGTTACCGCATGATGTCGGCACCAGATGTAATGACGGCTGAGGAGATAGGAAGCCATCTGAAGACAGAGACTATGGGACGCTGTTGCGTATATTATGAAGAAACGGATTCCACCAATACACGGGCAAAACAGCTGGCCGAGGAGGGAAAGCCTCATGGCACACTGGTTTGTGCAGAACGACAGACGGGAGGCAAAGGGCGACGTGGCAGAGCCTGGAGTTCACCTCCCGGAGAGGCTATTTATATGACTTTGCTTCTCAGGCCAGAGATTCGGCCGGTTCATGCTTCCATGCTGACTTTGGTTATGGGATTGGCGGCAGCAAAGGCCTGTAATGAGACTTTATATAAGAAACTGGGAGAGAATGCCCCAAAGGTGCATGTGAAGTGGCCCAATGACCTGGTTCTGGAGGGACGGAAGCTGGCAGGAATTCTGACAGAGATGAGTGCAGAGGTGGACTATATCAACTATGTAGTGATTGGTATTGGGATCAACGTGAATATGCACCATTTCCCTGAGGAGGTTGAGAAGATGGCGAATTCTCTCTATCAGGCTTCCGGACATACCTTTTCCAGGGCGGAACTTACGGCCTGTTGTATGAAGCATTTTGAGGAATGCTATAACAGGTTTGCAGTCACGGAGGATATAAGCGGTCTTAGAGAGGATTATGAAAGCTTGCTAGTTAATATGAATGAACAGGTACGAGTTTTGGACCCGGGACATGAATATATGGGAAAGGCACTTGGAATTAATGATAAGGGAGAACTTTTGGTAGAACAGGAGGATGGACAGGTAACAGCCGTCTATGCAGGAGAGGTATCCGTCAGAGGTGTTTATGGATATGTGTAGTCCGGCTAAGAAATGTGTGCTGTTGCACAGCAACTTTTAATAGGAGAGAAAAATGTATCAGGAAAAGGTTGTGCTTTGCGGGGCCAGTTCTTATGAAGAAAAGTATTATTTTAATGAGGATTTTTCCGCATTTCCGGAGGAAGTCAAGAGAGAATTAAAGATACTCTGTGTTCTTTTTGTATCAGAGGTAGGAGGCATTCTTACGTTGGAATTTGAGGAGGATGGAACCCTTTGCTTTCAAGTGGGAAGTCGGGAAAGTGATTTCTTTTTTGACGAGATAGGGAGTGGATTAAAAATCAAAAGCATACAAAAGGAGAAACGGGAACTGCTTGCTTCTCTGGAATTGTTTTACAGAGTATTTGTTTTAAATGAGGAGATTTAGGAATGCATAATGAAATTTTTACCATTGGTCCTGTAACTGTATATGGATATGGGCTGATGATTGCAATTGGCATTTTTTCTGCATATTTTCTGGCAGAATACAGGGCCAGAAAAATTGGTCTTGATGCAGAGGCCATTTTTGGACTTACCTGCTGGGCGGTAGTAGCCGGCCTTATAGGCGGTAAAATTTTATATTATATAACAACCTTTCAGGAGATTCAAAAAGATCCCTCTTTGCTGCTTCAGGTTGCGGACGGGTTTGTGATTTATGGTGCTCTGATTGGAGGCGTATTGGGGGTTGTATTTTATTGTAAATGGAAAAAGCTGAATTGTCTAAGTTATTTTGATCTTGCAGTTCCCTCCGTTGCATTGGCCCAGGGATTTGGCCGGATTGGCTGCTTTCTGGCAGGCTGCTGTTATGGAAGAGAGACCGACAGCCCTTTTGCAATTGTTTTTCATGCATCCGATTATGCTCCAAACGGTATACCGCTGGTTCCTACCCAGCTTATATCCAGCGGACTGAATTTCATTCACTTTGCCATTCTGATTGTATTTGCAAAAAAATATAAAAAAGGCGAGGGCCAGGTTGCGGGGATGTTTTTTGCCCTTTATAGTGCAGGAAGATTCTTCCTTGAATTTTTGCGGGGAGATGCGGAGCGAGGCAGTGTGGGAATTTTGTCAACCTCTCAGTTTATTGCTATTTTTATGTTTCTCTTTGGCTGGGTGTTGTTTTTCTATTTTGGGAAGCAAGGGAGAAATGTAAAGGCTGCGGCGATTAGCATTATTGGAGGGGCGGATGGGCCTACGAGCATATTTATTGCAGGGAAGACGAAAGATGAAAAGAAAAAGTTGGTGATGGGAAAGAAACTGGAGAGGTTGAAGAAAACCATTCCGTCAGATCCCCATACCCTGGGTGAGGTTGAGACATATCTTGTGAAGACCTACGGGGCAAAGAGAGTAGACGAGAAAAATGAGGATGCTGTTAGAGGGAAAGAGTGTATGAGATCGAACCTAGTGCTTACCCACAGGCAGGATCTTTTATCGACATCAGAGCCAGCACCTATTGACGAAAAAGCTTCTAAAAAAGAGCAGATGGAGTATATTGAGCAGCTTCAAAAGCGGTTTGAAGAAGCGGAGAAGATTTCTGAGGAGGAATTTGCCATTGATTTTCGGCTATATAGAATTTGGCCAGAGTTGGGGGGTAAGCAGGAGAGGAACTCTTATTTGGATGTACAAATAGAAAAGAATTACGAGGTTCTTCAGATATCTATGCAGTATCAGGGTGAAAAAGAGAAAGAGAAGTTTCAGAAGATTATAAAAGATATTTATCAATATTATGGAGTGAGTGAAGAGGATAAGAAAAAAGAAAGCCAGCGTTTTCTGACACTTCTCCATGTTTTGGAGGAGTTGTAAAATGAGTAAATTTGAACGGATTTCCCGGCTCTGTTTATATATGGGAGCTTTGTTGCTGGTGTTGTTTATGGATTGGTGCTGGTATGCAAAGCATTATCCCTCTGGAAATACTTTGCTGAAAGTGGAATTTTTCTCTGTGATTTATGCAGCCTTTGCTGTAGCTATAATTGGTTCTCTGGGGCTGGCTGCTTATTTTAATTGGAAAAGCACCCCCCGTCAGATAAGGCATAAGGATAAAAGAAATGAGTTTGATAATAGGAGATGTTAAGCTTTCGAATCCGTTGATTTTGGCACCTATGGCAGGGGTTACTGACCTGCCTTTTCGCTTGTTATGCAAAGAACAGGGAGTCGGTTTGGTTTGCATGGAAATGATTAGTGCCAAAGCTATTGCGTTTCGCAATCGAAATACAAAAAAGTTGATGCAGATTCACCCCAAAGAACGGCCTGTATCTTTACAACTGTTTGGCTCAGATCCGGAGATTATCAGTGAAATTGCAAGGGAGATAGAGGAGGAACCATTTGATATTCTGGATATCAATATGGGATGTCCGGTTCCAAAGATTGTGGGGAATGGGGAGGGGTCGTCACTGATGAAGAACCCAAAACTTGTGGAACAGATTATCAGTAAGACTGTAAAGGCGGTGAAAAAGCCAGTGACGGTTAAGTTTCGTAAGGGTTTTGATGATGGCCATGTAAATGCAGTGGAGATTGCCAAGATTGCGGAGGCTTCCGGTGCCGCTGCCGTAACGGTCCATGGACGAACCAGGGAGCAGTATTATTCAGGGAAAGCAGATTGGAATATAATACGTCAGGTAAAGGAAGCGGTAAGAATACCGGTAATTGGAAACGGTGATGTGGACTCACCATTGAAAGCGAAAGAACTTCTTGAGAAAACCAATTGTGATGGAATTATGATTGGGAGGGCTGCAAGGGGAAATCCGTGGCTGTTTCATCAGATTCAGGCTTATCTGGAAACCGGAATGGAGGAACCACGGCCATCTGTGGAGGAAGTTCGCCATATGATGCTGCGCCATGCTCGAATGCAGATTGAGTATAAAGGTGATTATACGGGAATTCGGGAGATGCGAAAACATATTTCCTGGTATACGGCAGGATATCCGCATTCCGCCAGACTGCGGGCACAGATCAACAGTGTGGAAAGCTTTGAAGAGCTGGAGGAATTGATATTGACAAGGCAAGGGCATTAAGTTATACTTTAACGAACGCAGTTCGCTTGCCCTGAAAGGGCATTATAAAGGAATAAATTGGACAAAAGAAGATATAATGTACGGGAAGACAATGATGAAATAATGGCATTGAGGACAAAACACAGGAAGGATGTAAAAGGAAATGAGTGAGAAGAAAAATTTACTGACATATGAGGGACTGAAAAAACTGGAGGACGAGCTTCAGGATCTGAAAGTTGTTAAAAGAAAGGAAATCGCACAGAAGATTAAGGAGGCCAGAGAACAGGGAGATTTATCTGAGAATGCTGAATACGATGCAGCTAAGGACGAACAGCGCGATATTGAGGCCAGAATTGAACAGATAGAGAAGATTCTTAAAAATGCAGAAGTTGTAGTAGAGGACGAGGTGGATCTGGATAAGATCAGCGTAGGATGCAAAGTGAAAGTTCTGGATGTGGAGTTTGATGAAGAGGAGGAGTTTAAGATTGTGGGTTCCTCCGAGGCAAACAGTCTGGGCGGTAAGATTTCCAATGAATCTCCTGTGGGAAAGGCATTGATCGGTGCTAAAGTGGGAGATACCGTTCAGGTTGAAACGCAGGCAGGAGAAATAGAGTATAAGGTGCTGGAGATTCAGCGTTCTAATTAGAAAAGTGGAATGAGGAGTGGAAGATCATGGGAGAACAAAAGAGTGGAGCAAATCAGGAACAGGATGTTAAACAGCTTCTGAAAGTTCGGAGAGAGAAACTTGCTGATCTGCAGGAACGTGGTATGGACCCTTTCCGGATTACCAAATTTGATGTAAGCCATCACAGCAAGGAGATTAAGGACGGATTTGACGAACTGGAGGGAACGACCGTGACTGTTGCGGGGCGTATGATGTCCAAGCGTGTCATGGGAAAAGCTTCTTTCTGTAATGTGCAGGATTTAAAAGGTAATATTCAATCCTATGTAGCCAGAGACAGTGTTGGAGAGGAGGCTTACAAGGATTTTAAGAAATTTGACATTGGTGATATCATTGGAATTCGTGGACAGGTGTTCCGCACGAAAACGGGAGAGACTTCGGTCCACGCTGAAGAAATAACGCTGCTTAGCAAGAGCCTTCAGATTCTTCCGGAAAAGTTCCATGGGTTAACCAATACAGATATGCGTTATCGCCAGCGCTATACGGATTTGATTATGAATGGAGAGGTAAAGGATACTTTTGTAAAGCGTTCTAAGATCTTAAGCAGTATTCGTCGCTATCTGGATGGCCAGGGATTTCTGGAAGTAGAGACACCTATGCTGGTGGCTAATGCAGGTGGTGCTGCGGCAAGACCTTTTGAGACCCATTTTAATGCATTGGATGAAGATTTTAAGCTTCGTATTTCTCTGGAACTTTACTTAAAGCGTTTGATTGTAGGTGGTCTGGAACGTGTCTATGAGATTGGACGTGTATTCCGGAATGAAGGTCTGGATACCCGTCATAATCCGGAGTTTACCTTGATGGAGCTGTATCAGGCATATACGGATTATCATGGTATGATGGATCTGACTGAGAACCTGTACCGCCATGTGGCCCAGGAGGTCCTGGGGACTACGATGATTGTGTATAACGGAGTGGAGATGGATCTTGGAAAGCCCTTTGAGCGGATCACTATGGTAGATGCGGTGAAGAAATATGCAGGGGTTAATTTTGACGAGATTAAGACCACGGAGGAGGCAAAGACTCTGGCAAAAGAAAAGGGTGTGGAATTTGAAGAGCGTCACAAGAAAGGTGATATCTTAAGCCTGTTCTTTGAGGAGTTTGCGGAGGAGCATTTGATTCAACCTACCTTTGTGATGGATCATCCCATTGAGATTTCGCCTTTGACCAAGAAAAAGCCGGATAATCCTGATTATGTGGAGCGTTTTGAGTTTTTTATGAATGGCTGGGAGATGGCTAATGCCTATTCCGAGTTAAATGATCCCGTTGATCAAAGGGAACGCTTTAAGGCTCAGGAGGAATTGCTGGCACAGGGAGATGAGGAAGCAAATACAACAGACGAGGATTTCCTGAATGCTCTGGAAATTGGTATGCCGCCTACAGGAGGAATCGGGTTTGGTATTGATCGGATGTGCATGCTGCTCACGGACTCGGCAGCTATCCGCGACGTTTTACTCTTCCCGACGATGAAAAGCTTGGATAAATAAGGCGGGTTACTTTTTAAGTCAGGTTTTGAATGCATTTTTTAATAGCGGCAAAACTTTCCGAACTGATATCGTGTTCCATTCTACAGGCATCCGCAATGGCGATTTCCGGAGCTACCCCAAGGCGGATGAGCCAATCGGAAAGGATAGAATGACGCTCGTAAACTGTTTCAGCCAGGGCAAGTCCCTCTTCCGTCAGGCGAATAAATCCATCCTCCGAGACCGTGATATAATTCCGCTGACGCAGATTCTTCATAGCAATACTGACGCTGGGTTTCGAATAATGCAATTCATTGGCAATATCAATAGAGCGCACATTGGCAAGCTGTCTGCTTAAGATCAGAATCGTTTCCAGATAGTCCTCTACGGATTCTGCAGATTTGTGTTCTTGATAACTCATAAGTCAGCCCTCCTTTGTTTGGGGATAAAAGTGTGAAGCAGCCTTGTTTTGCTGCCGTTCCATGATCTTATATACAGAGGTTATCATTTTAACGGAAAAAACGCAAGGGATTTTCAAGCTTCAAAGCTGGTAGACGGGCATTCCATACAGCGGAAAGCCCGTTTTGCTTTCTACATGGTGGCTGTCAACACTAATTTGTATAAAAACCTTGACATTCTCCGTTGTATCATGCTATGATACTATGGCGAATGGAAGTAGGCTTTTTTTTTATGCCTGAAAAACGGCGGTCCCGAAAGGGTCGCAGACAAACAGAAATTAAGCGGAGGTGGAAGTCGTGCGCGTAAAGATCACATTGGCATGTACGGAGTGCAAACAACGTAATTACAACATGACAAAAGAAAAAAAGAACCATCCGGACAGGATGGAGACCAGTAAGTACTGCAGATTCTGCAGGAAACACACACTGCACAAAGAGACTAAGTAGGATGCCGGAAAGGAAAGTGGGAAGATGAGCGAAGCAGCAGAAAAAGCTCCAAAGAAGAGCTGGTTTAAAGGCCTTAAAGCTGAGTATAAGAAGATCATCTGGCCGGACAAAAAATCCCTTACAAAGCAGACCATTGCAGTTGTGGCAACATCCGTGGCTTTGGGCATCGTTATTAAGATACTGGACGTTATTATGACCTACGGTATTGATGCTATCATGAAGTTATAGGGGTGATTTTATGGCAGAAGCAAACTGGTATGTAGTCCATACCTATTCTGGGTATGAGAACAAGGTTAAGGCCAACATTGAGAAAACGATTGAGAACAGACATCTGGAGGAACAGATCCTGGAAGTGAGAGTTCCTATGCAGGATGTGGTGGAGATGAAGAACGGAGCCAGAAAGCAGGTTCAGAAAAAGCTGTTTCCGGGCTATGTTCTGATCAACATGGTGATGAATGATGACACCTGGTATGTGGTGCGCAACACCAGAGGCGTTACCGGATTTGTTGGGCCTGGATCCAAACCGGTTCCCCTCACAGAGGAAGAAATGAGACCACTGGGCATCCAGTCTGAAAATGTCGTAGTTGATTTTGTAGAAGGCGACACAGTGATTGTTACAGGCGGTGTTTGGGCTGACACAGTTGGCACCATACAGTCCATGAATCATGGAAAGCAGTGCGTAATTATCAATGTGGATCTCTTCGGCCGGGAGACTCCGGTCGAGATTGGCTTCTCAGAAGTAAGAAAGATGTAACAAGAAAGAACTTAGCAACAACAAATAAGTGGGAGGGATTAACCCTAATTCCCGCAATTACCACAAGGAGGTGCCTGATATGGCAAAAAAAGTAACAGGTTATATTAAATTACAGATTCCTGCTGGAAAGGCAACACCGGCTCCACCAGTTGGACCGGCACTTGGTCAGCACGGTGTAAACATCGTAGAGTTTACAAAGCAGTTCAATGCAAGAACCGCAGACCAGGACGGAATGATTATTCCGGTTGTTATTACAGTTTACGCAGACAGATCCTTCAGCTTTATTACAAAGACTCCGCCTGCAGCAGTACTGCTTAAGAAAGCATGTAACATTCAGTCTGGTTCAGGAGTTCCGAACAAGACTAAGGTTGCAAGCATCACCAGAGCAGAGCTTCAGAAGATTGCAGAGCTGAAGATGCCTGACCTCAATGCTGCAAGCATTGATGCGGCCATCAGCATGATCGCTGGTACAGCAAGAAGCATGGGTATTACTGTAACAGATTAAGACGTAACTGTATAATTAAGAAACGTGGGAGGGATTAACCCAGATTCCCGCAATTACCACCAGGAGGTTATTTAATATGAAACATGGAAAGAAATATGTTGAGGCTGCAAAGCTCTACGACAAGCAGAACCAGTATGATAGAGACGAAGCAATCAGCATCGTAAAGAAGCTGGCTGTTGCGAAATTTGACGAGACCATCGAGGCTCACATCCGGACAGGTTGTGACGGACGTCATGCGGATCAGCAGATCCGTGGTGCCGTTGTACTTCCTCACGGAACAGGTAAGACCGCACGTGTTCTGGTATTTGCCAAGAATGCCAAGGCAGATGAGGCACAGGCAGCAGGTGCGGATTACGTAGGAGCAGAGGAATTGATTCCGAAGATCCAGAACGAAGGATGGTTTGAGTTCGATGTGGTTGTGGCAACCCCGGATATGATGGGTGTTGTTGGACGTCTCGGACGTGTACTGGGACCAAAGGGTCTGATGCCGAACCCCAAGGCCGGAACGGTAACCATGGATGTGACAAAGGCTATCCAGGATATCAAAGCCGGTAAGATCGAGTACAGACTGGACAAAACCAATATTATCCACGTGCCAATTGGAAAAGCTTCTTTCACAGAAGAACAATTAGCGGACAACTTCCAGACGCTTATCGATGCAATCAATAAGGCAAGACCTTCCGCAGTGAAGGGACAGTTCCTGAAGAGCATTACCATTACTCCGACTATGGGACCTGGCGTGAAGCTGAATCCGGCAAAGCTGGTGTAGTCTAAACGATTGCGGAATAATTGATTGACATTTAGATTTATATGTGCTATGCTTTCATAGCATGTAACACGACCCGAAGACAGCAGGTGCCGTAAGGCATAAGGTGAAGCCGCCTGCCGAGGACGATGCATTTTCTCTATGAGAATGATTTTCGAGACCTCTCTGTCTTTGGCAGAGAGGTTCTTTATTTTCATTATGAATCCGTCGGGTTGGTGGACAAATATATAAAGGAGGGACACCATTCATGGCAAAAGTTGAGTTGAAGAAGCCGATTGTAGATGAGATCGCAGCCAATATCGCTGATGCTCAGTCTGTTGTAATTGTCGATTACTGTGGACTTACCGTAGAGGAAGACACCAGACTGCGTAAAGAACTTCGTGAGAACGGTATCATCTATAAGGTTTACAAGAACACAATGATGAACTTTGCTTTCAAGGGCACAGACTGTGAGAGCCTGAGCCAGCATTTGGAAGGACCCAATGCAATTGCAATCTCTAAGACAGATGCAACTGCACCGGCAAGAATCCTGGCCAAATTTGCAAAAGATGCGAAAGCATTGGAGATCAAGGCTGGTATCGTAGAGGGAACCTACTACGACGCAGCAGGCATGGAAGCTATTTCCAAGATTCCGTCCAGAGAAGAGCTGCTGGGCAAGCTGCTTGGAAGCATCCAGTCTCCGATTGCAAACTTTGCTCGTGTAATCAGCCAGATTGCGGAAGCAAAGGAAGCTTAATGGTTAAGAACATTTATTAATACGTAATTAAAATTATTTAGGAGGAAAATAAAATGGCAAAATTGACAACTGCTGAATTTATTGAGGCAATCAAAGAGTTATCCGTATTAGAGTTAAATGAGCTGGTAAAGGCTTGCGAGGAAGAGTTCGGCGTATCCGCAGCAGCTGGTGTTGTTGTTGCAGCGGCTGGTGATGGAGCAGGTGCAGAGGCAGAGCAGAAGGATTCCTTTGATGTAGAGCTGACTGGTGCCGGAGACTCCAAGGTTAAGGTTATCAAGGCTGTTCGTGAGATCACCGGTCTTGGCCTGAAGGAAGCTAAGGACCTGGTAGACGGTGCTCCAAAGGTAATCAAGGAGGGCGTTTCCAAGGCAGAGGCAGACGAGTTGAAAGCAAAGCTGGAAGAGCAGGGTGCAACTGTAACTCTGAAATAAGAATCAATACAATTTCAAAGATGCTGATGGGCGGAGATTTTATTTCTCCGCCTATTTTTTTCTGCCAATTCTATGAGTTGGAAGTCTATTGTTTGTAAAAAGCTTAGATTCATCAGAGCGGGAATATCTGATTAGAGTAGAAAATCCCACAAAATCCCACAAAGTTTGAAAAAAGAGGTGCAAATAAAAAGATCTGTGGTATAATTAATGCGGAAGAAATGAGCGGTGCGTTTGCGAATATGCATTGTCTCATAGAATTTAAAGCATAATTTATATTTCAAAGAGAGGCGGGGCGATTATGAAAAAAGTGTGGGATGTGAATGTTAATGGAGTCATGCATACGGTAGAGTATCGTGCAGGCTTTGGAGCCAAGGTGATTATAAACGGTAAGGTATACAAAGCCAAAACGCAGAACTGGTTTATCAATATGATTGATTATCCAATTGTGATTGATGGTGCGGAGATTCGTGTAGTTGCAATTGGCAATAAGGTGGATCTGGCTGTGAATGGGAGATATCTGGGAAGCGGTGAGCAGTATGTTCCTCTTAACAAGATGCCTGTTATGGCAAATGTATTTATTGGTATCAGCTGTATTGGGGGGTTCCTGCTTACGAAATGGCTGGGATTCCTTATCGGAGTGCTGTTTAGCTTCCTCTATGCAAAGTTTGGCCTTCAGGGGAAAAATGGTGCACTGATTGGTTCTTTTGTGGCATGCATAGCAATCCAGCTGGTGCTGGTATTTGCGGTTGCAACACTTTTGGTGGCTACAGGGTATTACGGTTAGGAGAATGAGGAATGGAACAGGAACCAAGAAATGAGAATCGGAACAACTGGGAGAATGGCGGACAACAGCCCTATCGACCGGTGATTATTGTAGGTGAACAGGATCAGAGTGCCAGCAAGAAGAACAATAATCTGTCATCCATATCCCTGGTATTAGGTATTTTATCCCTGGTACTTTTCTGGGTGCCATGGCTTACCTTTATCCTGGGAGTGATTGGTCTCATTACGGGAATCGTAAGCCTGGTGCAGCATAGAGACGGACATGGGGCAGCAGTTGCAGGAGTTATTACTTCCAGCATAGGTACTTTGGTTGCTCTTGTGGTTGGATTTCTCTATATTGTTGCAATACTTATGATGGCGTAGTGATAGATGGAAAGGGTGCTGCAAAGAAGAGAGTTTTGCAGCACCCTTTATATTTTCTTAAGAAAGATCTGAAAAAATTTCCCAAATCAATGCTTGACACGAAAACAAGCCTATGATACCATGGAAGATGCACTATTGTGGTGAGTTAGGCTCTATTTTTATGACATGAATTGTCAAAAATAACGAAAAACACTGCAATTCACAACTAAAATAAGGGGTGAACGTCAATGGAAAAGAACAGGATACGTCCTATTACAACCGGTAAAAGCAGTAGAATGAGCTATTCAAGGCAGAAAGAAGTTTTGGAGATGCCAAACCTTATTGAGGTTCAGAAGGATTCCTACGAGTGGTTTCTGGATGAGGGACTTCGTGAGGTGTTTGATGATATTTCTCCCATTGCTGATTACAGTGGACACTTGAGTCTTGAATTTGTGGATTTTACACTTTGCACAGGCGAAGACGATATAAAATATACAATCGAGGAATGCAAGGAAAGAGATGCAACATACGCAGCTCCTCTGAAAGTAAAGGTACGTCTTTATAATAAAGAAACCGATGAAATTAATGAACATGAGATTTTCATGGGTGATTTGCCGCTGATGACGGAGACCGGTACGTTTGTAATCAACGGTGCAGAGCGTGTTATTGTTAGCCAGCTCGTTCGTTCCCCTGGTATTTATTATGCAATCGATCATGACAAGGTAGGAAAGGGTCTGTATTCCTGTACTGTGATCCCAAACCGTGGTGCATGGCTGGAGTATGAGACAGATTCCAATGATATTTTTTATGTACGTGTGGATCGGACCAGAAAGGTTCCCATTACCGTATTGGTGCGTGCTCTGGGCTTTGGGACCAATGCGGAGATCTTGGATTTGTTTGGGGAAGAGCCAAAGATTCTGGCTACTTTAAGTAAGGATACAGCGGAGAATTACCAGGAAGGTCTTTTGGAGTTATATAAGAAGATTCGTCCTGGTGAACCCTTGGCAGTGGAGAGTGCCGAGAGCTTAATTACCAGCATGTTCTTCGATCCCAGAAGATATGATCTGGCAAAGGTAGGCCGTTATAAATTCAATAAAAAGCTGATGTTGCGCAATCGAATCCATGGACAGGTCCTCGCAGAGGATGTAGTGGATGCGGATACCGGCGAAATCATTGCGGAGGCCGGCACGGAGGTTTCCAGAGAACTGGCGGATGAGATTCAGAATGCGGCGGTTCCCTTTGTGATGCTTAAAGGCGAGGAAAGAGATATCCGTGTGATTTCCAGTATGATGGTTGATATTACCCATTACATGGATGTGAATCCTAAGGAGTTGGGTGTTACAGAATTAGTATATTATCCTGCACTGAAAAAGATACTGGAAGAGTCTGGTGATCTGGAAGAACGCAAGACTCTGGTGAAGCGTGACATACATGAGTTGATTCCAAAGCATATTACAAAGGAAGATATTATTGCTTCCATTAATTATAATCTTCATCTGGAGTACGGAATCGGAAATGATGATGATATTGACCACTTGGGCAATCGCCGTATCCGTGCGGTAGGTGAATTGCTGCAGAACCAGTACCGGATCGGTCTTTCCAGAATGGAACGTACGGTAAGAGAGCGTATGACAACCCAGGATCAGGAGAATATTACGCCTCAGTCTTTGATTAACATTAAGCCGGTGACTGCTGCAGTAAAGGAATTTTTTGGTTCCTCCCAGTTGTCTCAGTTTATGGATCAGAACAATCCCTTGGGTGAGTTGACTCATAAGCGTCGTCTGTCCGCATTGGGACCCGGCGGTTTGTCCAGAGACCGTGCCGGATTTGAGGTTCGTGACGTGCACTATTCTCACTATGGAAGAATGTGCCCCATTGAGACCCCTGAAGGTCCTAACATTGGTCTTATCAACTCTCTGGCAACCTATGCGAGAATTAACGAATATGGCTTTGTTGAAACACCATACCGCAAGATAGATAAATCAGATCCGAAGAATCCCCGGGTTACGGATGAGGTCGTCTATATGACGGCTGATGAAGAGGATAATTACCATGTGGCACAGGCGAATGAGGCTCTGGACGAAGAAGGACATTTCGTTCGTAAGAACGTATCCGGACGTTACAGGGAAGAGACTCAAGAGTATGAACGTTCCATGTTTGATTATATGGACGTGTCTCCGAAGATGGTATTCTCCGTGGCGACGGCACTGATTCCTTTCCTGGAGAATGATGATGCCAACCGTGCCTTGATGGGATCCAACATGCAGCGTCAGGCTGTGCCGCTTTTGATGACAGAGGCACCCGTTGTAGGAACCGGTATGGAGACGAAGACGGCAGTGGACTCCGGTGTCTGTGTAGTAGCGAAGCATGCCGGTGTGGTAGAGCGTTCCGTATCCAATGAGATTGTGGTGAAATGTGCTGACGGAACCAAGGATACGTACCATCTTACGAAGTTTGCACGAAGCAACCAGAGCAACTGTTACAACCAGAAGCCCATAGTGTTTAAGGGCGAGAAAGTGGAAGAGGGTCAGGTGATTGCAGATGGTCCCTCTACTGCTGGAGGAGAGATTGCTTTGGGAAAGAACCCCTTGATTGGGTTTATGACCTGGGAGGGTTATAACTACGAGGATGCAGTTCTTTTGAGCGAGCGTTTGGTTCAGGAGGATGTATATACCTCCGTTCATATTGAAGAATATGAGGCAGAGGCCAGAGATACCAAGCTGGGACCGGAGGAGATTACCAGAGATGTTCCGGGTGTAGGTGATGATGCTTTAAAGGATCTGGATGAGCGTGGGATTATCCGTATCGGTGCCGAGGTTCGTGCGGGCGATATTCTGGTAGGAAAGGTGACACCTAAGGGAGAGACAGAGCTGACAGCAGAGGAGCGTCTGCTTCGGGCCATCTTTGGAGAAAAGGCTAGAGAGGTAAGAGATACCTCCCTCAAAGTACCCCATGGAGAATATGGAATTGTTGTAGATGCCAAGGTGTTTACAAGAGAGAATGGCGATGAGTTGTCTCCGGGAGTAAATCAGGCAGTTCGTATCTATATTGCACAGAAGAGAAAGATTTCCGTAGGAGATAAGATGGCAGGCCGTCATGGCAACAAGGGTGTGGTATCCCGCGTACTGCCGGTGGAGGATATGCCTTTCCTGCCCAACGGACGTCCGCTGGACATTGTGTTAAATCCTTTGGGCGTGCCTTCGCGTATGAATATTGGACAGGTGCTGGAGATTCACTTGAGTCTGGCTGCAAAGGCCCTTGGCTTTAATGTTGCAACACCGGTATTTGATGGTGCTAATGAGAATGACATTATGGATACTCTGGATTTGGCTAATGACTATGTAAATCTGGAGTGGGAAGAGTTTAAGGAAAAGCATGGGGAAGAGCTTCTTCCTGAAGTGCTGGACTATCTGTATGAGAATCTGGATCATCGGGCCTTATGGAAAGGGGTTCCCATTTCCAGAGACGGAAAGGTGCGTCTGCGGGACGGCCGGACCGGAGAATATTTTGACAGCCCCGTTACCATCGGACACATGCATTATCTGAAGCTGCATCATCTGGTAGACGATAAGATTCATGCCCGTTCTACGGGACCGTATTCTCTCGTTACCCAGCAGCCTTTGGGTGGCAAGGCACAGTTCGGCGGACAGCGTTTTGGTGAGATGGAGGTGTGGGCCCTGGAGGCTTATGGAGCATCCTACACCTTGCAGGAGATTTTGACCGTGAAGTCTGATGATGTGATCGGTCGAGTAAAGACCTATGAAGCCATTATCAAAGGGGATAACATCCCCGAGGCGGGTATTCCTGAGTCCTTTAAGGTACTCTTAAAAGAGCTTCAGTCCCTGGGATTGGATGTAAGAGTTCTTCGAGATGACAATACAGAAGTTGAGATTATGGAAACCAGCGATTATGGCGATGTGGATCTGCGTTCTATTATTGAAGGCGACAGACACTCCAATAAGGAAGAGGAATCCTTTGGAGATTATGGATTCAGCAAGCAGGAATTCGAAGGAGAAGAACTAGTTGATGTGACAGAAGAGGAAGAAGACGAAGAGGATGAGTTTTTAGACTTCGAAGAGGATTTTGAAGAAGAGGAATAAGAAAGGGAGTGTATTCATGCCAGAAACAACGAATCAAGCGGTATATCAGCCTATGACCTTTGATGCGATTCGGATCGGACTTGCGTCTCCAGAGAAGATCCGGGAATGGTCCAAGGGCGAGGTAAAGAAGCCGGAAACCATTAATTACAGAACCCTGAAACCGGAAAAAGACGGCTTATTCTGCGAACGTATCTTTGGACCCAGTAAGGACTGGGAGTGCCATTGTGGAAAATATAAGAAGATCCGCTATAAGGGCGTGGTCTGTGACCGCTGTGGTGTGGAGGTAACCAAATCCAATGTCCGCCGTGAACGTATGGGACATATTGAATTGGCAGCTCCCATATCCCATATTTGGTATTTTAAGGGAATTCCCAGCCGTATGGGACTGATCCTGGATTTGTCTCCTCGTACCTTGGAAAAGGTTCTCTACTTTGCTTCTTATATTGTGTTGGATGCTGGTGACACAGAACTTCAGTATAAGCAGATCTTGACAGAAAAAGAATATCAGGATATGCGTGAGAAGTATGGAAGCCGTTTCCGGGTAGGAATGGGTGCAGAGTCCATTAAGGAACTTTTGGAGGCCATTGATCTGGAAAAAGAGTCTGAGGAACTGAAAAGTACTCTGCAGAATGCCACCGGTCAAAAAAGAGCACGTATTATCAAGCGCCTGGAGGTAGTAGAAGCATTCCGAAGTTCAGGAAATAAGCCTGAGTGGATGATTATGGATGCTATTCCTGTGATTCCGCCGGATCTGCGTCCCATGGTACAGTTGGACGGTGGCCGTTTTGCAACCTCTGACTTAAATGATCTGTATCGAAGAATTATCAACCGGAACAACCGTCTGAAACGTCTGTTGGAGTTGGGAGCACCGGATATCATTGTAAGAAATGAAAAGCGTATGTTGCAAGAAGCAGTGGATGCTTTGATTGATAACGGAAGAAGAGGCCGTCCCGTTACGGGACCGGGCAACCGTGCACTTAAGTCCCTCTCTGATATGCTGAAAGGTAAATCCGGACGTTTTCGTCAAAATCTGCTTGGAAAGCGTGTGGATTATTCTGGACGTTCTGTTATCGTGGTGGGACCAGAATTAAAGATCTATCAGTGTGGTCTGCCAAAGGAGATGGCGATTGAGCTCTTTAAACCCTTTGTAATGAAAGAACTTGTTCAGAACGGAACGGCTCACAATATCAAGAGTGCCAAAAAGATGGTAGAGCGTCAGGTACAGCCTGAGGTTTGGGATGTTCTTGAGGAGGTTATCAAAGAGCATCCGGTTATGCTAAATCGTGCTCCTACCTTGCATAGATTGGGTATTCAGGCATTTGAGCCGATTCTCGTAGAGGGTAAAGCGATTAAGCTGCATCCCCTTGTTTGTACGGCTTTCAATGCAGACTTTGACGGAGACCAGATGGCAGTGCATCTTCCCCTGTCTGTAGAGGCACAGGCGGAATGCCGCTTTCTTCTGCTCTCACCGAATAATCTGTTGAAGCCTTCTGATGGAGGTCCGGTAGCCGTTCCCTCTCAGGACATGGTTCTTGGTATTTACTATTTGACCCAGGAGCGTCCGGGAATACTGGGAGAGGGCAAGTTCTTTAAGAATGTAAATGAAGCTATTCTTGCCTATGAAAATGGGGTGATTCGGCTTCAATCTAAAATCAGAGTAAAGGTGGCAAAGACTCTGCCCGACGGAAGTGAAATTTCAGACATTATTGAGTCCACCATGGGCCGTTTTATTTTCAATGAGATTTTACCTCAGGATCTGGGCTTTGTGGATCGAAGTGTTCCGGGCAATGAGTTGAAGCTGGAGGTAGACTTCCATGTAGGAAAGAAGGGCTTGAAGCAGATTCTGGAAAAGGTTATTAATACTCATGGAGCTACCCGGACAGCAGAGGTTCTGGATGATATTAAGGCTATGGGTTATAAATATTCCACCAGAGCGGCTATGACCGTATCCATATCGGATATGACCGTGCCACCGGAGAAGCCAAAACTAATTCAAAAGGCTCAGGATACCGTGGATAAGATCACACGGAACTACAAACGTGGTCTGATTACAGAGGAAGAGCGCTATAAAGAGGTTGTAGAGACCTGGAAGCAGACAGATGAGATCTTGACCAAGGCACTGCTGGACGGGTTGGATAAATACAACAATATCTATATGATGGCGGATTCCGGAGCCCGTGGTTCCGATAAACAGATTAAACAGTTGGCGGGTATGCGTGGATTGATGGCAGATACTACAGGTCATACCATTGAGTTGCCCATTAAGTCTAATTTCCGTGAGGGGCTGGACGTATTGGAGTACTTTATGTCTGCACATGGTGCACGTAAGGGTCTGTCCGATACGGCTCTGCGTACCGCTGACTCGGGATATCTGACAAGACGTCTGGTAGACGTATCTCAGGATCTGATTATCCGTGAGGTGGACTGCTGTGAGGGGAAAGATGAGATCCCCGGCATGGTAGT
The DNA here is from genome assembly GCA_948330435.1 of uncultured Lachnoclostridium sp. Classification (GTDB taxonomy): domain Bacteria; phylum Bacillota; class Clostridia; order Lachnospirales; family Lachnospiraceae; genus Laedolimicola. The sequence continues at coordinate 11,154 of CAOJBY010000009.1, read as the reverse complement.
AAAGGCTTTCATGGAAGGAAAAGAAGAGATTGAAGGTCTCCAGGAACGTATTACAGGACGTTTCGCTTGTGAGACCATCAAGGATAAGGATGGCAATGTGATTGTGAAAGCAAATCACATGATTACCCCCAGACGGGCGGCGGCCATTATTAAGTCCGGAGTGGATGAGAATGGAAATTCTTATGATAAATTAAAGATTCGTACGATCTTAACCTGTAAATCTCACATTGGCGTCTGTGCTAAGTGCTATGGTTCAAACATGGCGACGGGTGAGGCGGTTCAGGTGGGCGAGTCCGTAGGTATTATTGCAGCTCAGTCTATCGGTGAGCCGGGTACTCAGCTGACCATGCGTACTTTCCATACAGGCGGTGTGGCCGGCGGAGATATTACACAGGGTCTTCCCCGTGTAGAGGAGCTGTTTGAGGCCAGAAAGCCAAAGGGACTTGCAATCATTACGGAGATCCCGGGTACGGTAACGGTTCTTGATACCAAGAAGAAGCGTGAGATTCAGATAACAAATGAGGATGGAGAATCTAAGACATACCTGATTCCCTATGGATCCCGCATGAAAGTGCAGGACGGTCAGGTTCTGGAGGCCGGCGATGAGCTGACAGAGGGTAGTGTCAATCCCCATGATATTCTGAAGATCAAAGGAATTCGTGCCGTTCAGGATTATATGATTCAGGAGGTACAGAGAGTATATCGTCTTCAGGGTGTTGATATCAACGACAAGCACATTGAGATGATTGTACGTCAGATGCTGAAGAAGATTCGTATTGAGGACAATGGCGATACAGATTTCTTGCCAGGGACATTGGTAGATGTTCTTGAATATGAGGACATGAACGAGAAGCTTGAGGCAGAGGGTAAGCGTCCGGCAGAGGGCAAGCAGGTTATGCTGGGGATCACCAAGGCATCATTAGCTACGAATTCTTTCCTGTCCGCAGCGTCTTTCCAGGAGACCACCAAGGTTCTGACTGAGGCTGCAATTAAGGGAAGAGTTGACCCGTTGATTGGTCTCAAAGAGAATGTATTGATTGGTAAGCTGATTCCTGCAGGAACCGGTATGAAGCGCTATCGCTCTGTGAAACTGGATACGGAGTTGGATACGTACGATGAACTGGAGTTTTCGGAGGAGTTGGATGAGGATCTGGATCTGACGGAAGACTTTATGGAAGAGGAAGCAGTTGAAGATACATCTGATGAAACGACAGATGAGATAGAAACCGAAGAGGAATTAACAGAGATTTAAAATAAAATTTAGGGTTGCAGAGGTTCTGCAGCCCTTGTTTTAATAGAGCTATAATAAAATAATGGAACCCAATAAAAGGAGGAAATAATGCGGGAATTTGATGTTATTGTAATTGGCGGAGGGCCGGCAGGCTACAACAGTGCGGAGTATGCGGCACACCATGGACAAAGTGTACTCTTGGTAGAGAAGAAAAATCTGGGAGGCACTTGCCTGAACGTGGGATGTATTCCGACTAAGACTCTATTATATGCATCCAAGGTTTATCACTATGCCAATGGAGCGGGCGAGCCTTACGGAGTAACTACCAGAGAGGTTTCTTTGGATCATGCAGTAGTTGTTCAGAAAAAGAATGAGGTAGTAAAGACACTGGTACAGGGTGTGGCAGGAGGCCTGCGTAGAAAAAAAGTGCAGGTAGTGAATGGGACAGCAAGGCTGTCCAAAGAAAACGGTGCATTAGTTGTATCTACAGAGAGTGAATCCTTTATTGGAAAACATGTGATTATTGCGGCCGGATCATCGCCGGTAGTACCTCCTATTGAAGGAGTAAAAGAGGAAATGGAAAAGGGAACGGTTATGACCAGTGATGAGATTCTGGAGATGACAGAGATCCCGAAGAAGCTTCTGATCGTGGGTGGCGGTGTCATTGGTTTTGAAATGGCGGCTTATTTTCAGGAAGCCGGTTCTAAGGTGACAGTGATTGAGATGATGGACAAGGTCCTTGGACCGAATGATCGGGAGGTTAGTCTTCTGCTTCAACAGGAACTGGAGAAAAAAGGTGTGACTTTTTACCTGTCCAGCAGCGTGACTAAAGTGTCCGGTGGCGTTGTAACCTTTACAAGGGACGGAAAGATTGATGTGGCGGCTTATGATAAAGCTTTAATGTGCGTAGGCAGGAGAGCCAACAGCAATATTGAGGGTCTTTCGGATTTGGGAGTACAGGTGGAACGAGGAGCTATTGTTACAGATGCTCAGATGCACACCAATGTGCCTGGGGTATATGCCATTGGCGATGTGAATGGAAAGGTTATGCTGGCCCATGTAGGATATCGGGAAGGGGAGGTTGCGGTCAACACGATTCTTGGAAAGACAGATGCAATGAGTTACGATGCTGTCTGCGGTGTTGTATATACCAGCCCAGAGGCGGCTTTTGTAGGCTTGTCCGAAGAACAGGCAAAGAATTCCGGCATTTCTTATGCAATTAAAAAAGTTTCCGTTAACTTTAGCGGCCGGCATGTGGCGGAGAACGGAATGAGCAATGGAATCTGTAAGATTATTATTGACACGCAGAAAGATGTGATTGTAGGTGCTGCGATTATGTCCTCCTATGCATCCGAGTATATTTATTCGCTGGCCCTGATGATTGAGAACAAGATTCCACTGGAGAATATTAAGAGAACAATTTTCCCACATCCTACTGTGTGTGAGGTGATACGGGAAGCACTATTTTCCTAAGAAAATAAAGACCGCTACAGATGGGCTTTAAGGGCACACATCTGTGGCGGCTTTATGTTGCATAGTCAATATGCTTTAATGGTGAATGTCTGCATCAATCATCATCCAACTCATGTTTCAAAACGGAACCGCTGACAGCGTCGAGTTCGTATTCATACTCATAATTACCGGCTTTAAATTTAATTTCATAAATCATTATACCATCATCCTCGTCCAACTCAGCTTCATACTCATGAACGGCACCTGCCGACACGCCTGCATGGGAGAAGACAATTTCCTTGGCACGTGCTTCTCCAATATAGCCTCCGCCGGAAGATTGGTTGCCGGATTGGGGCGGAACGTAGTCGTCATCCTGATCTTTCTTATGTTTCAGAACGGCACTGCTTGAGGCGTCAATTTCATACTCGTACTCAAAGCCCTCGCATTTGAATTCGATCTCATAGACCATAATGCCATGTTCCTGCTCCAATTCGCTTTTATATTCCGTGATGGCATTAGTCGAAACACCTGCATGGGATATGGCAATGTTTTTAGCCTGGTCTTCACTAATGTAGGAATTTTTTGGAGTTTGGCTCTCTGTGGTGGTCTGGTTTGAACTGGGATTCGCCTGCGGTGTTTTGTTGTTGGTTTGAGAAGTATTATTTGACTGAGACGTGCTGTTGTCAGCTTGAGAAGAACTATCATTTTCCGGTTGTGCTGTGTCAGCCTTAGGAGGTATATAGTCGTCATCCGTACCCTTTTCACTCTTTAGAACGGCACCGGTGACGGCATCAATTTCATAGTCGTATTCAAAGCCTTCGCATTTGAATTCAACCTCATAAACCATTACACCATGCTCAAAATCCAGTTCAATTTCATATTCCGTAATCTTTTCTGCTGAAACTCCCGCATGAGATATGGCGGCTTGCTTTGCTTTTTTCTCGCCGATGTACGCCTTGTCACTGGCAGTTCCCAGGGAGTTTACATTTGCCAGATCCAGATTACCGGATTCGGTCAGCAAGTTCAGCTCATTGATGGACAGGGAGACCAGAGCCTCAAAAGAATAGAGGCTGCTCTGCTCAGTAATCTGCTGAATCAACTGTGCTTTGCCCAGGGTAATACCATAGGCTTCGGCAAGCTCCCGCAGCCTGGAATCTGCGGAAATGCTCTGGCTCAGGACAGCCCCGTCAAAAGCTCCAGACTGTAAGACGGCGTTGATCTCGTTGACCAGGCGTTCCTGCAGTTCCGCACTCTTGGCCGGGTCCTGATTGTCTACGCTGATCAGGATGGAGTTGGCCAGCTCGTTCAGATAGCCGTTGCGGAGCATGGAGCCAATCAATGCATTGATGGCTACGTCAAGATTGCTTCCCTTGAAATCCATATCGCCGACGACAATCTGTGCGTCCTCATTTCGGGGATTTACGGCGAGAACCTCTTCTTTTTTATTTACCTCAATCTCAATGGAGGGATTTACATCCAGAGAGACGGTGGAGGCAACGGTATAATTTGCCCGATATGTCCGGAAACCGGCCATACCGCCGATCAAAAGTACAAATGCTGCTGCAATGCCGGCAAGATGCCGCGGTGAAAAGGTTCTTTTATTGGTATCTGTCATAATGATTACAGCTCCTTTCTGAGATTTACAGTCGGAAAGGATGCTATTGCGTATGTTGGGAACAGCGTTTGAAAAGGCCTGCCTGATTTTTTGCTCTGTGTCCTTGTTTGCCATCGTCAATACTCCTTTCCTATATGGCTTTTCAGTTTTTTCATAGCACGGTTGTATTTTGAAAGAACGGTGGACAGGGGAAGCTCAAGAAGCTTTGCGGTTTCCCGATGCTTAAAGTCTGCAACGGCGTGGAGGATTACGATCTGGCGTTCCTCGTCGGAGAGAAGCTTCATACATTCGGTTAAAATCAACCGATCCTCCGGGGAGGCACTCTCACATGCCTGCAGATACGGCTCCCAGTTTTCCGGGGGGATATCCGCCATCCGCTTGTGCTCCCGAAGCTTCAAAAGGCAAAGGTTGCGGGTGATGGTGAGAATCCATGCCATGGGCTTTCCGGAGGAACGATATCCGGAGGCTGCCGAATAAATATGGAGGTAACAGTCGTGCAGGACATCCTCTGCGTCCTGGGTATTCTTCAAAATAGAAAGGGCAAAAGCATAGACGGATGCACTGGTGCAGTCGTACAGGTCTGCAAGTGCCTGGGGATCTTCATCGGCGATTCCCAGAAGGCAGCGATCTAATCGTGAGGATTCCGGTTGTCCTCCGCTGCCATTTGCCGACGTCAAGCAAATTATCATAATTGCTTTCTCCTTTCACTTCATTAATACACGAGTATTGGATTTTATTGCATCTATTATAACATTTTTTTGAAAAATTAAAAAGAGTGTTTTGTTGACATGGGGGGAGATTACGTTTAAGATGTTACTGAATTTTATGTTTTAAGGAAAATGATGGGGGATTGACCATATGAATCCGAATATTACAATACGCCATACGGCGAGTGCCGGCGTACTTATAACTATAGGAAGAAACAGCATCGGAGTGGATGCCTTTAGCAGAGACTCGAACCGGCTGTATCCGGATACGCCGGATTCGGTAAAAACGGAGCTTTGGGAGGAGATTGAGAAAGGAAGCATAGGAACACTTCTGTTTACCCATACCCACGGAGATCACTTCTGCCTTGGGGATACTCTGGAGGCACTGAACCGGAATCCGGACCTTACGATTATTTCCACGGAGGAGGTAATCGGGCGGCTTCAAAAGGCCGCTTCCGGCAAGGGGCGTCTGCGTGCGGTTTCCGCAGAGGAGAATGGGAATGTAAAATTGCGGTTCCCGGGCGGCAGCCTGGAGATTTTTAACAGCAGGCATATGGGGGAAATGTTTGCAAAAGTGCAAAATCTCACCTGTATGCTTGAGATGGAGGGAAAGAAGCTTGTGCTTTCCGGCGACGCCTGGCCGGAGGCGGAATTGTTTGCACGCATCGGGGCATGGTCGCAGGAGCCGGATGTGCTGCTTGTGCCTTTCCCGGTTATCGGCCTGCCATCCAGCAGAAAGGAGCTTGTTAAATATCTGAGGCCGGTGCATATCCTGGCTCTGCATCTGCCCCGACCGGAGAGGGACGATGAGAACTGGCTTGCCAGTGCAAGGGCTGTCTGCGAGAGATCGGAGGATGGGCTTCCAAGGCCCTGCTTTGGTGAGGTGCTGGGAAAATTATATTGCTTTTAGAATGCTTATCGTAAGGGAGTACCTTATTTTGAGACACTCCCTTACTCTTAATCATCCGTTTTCTTGAAAAAAAGTCCTTGACATCAAGGTCTTTTGTTACTATACTAATCTAGTGTGTGCGAAAACGCAGGTTTTCGTGCACCATAAAGCCGACAGATGGCACAAGCAACCTAGCAGGGCCGGCAGCATGCCAGCCACTTATTACAGGAGGTGAAAGGAATGCCAACATTTAACCAGTTAGTCAGAAAAGGAAGACAGACCTCTGTGAAGAAGTCTACGGCTCCCGCTCTTCAGAAAGGATTCAATTCTTTGAAGAAGAAAGCTACGGATACATCCGCACCCCAGAAGCGTGGAGTATGTACTGCAGTAAAGACTGCCACACCGAAGAAGCCGAACTCCGCTCTTCGTAAGATTGCCAGAGTACGTCTTTCCAACGGTATTGAGGTAACAAGCTATATTCCAGGAGAGGGACACAACCTTCAGGAGCATAGTGTTGTTATGATCCGCGGAGGAAGAGTAAAGGATCTTCCCGGTACAAGATATCATATTATTCGTGGTACACTGGATACCGCAGGCGTAGCGAAGAGAAGACAGGCCCGTTCCAAATACGGTGCCAAGAGACCGAAAGACGCAAAAAAATAAAATTAGTGTAGCTATTTCAGTACAGGTTGAAGCATTTACTGCTGAAACCGTAAGAATATGATTCAGGAGTGCAAAATTCCATCGCCGCAAGCGATTTTAAAAGAATTTTGCATCGTAACTGTGAAGGTACTGAACAGTTACAATTCGGCTCAGAAGTTGTAACAGGTAACACCTTATAAATAGGAAAAAATCCATTTATGAGAACAGAAGCTATGAAACGTTGGGCAGACAAAAGAGTCTGCATGCCGGAATGACATATCACCCTTAATAGGTTGCGGGTTGTATATAGAGTTACCGTGCACAACACAAGTAGAGAGACACATGTGAGTACCTGAGAATTAAAGAGTGAATTTTATTGAGCTTTTTAGGTTCAATAAGCACGTATTAAGGAGGGAAGTATCGTGGCACGTAAAGGACATATCCAGAAGAGAGATGTATTAGCAGATCCGCTGTACAATAACAAGGTTGTCACCAAGCTTATCAACAACATCATGTTAGATGGTAAGAAAGGTGTGGCACAGAAGATTGTATACGGAGCGTTTGCAAGAGTAGAGGCAAAGATGGAGAAGTCGGCTCTGGAAGTATTTGAGGAAGCTATGAACAACATCATGCCGATGCTGGAGGTAAAGGCAAGACGTATCGGTGGAGCTACCTACCAGGTACCTATCGAGGTTCGCCCGGACCGTCGTCAGGCCCTTGCACTTCGCTGGCTGACCATGTTCTCCCGTAAGCGCGGTGAGAAGACCATGGAAGAGAGACTTGCAAATGAGATTATGGATGCCGCCAATAACACAGGCGCATCTGTGAAGAGAAAAGAAGACATGCACAAGATGGCAGAGGCCAACAAGGCATTTGCACACTATCGGTTCTAACCGAAAGCCACTTGTGCTGTATGATTTGAGGAGGAAAATCCCGTGGCTGGAAGAGAATATCCATTGGAGAGAACCAGAAATATTGGAATTATGGCTCACATTGATGCTGGCAAAACCACATTGACCGAGCGTATTCTGTATTATACTGGTGTAAACTATAAGATCGGAGATACCCATGAAGGTACTGCTACCATGGACTGGATGGAGCAGGAGCAAGAGCGTGGTATCACCATCACTTCCGCAGCTACAACCTGTCACTGGACCCATCAGGAGAACTGCAAGCCCCAGGAGGGAGCTTTGGAGCATCGTATCAATATTATTGATACTCCGGGTCACGTTGACTTTACGGTTGAGGTAGAACGTTCCCTTCGTGTGTTGGATGGCGCTGTAGGCGTGTTCTGTGCGAAGGGTGGTGTGGAGCCTCAGTCTGAGAATGTTTGGCGTCAGGCTGACACCTACAATGTACCCCGTATGGCATTCATCAATAAGATGGACATCCTGGGTGCGGATTTCTACAATGCGGTAGATATGATTAAAACAAGACTCGGAAAGAATGCTATTTGCATTCAGCTTCCTATTGGAAAGGAAGACGAGTTTAAAGGAATTATTGATTTATTTGAGATGAAAGCCTACATCTATAATGATGAAAAGGGTGAGGATATTTCTATCGTTGATATTCCGGATGAGATGAAAGATGACGCAGAGCTGTATCGCTCAGAACTGGTAGAGAAGATCTGTGATCTGGATGATGAACTGATGATGGAATATTTGGAAGGCAATGAGCCATCCGTTGAGGCAATGAAGAAAGTCCTGAGAAAGGCCACCTGTGAGTGTACGGCGGTTCCCGTATGCTGCGGTACCGCTTATCGGAACAAGGGTGTTCAGAAGCTTCTGGATGCGGTTATTGATTATATGCCAGCACCTACAGATATTGCGTCTATCAAGGGAACGGATATGGAGGGCAATGAGATTGAGCGTCATTCTTCTGATGATGAGCCTTTCTCCGCATTGGCATTTAAGATTATGGCAGACCCGTTTGTAGGTAAGCTTGCATTCTTCCGTGTATACTCCGGAACCATGAATTCCGGTTCCTATGTATATAATTCTACCAAACAGAAAAAGGAGCGTGTAGGACGTATCCTTCAGATGCATGCAAACAAGAGAGCGGAACTTGACAAGGTATATTCCGGAGACATCGCCGCAGCCGTAGGCTTTAAGTTTACGACAACAGGTGATACCATCTGTGATGAGCAGCACCCGGTAATCTTGGAGTCCATGGAGTTCCCGGAGCCGGTTATCGAGTTGGCTATTGAGCCAAAGACAAAGGCCGGTCAGGGCAAGATGGGCGAGGCTCTTGCAAAGCTTGCAGAGGAAGACCCGACATTCCGTGCTCATACGGATCCGGAGACAGGCCAGACCATTATTGCCGGTATGGGAGAGCTGCATCTTGAGATTATTGTTGACCGTCTTCTTCGGGAGTACAAGGTTGAGGCAAATGTAGGTGCACCTCAGGTTGCCTACAAGGAGACCTTTACCAAGCCGGTGGATGTGGACAGCAAGTATGCAAAGCAGTCTGGTGGACGTGGACAGTATGGTCACTGTAAGGTTCGTTTTGAGCCTATGGATGCCAACGGAGAAGAGTTGTTTAAGTTTGATTCCCAGGTTGTGGGTGGTGCGATTCCAAAGGAGTATATCCCTGCAGTTGGCGAGGGTATTGAGGAAGCAGCACAGTCTGGTATCTTGGGAGGGTTCCCGGTACTTGGACTCCATGCAACCGTATACGATGGTTCCTACCATGAAGTAGACTCCAGTGAGATGGCATTCCACATTGCAGGCTCTCTTGCATTTAAGGAAGCTATGCAGAAAGGGAATCCGGTTCTCCTGGAACCCATCATGAAGGTAGAGGTTACAACACCTGAAGATTACATGGGTGATGTTATCGGTGACATCAACAGCCGCCGGGGCCGCATCGAGGGTATGGACGACATTGGCGGAGGCAAGATGATTCGTGGCTATGTTCCATTGGCTGAGATGTTCGGATACTCTACGGACCTTCGTTCCAAGACTCAGGGACGTGGTAACTACTCCATGTTCTTTGAGAAATACGAGCAGGTTCCGAAGAACATTCAGGAAAAGGTATTAGCTGCAAAGAAATAGTAAAAGTTTTGCTATGCATGGCGGAATAATATCGAAAATTATACTTGAAAAATAAGGCACTTTGAAATATAATCAAAGATAGCCGAGTTTATCTAAGAAATGAAACAAATAATTATGAAAAAGCCGCAAAGGCGTATGAATTAAGGAGGACATTCAAAATGGCTAAAGCTAAATTTGAAAGAAACAAACCCCATTGTAATATCGGAACCATTGGTCACGTTGACCATGGTAAGACTACTCTGACTGCAGCTATCACCAAGGTTCTTTCCGAGAGAGTTGCTGGTAACACTGCTACTGATTTTGAGAATATTGACAAGGCTCCTGAGGAGAGAGAGCGTGGTATTACGATTTCTACTGCTCACGTTGAGTATGAGACAGAGAACAGACATTATGCACACGTTGACTGCCCGGGCCATGCTGATTATGTAAAGAACATGATCACTGGTGCTGCTCAGATGGATGGTGCTATCCTTGTAGTTGCTGCTACTGATGGTGTTATGGCTCAGACAAAGGAGCATATCCTTCTGTCCCGTCAGGTAGGTGTTCCCTATATTGTTGTATTCCTGAACAAGTGCGACGCAATGGACGACGAGGAACTGATCGAACTGACCGAGATGGAGATCACAGAGCAGCTTGAGGAGTATGAGTTCACAGACTGCCCGATTATCAAGGGTTCCGCTCTGAAAGCTCTTGAGGATCCGTCAGGCGAGTGGGGCGATAAGATCATGGAACTCATGAAGACTGTAGACGAGTATATTCCGGATCCGAAGCGTGCAACTGACCAGCCGTTCCTGATGCCTGTAGAGGACGTATTCACCATTACCGGTCGTGGTACTGTTGCTACTGGTCGTGTTGAGCGTGGTGTGCTTCATGTAAATGAGGAAGTTGAGATCATCGGTATTAAGGAAGATACACGTAAGACTGTAGTAACCGGTATCGAGATGTTCCGTAAGCTTCTTGACGAGGCTCAGGCTGGTGACAACATTGGTGCTCTGCTTCGTGGTGTTCAGAGAACCGAGATCGAAAGAGGCCAGGTTATTGCAAAGCCCGGCAGCGTTACTTGCCATACAAAGTTTACCGCTCAGGTATATGTACTGACCAAGGATGAGGGTGGCCGTCATACACCGTTCTTCAACAACTATCGTCCGCAGTTCTACTTCAGAACAACCGACGTTACTGGTGTCTGCAATCTGCCCGCTGGCACAGAGATGTGCATGCCTGGCGATAACGTAGAGATGACCATCGAGCTGATTCATCCTATCGCTATGGAGCAGGGTCTTACATTCGCTATCCGTGAGGGTGGTCGTACTGTTGGTTCCGGCAGGGTTGCGACTATCATCGAGTAATTATAATTTATTCAGTAAAATCAAGGCTTTCGGGGATTTCTCCGAAAGCCTTTTTACGTGGAAAGCTACTTTAGAGAACCAAAGTGGCTACAAAATGGCTACGATATTTTATTCCTGCATTATTTTTCTACTTTATATCCTTCAAATCAGCGGCTCTTTCAGGCGAAGTATGATTTTTCTTCAGCATTTTTGCATATTCAAACAGATCACGTCTGGTTATAT
>CAOJBY010000008.1 GCA_948330435.1 uncultured Lachnoclostridium sp. | reverse complement strand
CCAGATATCGGAAAAGTCAAAGGGCCAGTTTCGCCTTACCCCGCCTGTACAGTAACCATATTTTGAAATTTTAGTAATATTTTGCTCTTGTATTGACCGTTTTTCTGTGATACAATAAAACAAATGTTCGGAACAAATGTTTGTTTTGCGAAAGGAAAAACGGGAAATGCAGGTTCGGATACCGGAGAAACTCTCATTGATGGAGAAATTGAATATTTTATCGGATGCGGCCAAGTATGATGTGGCCTGTACCTCCAGCGGTACGGAGAGGGGGAATACGGGGAAAGGTGTGGGGAACTGCATTACGGCAGGAATTTGCCATAGCTTTTCCGCAGATGGACGCTGTATTTCTCTGCTGAAGATTCTTTTTACCAATGAGTGCATTTATAATTGCCGGTATTGCCTGAATCGGGCTTCCAATGACGTGCCCAGGGCGGCATTTACCCCTCAGGAGGTCTGCGATCTGGTGATGGGGTTTTATCGGAGAAATTACATTGAGGGGCTGTTTTTGAGTTCCGGTATCTTAAGAAGTCCCAGCTATACGATGGAGCTTCTTTATCAGACTCTGTATAAGCTGCGGCATGAATATCACTTTGGAGGGTATATCCATGTAAAAGCAATTCCGGGAGCGGATGCCAGGCTCATTGAGCAGACTGGTTATCTGGCGGATCGCATGAGTGTAAATCTGGAACTTCCCACAGCGGAGGGCTTACGAAAGCTTGCACCCAGTAAATCCCGAAAGCGGATTCTTACACCCATGCGTCAGGTCCAGAGCCGGATGGAGGAGAACCGGAACGAACTGGCTGTTTACCGGCACGCCCCAAGGTTTGTACCGGCCGGACAGTCTACTCAGATGATTATTGGGGCAACACCGGAGAATGACTTTCAGATAGTATCTGTTGCGGAAACGCTTTATCAGAAGTTTGCTCTAAAGAGGGTGTTTTATTCTGCCTTTGTGCGGGTGAATGAGGACAGTCTTTTACCGGCACTTCCGGGAGGACCGCCCCTTTTGCGAGAACATCGTCTGTATCAGGCGGACTGGCTGTTGCGGTTCTATGGTTTTCAAGCATCGGAGTTGCTCTCGGAGGAGAAGCCGAACTTTAATGTGCTGTTGGATCCCAAGTGCGACTGGGCGTTGCGTCATTTGGAACAGTTCCCGGTGGAGATTAACCGGGCCGACTACGGGACTCTTCTTCGAGTGCCGGGAATCGGTGTGCGATCCGCACAGAGGATTGTGAAAGCTAGACGGCTGGGAAGCCTGGATTTTCCGGACTTGAAGCGAATGGGTGTCGTGTTGAAGCGTGCACTCTATTTTATAACCTGCCGGGGGAGGACCATGTATCCGATTCGCATAGAGGAGGACTTTATTACACGGAATCTTTTGGATGTAAAAGAGCGTCTCCCCAGAGGTGTAGGGGAGGACATCACCTATCGGCAGCTTTCGTTGTTTGATGATCAGAACTTTTCTTTGTTATCCGGAATAAAGGAAAGTTGAGGGAACTGTACGATGGGGCAGCGGCTTGCGGAATAACAGGAGAAGATGTATGACTACGATCTTTTGGTGTGAGGACAGTCTGGATGGGATTCTGACAGGCATCTATGATGCATGGGACAGTCGTCTGGGGCATAACAATGTGCGGTTGAAGACAGAGGAACAGGACAGTCTGGAGCTGTTCTGCGAATACCGTCAGGTGAAGACCGATGGGGTAAAGGCAGAGAAAGTGCTAAGGACGATTCGAAAAAGACTGGGAGAGGAAGCGTTTGAAGCGGTCTGCTATGCGGCAGCCTGCACGGACAGTGGCAGGGCAGATGCCATTTATCGAATGGTGGTGCTGGGACTGCATATGAAGAATGGATCACAGGTAGTGAATTGTCTGCAGAATCCGGATGTGTCACTGGTTATGCGGCTTCGGACAAAGGCCTGGCATGAAGCTCACCGATATATGGGCTTTGTGCGTTTTGAGGAGCTGGCAAATGGTGTTCTTTACAGTGTTATTGAACCGGCCTACGCAGTTCTTCCTCTTCTGGCACCTCATTTTGCAGATCGCTTCCAACAGGAGAATTGGGTGATCCATGATAAAAAGAGGGGTGTTATGGCGGTACATCCAAAAGGCTCCCTGTGGATGCTGACCGATGCAAGGGACCTGAATGGAGATTATCTGGAACTACGATCCGGACGGGAAAAAGAATTTCAGGAGTTGTGGAAAAGCTTTTGTAAAAGCATTGCTATAGAGGAACGGACGAATCCGAGATGCCAGCAGGGGCTTTTACCGCTGCGGTTCCGCCATTGCATGACAGAGTTTCAGGGGAAGCGGTAGAAGATGAAAAGGAAATCCGATTTGGAGTTTAGAATGCTTCTTGATTTTGACCAAGAGACAGGCAGAAAGGGTGAGAGTTCATGATTTCTTATGAAATAATACGCAGCAGACGCAGAACACTGGCGTTGCAGGTAGAGAAAGTCGGAAAGGTGCTTGTCCGGGCACCTTTCCGTTACCCCACCGCCGAGATTGGAAAATTTGTAGAACGGCATGAAGCGTGGATAGAAAAGAAGCTTGCAGAGGTGGAGAAGCGTCAAAGCTCTTTGCCGGTGCTGTCAACAGAGGAAGAACAGGCTTATCGGGAGCAGGCCCGGAGGGTTCTGGCTGAGAAGACGGCTTATTATGCCGGAAAGATGGGAGTGACCTATGGCCGGATCTCCATTCGGGGTCAGAAAACCCGATGGGGAAGCTGCAGCTCTAAAGGAAATCTGAATTATAACTGGAAGCTGATGCTTTGTCCGGATCGGATTCAGGATTATGTGGTAGTCCATGAATTGGCACATAGGAAAGAGATGAACCATTCGAAAGCATTTTATAGAATTGTAGAGGAGATCTTTCCGGATTATCGGGAATGTATGAGATGGCTTAGGGAGCAGGCCATAAAAACTGTGGTGATTTCGGCTCTCTAATTTCGGTACAGGCGCCTGGGTACCCGGCATACAGCTTTTTGTTGAACAGCGGTAAACCGTATATTGGAAAATCCTTTCTGCCTGTATCCCTGCCGCCGTCCGTACAGTACCATGATTTCGTTACGACTTTTTAACAAAAGTTCTTTTGACATGTACGGAAAACCATAGTACACTTATAATTGTGGTTGATTCCCATGCGTAATGTCTGAAAGGGACAATGGGAATTACAATTCTGAACATTTATAAAAATAAGTGGCAGGAGTTTCATACAGACAGGAGAACAAAGATGGGAGATATTCCGGTAATAAAAGCTGCACTTTTGGGAGCAGGAACGGTGGGCGGCGGAGTTTATGAGATTCTGATGCGTCAAAAAGAGGAAATGCCTAAAAAACTGGGAGCGTTTGTGGAGATTGCGAAGATCCTGGTGCGTGATAAAGGAAAGAAGCGAGAAGGATTGGATTCCGATCTGTTAACGGAGGATTGGAAGGAGATTCTGGAAGAGCCGAAGATTCAAATTGTCATTGAATTAATGGGAGGCATTGAACCGGCTCGGACCTATATTTTAGAGGCTTTACAGGCAGGAAAGCATGTGGTAACGGCCAATAAGGATCTGCTGGCGGATTATGGCAGGGAGCTTCTTGATACGGCTCAGGAGCATGGGTGTGATTTGATGTTTGAAGCGGCTGTAGCTGGTGGAATTCCCATTATACGTCCTCTGAAGCAATGTCTGGCAGCCAATTACATTACAGAGGTTATGGGAATTGTAAACGGGACCACCAACTACATTCTGACCCGTATGACCCAGGACAAGATGGAGTTTTCGGATGCATTGGCGTTGGCTTCCAAGCTTGGATATGCGGAGGCTGATCCTACGGCGGATGTGGAAGGATATGATGCCGGACGAAAGGTAGCGATTATGGCATCTATTGCTTTCAATTCCCGTGTGACCTTTGCAGATGTATTTACAGAGGGAATTACAAAGATTACGGCGGCGGATATTGCGTATGCGGATGAATTAAACATGGTGATTAAGCTTCTTGGAGTGGCAAGAAATGTGGGAGACGGGATAGAGACAGGGGTATATCCCATGCTGATTCCCAAAGATCACCCCTTGGCTTCTGTTCAGGATGCATTTAATGCCATCTTTATCCATGGGGATGCAGTGGATGATGCCATGTTCCTGGGTCGGGGTGCTGGCAGATTCCCTACTGCTAGTGCTGTGGCTGGTGATATTTTTGAGATTGCCCGGAATATTCAGGCAAAAAGTACGGGAAGAATTGGCTGCACTTGCTATAAAAATCTTCCGGTGAAGCCGGCAGATGAGACGAGCCATCGATATTTTCTACGGCTTCAGGTGGAGGATCGTCCGGGAGTTCTGGCGGGAATTGCATCGGTATTCGGCAACAATAATGTGAGTATTGCCCAAGTGATTCAGAAAAATAAGCGGGGAGAACTGGCTGAACTTGCGGTTATTACAGAACAGGTTCTGGAGAGGCACTTTAAAGACTCGCTATTGGTTCTTGGAGAGATGTCTATGATCAAAGAAGTTTCCACGATTTTAAGGGTTTATGTATAAAAAGGTGAATAAGGAGTGAGTGTGGCACTGGATTTTGCTTTTGGGGGAGTAGAATTCGGGATGTAGACTTTTGGGGAGTAATAGATTTTGGCCCATGGAGGGGAATAGATGGAGAAGGAATTGACACTGTTGGACTCTGCAATTATTTTTGCTACAAAGGCACATTCGGGAACTACACGAAAGGGGACGAATGTACCTTACATTGTGCATCCGATTGAAGCTGCAGCCATTGTTTCGGCAATGACAGATGATGAAGAAATAATTGCGGCGGCCGTTTTACATGATGTACTGGAGGACACAGAGGCAACTGAGGATGATTTACTAGCCCGCTTTGGTCGGAGGATTACAGAACTGGTGATTGGAGAAAGTGAGGATAAACGGAGAAACTTCCCTGCATCCCTTACCTGGAAGATTAGGAAGCAGGAGACGATCACTTTTTTGGAGACAGAGGCGGACACGGATGCGAAGATGCTTGCTTTGGCGGACAAGTTATCCAATCTTCGGTCCATATATAGAGATGTGTGTAATATCGGGGATGCGGTATGGGAACGTTTTAATGTAAAGGATAAGAATATGCATGCCTGGATGTATCGCTCCATTGCTAATGCTTTGTCAGAACTAAGAGAACATCCTGCCTGGCAGGAATACAACCATCTGGTAAAAGAAGTCTTTGGCTAAAGGAGAAAATGGCTTGACAAATGAACAAAAAAGGGCTAATCTGCTACAGGAAGTGAAAGGCCTATAAATTGACACAGAGAATACGTTTGGCCTGTTGCTGTAAACTGTAGTAACAGTAGGGCTGGACTGCGGCAAGAAGAGGAGGAGCAAGATGAAACCTTACCGGGAAATGAGCAGGGAAGAGCTTTTGCAGTTGAAAGCAGAGCTGGAAGAAAGATACCATGAAGTACAAGTACAGAATCTTCATTTGGATATGTCCAGAGGAAAGCCCAGTGCAGAGCAGCTGGATATTTCTATGGGAATGATGGACGTGCTTAACAGCAGCGTGGATCTGAAAGATTCGGAGGGAGTGGATTGCCGGAATTATGGTGTGCTGGATGGAGTAAAGCAGGCCAAAGAACTTCTTGGACAGATGTCAGAGGTGTCTCCGGATAAAATCATTATCTATGGAAATTCCAGCCTGAACGTAATGTATGATACAGTAGCCCGGGCCATGACTCATGGCATTATGGGACACACACCCTGGTGCAAGCAGGAAAAGATAAAGTTCTTATGTCCGGTTCCCGGATATGATCGTCATTTTGCCATTACAGAATATTTCGGAATTGAGATGCTCAATGTTCCAATGACACCAGAAGGACCGGATATGGATCTGGTGGAGAAGCTGGTAAGCAGTGATTCGGCAATTAAAGGAATCTGGTGCGTACCAAAGTATTCCAATCCTCAGGGAATCACTTATTCTGATGAGACAGTTCGCCGTTTTGCACGTTTAAAGCCGGCAGCAGAGGATTTCCGCATCTTCTGGGATAATGCCTACTGTGTGCATCATTTATATGATGATCACCAGGACTTTCTGCTGGAGATTCTGGACGAGTGTGAAAAGGCTGGAAATCCGGATATTGTTTACAAGTTCTGTTCCACTTCGAAAATCAGCTTTCCGGGTTCTGGTGTGGCCTGTATAGCAACATCACCTAACAACCTGAAAGATATCAGAAAACAGCTCACTATTCAGACCATTGGCCATGATAAGGTAAATCAGCTTCGCCATGTACGGTTTTTCAAGGACATTGATGGAATTCATGCACATATGCGTAAGCATGCCGCCATCATGCGTCCTAAGTTTGAGGAGGTTTTAGATACCTTAGATAGAGAACTTTCCGATCTGGGGATTGGAAGTTGGATACGTCCAAGAGGTGGTTACTTTATTTCTTTTGATGCTATGGAGGGTTGTGCAAAGGCTATTGTTGCCAAGTGCAAGGCAGCAGGTGTTGTAATGACCGGGGCGGGAGCAACTTTTCCTTATGGGAAAGATCCCAAAGACAGCAATATCCGTATTGCACCATCTTTTCCCACTAAGGAAGAACTGGCAGTGGCAACGGATCTGTTTGTACTTTGTGTGAAGCTGGCCAGTGTGGAGAAGCTTTTAGGAGAGTAAAGAACAGGCTTTTTATAGAAAGGCTTTCGCAGTTTGGGAATCGTCTCAAACCAGAAAAATAATGGAAAAAGGCGGGGGTGACGCAAAACAAGACATCAGCCATTTCCACATCCTGTGTTCGGACGGTTCACGTACACTTTGTCAGCTCTGTACGGACATTGCCAAAGCAATATCCGTTCATATCAGACAAAATGTTCGTGAACAGCCGGACACTGGATATCGGAAAAGTCTTCTGTCTTATTTTGCGACACCCCCGCCTTTTTTTATAAGCAGGAGTTAAATGCCGGAATATGTTAACTCCGTTATATTTATCCTAGTAGCAAAAAGTAGGCAAGTACCAGAATACCTAAGATAATCCGATAATAACCAAAGGCCTTAAAATCGTTTTTCCGAATATATCCCATCAGGAAACGGATGGCCAGGATAGAAATCACAAAAGCAGTCACCATACCAACTACTAAAATCCCAATCTCCGTCCCGGTAAAATCAAATCCGAATTTCACCAGTTTTAAAAGGCTGGCTCCAAACATAACGGGAATTCCCAAAAAGAAGCTAAACTCCGCAGCCACAGGCCGTGCAAGTCCCAGGAGCATAGCTCCCAAAATCGTAGCACCGGATCGAGACGTTCCGGGAATCAATGCCAGCACCTGAAAAGCTCCGATAAAGAAAGCCATGGAAAAGCTTAACTGGCGGAAATTTCGCACCACCGGCTTTCTTCCACGATTTCGATTTTCAATCACAATAAACAGAACGCCATATACAATCAAAGTGATTGCCACTGTCTGATAATTGTAGAACATTGCATCAATCTTATCGTCAAAGGGGATTCCGATAATCGCTGCCGGAAGAACAGCGGCCAGTACCTTAAACCACAGGGACCAGGTTTCCTTTTTGATCCATCCGTTTTTCGGGGTGGTAAAGGGCCAGAGCTTTCCAAAGTAGAGTACAACTACGGCCAGAATCGCTCCGAGCTGTATCACTACCCGGAACATTTCCATAAATTCGTCGCTTACATTCAGATGTACCAATTCCTCAATCAGAATCATATGTCCTGTGCTGCTGATGGGGAGCCATTCGGTGATGCCCTCCACAATTCCCAAAAGAAGCACTTTCAGCCATTCAAAAATATCCATTTGCAACCTCCTATTCCAAATCGCTGTGCGATAACACGAAAGGGTAAAGTTTCGTAATATCTGTATTATATTACTGATTTTAAACTATCCGTACCAGTATATCATACCTGAATATAAAGTCAACGAATAAACCGTATCTGTAAAATGAAACGAAAATTTATGCACAAAATATTCAATTTTATTCATATTTTCTCTTGCATTTTTCAAAATTAATGCTAAAATGTTGGATAGGCTGTAATAAGCATAGCATTTTTACGGTCTAAGCTGTGGAAACGGATGTTTCCATTAATAACTTATTATTAAGTTTGGGAGGAAAGAACATGAAAAAATTAATCGCATTATTATTGGCAGGCGTGATGTGTGCATCACTGGCGGCCTGCGGATCTAAGACGGAGGAACCGGCAGCACCGGCAGAAGCAGAAGCACCTGCAGAGGACACAGAGACACCTGCAGAAGATGCGGAAACACCGGCAGAGACAGAAGCACCGGCAGAAAGCGGAGAATTTACTACCGTAACAGAGGGGATCCTGACCATGGGAACCAACGCAGCATTCCCGCCCTATGAATTCTACGATGGTGAGGACATTGTGGGAATCGATGCGGAGATTGCAGGACTTCTGGCAGAGAAGCTGGGACTGACCCTGGAGATTGTAGATATGGATTTCTCAACCATTGTAACTTCTGTGCAGACCGGCGGAGTTGATATCGGACTTGCAGGCATGACGGTTACGGAGGAGCGTCTTGAGAATGTAAACTTTACGGATTCTTATGCAACCGGCGTTCAGGTGATTATCGTAAAAGAGGACTCTGATATTGCATCTGTAGACGATCTGGAGGGTAAGCTGATTGGTGTTCAGGAGGGAACTACAGGATATCAGTATTGCTCAGAGGATTACGGCGAGGAGAATGTACTGGCTTATACCAACGGTGCAACGGCAGTACAGAACCTGGTGCAGGGAGCTGTGGACTGTGTGGTTATTGACGAGCAGCCTGCTCTTAGCTTTGTAGAAGCCAATGAGGGATTGAAGATTCTGGATACGGAGTATGTAATCGAGGATTATGCTGCCGCTGTATCAAAGGAGAATACGGCACTTCTGGATGCATTGAATGCGGCATTGAAAGAGTTGCAGGAAGACGGTTCCATTCAGAAGATTTTGGATAAATACATCAAAGCTGAATAAAAGGAGCATCAGGGGGGATGTCTCAGAGAGGACATCCCCCCTTTTTCCGTTATTTCGCCAATAGAAGAAAGGGGGCCAGGGAACGCATGGGAACATGGTGGGAAGGCGTACAGAAAGGCTTTTATCAAACATTTATATTAAAAAATAATTATATGTATTTTTTGAAAGGAATTCGAATAACGCTTCTGGTGACTGTGCTTGCACTGGTTTTAGGTGTTATTTTGGGAGTGTTGGTAGCAGTTATCCGATCCGCCCACGATCAGCAGCCGGAGAAAAAACGAGGGCTTCTGCTTCGTATTTTCAATGGAATTTGCAAGTTTTACCTGACGGTAGTCCGGGGAACGCCTATGATGGTACAGCTCCTGATCATGTGGTTTGTTATTTGGCCGGTTCTGTTTCCGGGGGCTACCCGGGCCACGGACGGCAACCTGATCCGCTGTGCGGTACTGGCTTTTGGTGTTAATTCCGGTGCCTATGTGGCAGAGATTGTCCGCTCCGGCATTATGTCTATCGACAAGGGCCAGATGGAAGCGGGACGCTCTCTTGGTCTTAATTATGTGACTACCATGCGTTATATCATTATTCCGCAAGCCTTTAAAAATGTTCTTCCGGCTCTGGGAAATGAGCTAATCACACTGCTTAAGGAAACTTCCATTGTGACGGTAATCGGCCTTAAGGATTTGACCAAGGGGGCTATGATTATACAGGCCAATACATATCAGGCTTTGGTGCCATTTATTGCCATCGCTTTGATGTATCTGGCAATGGTTATGCTTTTAAGCTGGCTTCTTGGGAAGATGGAGAGGAGGTTGAGACAGAGTGATATACGTTAAGGATTTGTCGAAAAGCTTTGGGGATAACAAGGTTATTTCCCATATTGATGCCCATATTGAGCCGGGAGAGAAAGTCGTGATTGTAGGACCCTCTGGTTCCGGTAAGTCTACCTTTCTCCGCTGTCTGAATCTTCTGGAGCAGCCCGATGGGGGAACTATTACCTTTGACGGGGAGGAGATTACGGCACCCTCTGTTGATATTAATAAGGTACGCCGCCATATGGGCATGGTGTTTCAGCATTTTAATCTGTTTGCCAATCTGACGGTGAAAAAGAATATTATGCTTGCTCCCGTTCAACTGAAGCTGATGTCCAAGTCGGAGGCGGAGGAAGAAGCTATGCGGCTTCTTCGGCTTGTGAATCTGGAGGATAAGGCGGATGTTTATCCTATTCAGCTTTCCGGAGGTCAGAAACAGCGAATTGCTATTGTGCGATCCCTTGCCATGAAGCCCAAGGTGATGCTGTTTGATGAGCCGACCTCAGCTCTTGACCCGGAGATGGTAGGGGAGGTTTTGGAGTTGATGAAGCAGCTTGCCGGGGACGGTATGACCATGGTGGTTGTGACCCATGAGATGGGCTTTGCCAGAGAAGTGGGTACCAGGGTGATCTTTATGGATGAAGGGGTCATTAAGGAGGAGAATACACCTAAGGAGTTTTTCGAGAATCCAAAGGATCCCAGGTTAAAAGACTTTTTATCCAAAATTTTATAAATTTTAATATTTGTGAGCGTCTGTGTGGACAGACGCTCTTTTTTTTATTATACTGAAAACATAAATACTCTTTGATTCTTGCGGCATTTTAAGATACGAAAATCTTGAAGAGTTGCGGATAGAAAACATTTTGGAAAAGCGGAGGATTTTTTAGAATGAAAGATCAGGTTTTAAAGAAATTTGCGGAATTGTATGGAGGAGAGGGCGATATTCGTACCTATTTTGCACCAGGAAGGGTGAATCTAATTGGCGAGCATACAGATTACAATGGGGGACATGTATTTCCCTGTGCACTCACAATGGGGACTTATGGAGCAGCCAGAAAGCGGGAGGATGACAAGCTGCGGTTTTATTCCATGAACTTTGAAAGAGCAGGCGTGATTGAGACCAGCCTAACGGATCTGGTGTGCAAGGATGAGGCCGGCTGGACCAATTATCCAAAGGGGGTTATCTGGGCTTTTGGCAAAAAGGGCTATCAGGTTCCCTCCGGAATGGATGTTGTAATTGCGGGAGACATTCCCAACGGTTCCGGATTGTCTTCTTCTGCATCCCTGGAGGTATTGACCGGCGTGATTTTGCGTGACCTCTTTGAGATAGAAGTAAGCCAGGTGGAAATTGCCTTGATTGGACAGTATTCCGAGAACAACTTTAATGGTATGAACTGCGGCATTATGGATCAGTTTGCCAGTGCTATGGGAAAAAAGGATCATGCCATTTTCTTAAATACGGCGGATCTGTCTTATGAATATGCATCAGTAAAGCTTGATCATGCCCGCATTGTCATAGCCAACAGCAATGTAAAGCACAGTCTGGTAGGCTCCGAGTATAATGTACGCCGTCAACAGTGCGAATCGGCCCTGAAGCAGCTTCAGAGTGTGGTGGCTATTGAGACTCTGGGAGATCTGGACATCGAAGCGTTTGAAGTACATAAGAATGCAATTAAGGATTCTGTGGAACAAAGGCGGGCTAAGCATGCAGTGTATGAGAATCAGCGAACACTGGATGCGGTAAAGGCTTTGAAAGAGAATGATATCGAAGCTTTTGGCAAGTTGATGAATGCTTCTCATGTGTCTCTGCGTGATGATTATGAGGTATCCTGCCCGGAGATGGATATATTGGCGGAGGAAGCCTGGAAGCTCCCCGGTGTGTTGGGTTCTCGTATGACTGGGGGCGGCTTTGGCGGCTGTACAGTCAGCATTGTGGAAAATGATCAGGTGGATGCATTTATTGAGACAGTTGGCTCTGCTTATGAGAAACGCACGGGAATTAAGGCAGAATTCTATGTGGTGGACATTGGACAGGGAGCAGGGATGCTGTAGAAATGTCGGTGTCCGGCCGACGAATATGCTGTAAAATCGGGCTTTTATACTGGTTTTGACTTTCTTTCGGCTTTCGTAAGAATTTCTTAATTTACTTTATTCTTTTTTTAGAAGCTGGACATAGATTGGTCACAATTCTTTGTTATATTAAGAATGTAGCAA
Source organism: uncultured Lachnoclostridium sp. (assembly GCA_948330435.1). Classification (GTDB taxonomy): domain Bacteria; phylum Bacillota; class Clostridia; order Lachnospirales; family Lachnospiraceae; genus Laedolimicola. The sequence goes on along the minus strand of CAOJBY010000008.1, from coordinate 120,395 downwards.
GAACACATATCAGTATTTCATTCATAACACTCGGGGGTACCCGAAAGGGTGCCCCCACTCCCTCGAAACTACAGGCTTCTGCGAAGAGCAGGGGCCTTTCTTTTTTGCGTTTTACGGCATTTGGGACAGCATTTTAGAAAAAATATAGTTATTCCTTTTGGTGATATCCTATGGTAAAATGTTGCTAATAAATTCTGTTCATTTGGGAGGAAAGCCTTATGAGGGAAAACACAAAAGAGAAGAGTGGAGGGGTTATAAAAGCAGCCATTTATCTTTTGATTGTATTGGTGATTGCAGGCACCACTGTTTTTCTGGTCATGCATTTTTCAAAGGAGGATGAACCGGAGATTACAAGTTCATTTATCAGCGACAAGTTGGAGGATGCCAGTGAATTGACTTCTGCCAGGCTGACCTACAATGGATTGGTCCGTTATTCGGAGGGTTCGATTCCTTTTATTACAAAAAAGGAATTTTCTATGATTTATCGGGCGGAGGTAAAGGCGGGGATTGATCTGTCAAAGGTGGAATCCCGGATTACGGATACCCAGGTGAAGATCATGGTTCCAAAGATCGAGATTTTGGATATCTCTATAGATGAAAACTCCATTCAGTTTTATGATGAAAAGTTTGCCCTGTTCAATTGGGAGAAAAAAGAGGATCTTTTGGAGACTCTGGAGAGTGCCAAGGCGGATGTCCGAGAGCATGGGGATATGGAAAGGCTCATAGATAATGCCAAAAATCAGATTCAAATACTTCTGGTGGGATTGTTTGAGGATACGATTGGGGAACGAGAACTGGTTGTTGAGTTTTTGTAGAGCGAATTGCATATTAGCAGATTGTTAGGAAGTAGGACAGAAGACTTTTCTGGCATCCAGTGTCCGGCTGGCAGAAAAGTCTTCTGTCTTATTTCCCCAAAGTTCTTATTTACATTTTACATGGTTATTTTTTATCATTTTTGAGATTATCAGAAAGGACAGTCTCCGGATCGTTATCTGCCTTTGTAACAGTCCGGGTTGTACCGCCTGATACATATACCCTGCCGCATTCCGGACAAATATCCGTATGTAAGCTTACACTTTGGCTCACTACCTTGCGGTCTTCCCGTTCTGCCCTGGATTGTTCATGAAATACATGTTCCATCTCATGTCCTCGAACAGTAGCGGTGGCTGTATCCGGATCAATCTGAGTGGGAGTCTGGAAAGAAACACTGGGGTCATCAGAGCCATCCTGATATTTGCGTTTTTCACAGGTCTCACAGCGGCCCTCTTCACTGGCTTTTTGGGTGCTTTCGATGCCTGTTGCCTGAGTGGAATCGCCTACTGCCTGGCCGTAGGTGCCTGCTTCTGTGGCAGGATCCATGTATTGAATCCGCATCCGCACGGCCATTTCCGCAGGGTCATAGCTGATGCCTGCAGGAAGCCCAGGGTTTCCCGAGAACTGAGAGACAGTACCCAACATGTGTCCGGAGGAAGCCTGCGTAGCGGAATCCGCATATTGGATTCGGAATCGCACAGCCTGCTCTGCGGCATAGGTCTCTGCCTGTGAGGGTGCGGCGAATGAAATGACAGGCGTAGCCGTGTCCGGATTGACGGGAACAACGGGGCGAATGGGCTGAATGGGAGTTTCCGGGTCAGCACCCCGATGCAGCGTTAAAAACGTGCCTGAATTTTTAATTTGCTGTGTCCGGACTGTCTGGTCTGCCGCCAAACCGGCGATGCGGGAGGGGCGGTAGATATTGTAGCAGGAATTGATACCGGAAATTGCATTTACCATAAAAATCACCTCTGATGGATTTTGTTGGAATAACTTTATTATAGCAGGTTTTTTGGATTTCGGAAGTATGGAAATTTGAATTTTTGGGAGTTTTTTGGATTTTTGACGTTTGAAAGGGATAAAATATGCAGGCTTGATGCTTTGGCATGATATATTTGATTTTAAACTCGGGCTGTTATTTGGGGAAGAGGTATGGGCCGAGTGTGTTTCGATGAATTGTATGGTTCAGGGAGGGACAATTGGTGAAAAAACATGGAAGAGTAGGGGGAATAAGCCTTTGCCTGATTTTGGTATTCTTATGTTTGTGGAAGATGGACAAGGCAGATTTCTATGATGGACAGATGAAAGAGGATGCCTTTTTGAGTTTTGCGGATGCTGCGGTAAGGGAAGCGGAGGAAGCAGATCGGAAAGCAATGATGGAGAAGATAAAGGCAGAAGAGGAAGAAAGAAAAGCGGCAGAGGAGTTAGAAAAAATGGCGGAAGATGAAGCGGAAAGAGTCCGGGCAGAGGAATCTCTCTCCTTACTTCACGAACATGCTTCCCAGACTGTTGAGAATTTCTTTACACCTACACATAAGAATCCTTTTTGGTTTTCAATGGATAAAACAGAAAAGAGAATGGAAGTCTTTTGTGAATTAAATTATGCGGATGGAGTATTTTCGGGAACCGGAATCCTGGTAGTGAGAGGACTCCCGGAAATAAAGTTGGGAAATTGTTATGAGATTTTTTTGACGGATTTGGAGGGAGAATGTCAGGAGCATAATGATATTACATATTGGAAATGCTGTTATGCCTGTGATTTTTTCCCTTTGGGGTATTACTATGTAACAGATGATAAAATCTATGAGTTTGCCTATCTGGATGAAACGGTAGAAATGCTGAATCAGTGGGACACATTCCCTCCGGACATAGAGTATATGAAAAATGGAATGACGGGCCAGGAGGGATATCCGTTCGCATATTGGCGGGAGGTATGCTCAGAAGAGGGATTTGAGGATACTTTTTATGAAAACCATAGTGAAGAGAATATGATAGAATTTTTGTATAAAGGAAGAGATTTAGATGAGAGATATCATAATTTTATAACGGTGGATGGAGATGAAAGGCGTTATAATCTGTGGCCGGAAACTTTTGGGACACAGGAACATACTTATATGACCTGGAAAAGAGGGATGGGAATAACAAGATATATGTCATATGCCGGGAACTTTTTAAATAGTTTGTCTTTCCATATTCCGGGTTGCGAAGGATATTAATACGGTTGCAAAATTTCAAAAACTACTGGAAAGTGACCAGATGACATTATATAATTAAAACAATTAGGAGGAAACAGATGATTATAGACGAACTAAAAGTAAATTGTGATACATAGCAGAATTATGGCAGTATAAGGAGGAAGAAAACTATTATGACAAAAGAAAAACTGGCCCTGGAGCTGATAGCCAGATTAAAAAAGGAATACCCTGACGCAGACTGCACCCTGGACTACAACCAGGCCTGGAAGCTGCTAGTCAGTGTCCGATTGGCAGCCCAGTGTACCGATGCCCGTGTAAATGTAGTTGTAAAAGATCTCTACAAAAAATACCCCGATGTCAAATCACTGGCAGAAGCCCCGGTGGAGGATATTGAAGCCATTGTAAAGCCATGCGGCCTGGGGCACAGCAAGGCCAGGGATATCAGTGCCTGCATGAAAGTTCTTATGGAGCAGTATGAGGGAAATATCCCCACAACTTTCGAGGAGCTTCTAAAACTGCCCGGTGTAGGACGGAAGAGTGCAAATCTCATTATGGGTGATGTGTTTGGAAAACCTGCCATTGTGACAGACACCCATTGCATTCGCCTTTCAAACCGCATGGGCCTGGTGGACAATTGCAAGGATCCCAAAAAGGTGGAAATGGCTCTCTGGAAGCTGATTCCCCCGGAGGAGGGAAGCGACTTCTGCCACCGTCTGGTGTATCATGGAAGAGACGTGTGTACGGCTCGGACCAAGCCCTATTGTGACAAGTGCTGCGTAAAGGATATCTGTGCCAGAAATGGCGTGGAAGACTGATTGCGGGGGTGACACTGTACGAAGAGGAAAGAAGAAGAGGGGATATAGATGGAGCATGTAATCGTAACCTTGAAAAAAGGCGAGGGCCGTGCCTTTAAGGCTGGCGGTTTATGGATCTATGACAACGAGATAGCGTCTGTCATGGGAAGCTTTACAAATGGTGATTTGGTATTGGTCCATGATTTTGACGGATATTGCCTGGGAAGGGGATTCATCAACACCCATTCCAAAATCCGGATCCGTATGATGACACGAAAAAAGGATCAGGAAATAGATGAAGCATTCCTGCGTATGCGTCTTCAAAATGCATGGAACTATCGGAAGCGGACGGTGGATATAGGTAGTTGCCGCCTGATTTTTGGAGAGGCAGATTTCCTTCCAGGATTCATTGTGGACAAGTTTTCCGATGTGTTGGTGGTTCAATCTCTGGCACTGGGAATTGATCGGATGAAAGAGATGCTGATTTGTCTTCTGAAAGAAATTCTGGCAGAGGATGGGATTATGATTCGTGGTGTTTATGAGCGAAGTGATGCAAAGGAACGAGAGAAAGAGGGAATGGAACGGCATAAGGGGTTTCTTGGTGAACCTTTCGATACCAATGTGGAGATTCAGGAAAATAGTGTCCGTTATCTGGTAGATGTGAAAGACGGACAAAAGACGGGATTTTTCCTGGATCAAAAATATAACCGGCTGGCAATACAGAGACTTTGCAAAGATGCAAGAGTGCTGGACTGCTTTACCCACACAGGCTCCTTTGCCCTCAATGCAGGAATAGCCGGAGCCAGAGAGATTCTGGGTGTGGATGCTTCAGAACTGGGAGTAGAACAAGCACGTAAGAATGCAGACCTGAATCATTTAGAGGATCGTGTTCAGTTTCTCTGTGCCGATGTTTTTGATTTGCTTCCGGAACTTGAAGAGAAAGGGGAACGCTATGATGTAGTGATTTTGGACCCACCCGCTTTCACGAAGTCACGCAGTTCTGTAAAAAATGCGGTAAAAGGTTATCGGGAAATTAATATGCGGGGTATGAAGCTTATCAGGGACGGCGGTTTTTTGGCCACCTGTTCCTGTTCCCGCTTTATGGACTATGAGTTATTTACACAGACGCTTCATCAGGCAGCTAAAAGTGTTCATAAACGTCTGCGTCAGGTTGAATATCGCACCCAGGCTCCGGATCATCCGATTCTCTGGGCGGCGGATGAATCTTATTACCTGAAGTTTTACATTTTCCAGGTGTGCGAGGAAAAATAACCAAAGCTTGGGGGCTGATAATGAATAAGCCTGCTGTCTCTTGCAGAAAGTATACTATAAATTCAACGATTGAAAGATGAGTGAAAGGAAATGGCTGACATGACTTTGCCACAGGAATTCAAGGAGCGGATGGAACGGTTTTTGGGTGAGGAATATGAAGAGTTTTTAGAGAGCTGGAATCGTGAGACAGCTCAGGCTCTCCGGGTAAATGAGCTTAAGATAACACTCGAAGATTTCCTGAAGCTGAGTCCTTTTGAACTATGCCAGGTCCCTTGGACAAAGGCCGGTTTTTATTATGGAAAGGAAGAACGGCCGGGAAAACATCCCTATCATGAAGCCGGACTTTACTACATACAGGAACCCAGTGCTATGGCAGTGGGAACTCTTGCGGATGCAAAGCCCGGGGAGCGTATACTGGATCTGTGTGCCGCACCGGGAGGAAAGACAACCCATCTGGCAGTATCTATGAAAGGTGAGGGGCTTCTTGTTTCCAATGAGATACATCCGACCAGAGCGAGGATTCTTTCTTCCAATGTTGAACGGATGGGAATTACCAATTGTATTGTGACGAATGAGAAGACGGAAAGCCTGGCAGAGCGTTTTAAAGAATTCTTTGATCGCATTGTGGTGGATGCTCCCTGTTCCGGTGAGGGAATGTTCCGAAAGGAGGAGCAGGCGGCTCTGCAATGGAGTCCGGAGAATATATCCATGTGTGCCAGACGACAGGAAGAGATTCTTAAGGAAGCGGCAGGAATGCTTCGTCCGGGAGGAACTCTAATATACTCTACCTGTACCTTTGCACCGGAGGAAAATGAGGGGAGCATCAGTGCGTTCTTAGACAGTTATCCGGAGTTTTCTCTCAAAAAGGTATCAGCCAATAAGCTTTTTTCCAAAGGAAGGCCGGAATGGATTGGTGCCAGGCCGGAAACAGCGGATACTTTTCGACTTTGGCCCCACCGTCTGAATGGGGAAGGACATTTTGTTGCAGTTCTTCAAAAGGAAGGCGAAATGGCATCAAGGGAATCTTCATGGAAGATGCAGACTGTAGAGCGAAGCATATGGAAGCTTTATAAAGACTTTAAAAAGGAATTTTTACACCGTGAATTGGAAGGCATCCCGGTGCTCTTTGGAGATCAATTGTATCTTTTACCGGAAGCATTTCCTTTAAAGGGTATAAAAATCCTACGACCAGGGCTTCACTTGGGAACCGTGAAAAAGAATCGGTTTGAGCCTGCTCATGCATTAGCCCTGGCATTAAAGCCCCAGGATGTATCTTGCCGCTGCAGCCTGGATGTGGAGGAAGCGAAAGAATATTTAAGAGGTGGAGTTTTTGAGAGATTGGGGGAAAAAGGCTGGCAGCTTATGCTTGTGGATGGGTATTCCATAGGTTGGGGCAAGCAGGCGGGAGGGATGGTGAAGAATCATTATCCGAAAGGATTACGAAAAAATTAGATATAATATTAACTAGGGGGTGTCGGGAAATAAGACACAAATGACGGATGTTTTATTTCGTGATACCTCCATACCAGACAGCTTGTATGAAATAGTCAAATGCTAGTACATTATTGCATTATTTACTTTAAAATTAATGCAATAATGTACTAGATATCAGAAGATTCTACAGAAGAATAACTCCATGCTTCTTGGCTGTCTTGCGGACATCTTCCGGCCAGATAGATACTTGTACTTCTCCAATATGAGCCTTACGCAGATAAAACATACAGATTCGGGACTGCCCGATTCCGCCCCCCACAGTATAGGGAAGCTTCTGCTCCAGAATCGCTTTCTGGAAAGGAAGTTCTGCCCGTTCTTCACAGCCGGCCAGCTTTAATTGCCGCTTTAATGCCTCTTCATCCACACGGATACCCATGGAGGACAACTCCAGTGCGTGATCAAGAACGGGATACCATACGATAATATCACCATTCAGATGCCAGTCATCATAGTCCGGTGCCCGTCCGTCATGGGGCTTTCCATCAGCCAGTTTATCGCCAATCTCCATAAGAAAGACAGCACCTTTTTCTTTGGCAATCAGATCCTCTCGCTCTTTGGGAGTTTTGTCCGGATACAGATCGGCTAATTCCTGGGTAGTAATAAAGAAAATATCCCTGGGAAGGATCTCTTCAATGTAATCATAACGGATGGACATATATTTTTCTGTCTTTTTTAAGGCTTTATATACTTTCCGAACGGTTTCTTTCAGATAATCAATGTTTCGATCCTCTTTGAGAATAATTTTTTCCCAATCCCACTGATCTACATAGATAGAATGGATATTATCTGTATCTTCATCTCGACGAATGGCACTCATATCTGTATACAGCCCTTCTCCGATGTGGAAGCCATACTGCTTTAAGGCATTGCGTTTCCATTTTGCAAGAGAGTGGACGATCTCCACCGGACGCTCTTTTTGCTCTTTGATTCCGAAGATAACAGGACGTTCTATACCATTCAGATTGTCATTGAGACCTGACTCTGGGGGGACAAAAAGGGGTGCAGATACCCGTAAAAGATAGAGTTGCTCTGCCAGACTTTGCTGGAAGAAGTCTTTGACCGTTTTGATAGCAACCTGGGTATCGTACAGACTGAGTTGTGACTGATAACTCTTAGGTATGTATAAATGTTCCATAATAGCTCTCCTCATTCATTTTGCTATGTTTAAAATACGAAATCTATTATAGCAGAATTGGAAAAAAAGAAAAGAACTTTATACAAGAAAAGCATAACAAGAAAAAGCCGCCTTGACAGATCCTCCTGTCAAAGCGACTTCTTTCAATTGTGCGTTAACCAGTTGCTTTTATCTTTTATATAATGCGATCTATAAAATAAGACGCACAGACGGATAATTAGGCTGATTAAACTCGTGTTACATTAGTAGCCTGTGGTCCTTTTGCACCGTCTACGACGTCAAACTCAACAGCCTGACCTTCTTCCAGGGACTTGAAACCATCCATGGTGATGCCGGAGTAATGTACGAACACATCGTTTCCCTGCTCGTCAGAAATGAAGCCGTAACCCTTTTGATTGTTGAACCACTTAACTGTACCTTGCATTGCGATACCTCCGAAAATATTAAAAAGTGTCTTGCTGAAAAAAGCAGCGACTGGATATAGATTATCATAAAAGGGAAAAGCTGTCAACGAAATTTATTGCTTTTTCGAGGGATTTTTTGCAGGTTTTCAAGTCTTTTTACAGTGTTATTTGAATAAAATATAATAATGAAAAAGAGTGCGATTTTTTATGAAAAATGATAAAATTTTCAGAGGATTAATCCTCTTTGAAATGTTACTTTTGGCAGGTCTGTCGGCCGCCTATGTCTATAAAAACAGGGAAGTACTTTGCCTGATAACTACTGTGGCAGAGACAGGGGAGCAGGCGGGAGAATTTATAAAATGGGTAGATTTTAAGGTATCATCCGATGCACTTGGAAAAGCTTATGAATACGATCGGGACACCTATGGGGAGCAGGTACATTTAAACTGGATTGAACTTCTGGCATATGCGGCTGCCAAAACTGGGGGAGAATTTTCGAATGAAAATCAGATCAATGACTGTTTAGACGAGGCGGCCGAAGAGCTGATAAAGGGAAAGACCATAGAAGAATTGACGGACAACTTAAAGTATTACAATTACTATTTGGAGGCGTATACGGCTGTCTTGGGCGGTATGGTAGGAGAGTATGAGATTCAGGCTGCTGCGGAAACAACTGAAGCTGAAAACAGCTTCGTATGGGAAAAGAGGTATGGCTTGAAAGCCTTTCTGCCAATAGCGAAAGACTTCCCATATAGTGATTATGATGATTTTGGAGTGGCCAGGAGTTATGGATATCGGCGGCAGCATCTGGGGCATGATATGATGGGGCAGGTTGGCACACCGATTATCGCCGTGGAGTCCGGCTATGTGGAGGCCCTAGGCTGGAACCAGTACGGAGGCTGGCGTATTGGGATTCGCAGCTTTGATAAAAAACGCTATTATTATTATGCCCATTTGCGTCAGGGGTTTCCATATGCACTGGATTTGAAAGAGGGAAGCATAGTACAGGCCGGAGATGTAATCGGTTATATGGGACACACAGGCTATAGTGCCAAAGAGGATGTGAACAACATTGATCAGGTACACTTGCATTTTGGGATCCAATTGATTTTTGACGAATCCCAGAAGGAGGGTTCCTCAGAGATTTGGATTGACTGTTATCAACTTGTAAAATTTCTTTACCGGAACCGAAGCGAATGTGTTCGGGATGATGCTACAAAAGAATGGCATCGAATTTATGACATGAGGGAATAACGGTTCGGCATTGCTTTTAAAAAAGATTTGTATTAAACTAGGAAAAAAAGAGGGATAAAAAAGGATGTTTGGGGAATGTCATGCTCATATTATTATGGATGGGAAGAACTATAAAGAGGCTGTCAGCCTCCATAGGGACGGGATAAAAGAAGAAGTTATTCGGGCTCACTTTAGAAAGTGGAAGGAACTGGGAATTACATTTGTTCGGGATGGAGGAGACGCTTTGGGTGTCTCTCGCAGGGCAAAAAAACTGGCACCGGAGTATGGGATTGACTATCGTACGCCGGTTTTTGCTATTCATAAAAAGGGACATTATGGAGGAATTGTGGGATATTCTTTTTCGGACTGGAAAGAATATGTGGAGTTAGTGAGGAGAGCTAAAAAAGAGGAAGCTGATTTTATCAAAATTATGATCAGCGGAATCATGAAATTCGATGCTTTTGGGGTGCTCACGGAGGAGGGAATATCACGGGAGGAACTTTGTTGGATGCTCCACATTGCTCATGAGGAAGGTATGTGTGTTATGGCACATGGAAATGGAGATAAGACTGTACGGGCAGCCATAGAGGCGGAAGTCGATACTCTGGAACATGGCAATTATCTGGAACGTGATACCCTGGAACTTTTAGCAAAAAGCAAAACCATCTGGATTCCCACGCTGGCTCCCACGGGAAATCTCCTGGGTTGTGGACGCTTTCCGGACGAGCAGGTAAGGCAGATTTTAAATCGTCAGATGAATAGTATACGTTTTGCCTTTGAAAAGGGTGCACGGATTGGCTTGGGTAGTGATTCGGGGGCCTATCGTGTACCTCATGGACAAGGGCTTTTGGATGAATATGAGTGGATGAAAAAGGCGGTGGGTCAGGAGAACGAGATGGCATTGAGAGAACGGTTAGCAGAGTCGGAAGACTGGATCAAAACAGAGATGAGGCAGTAGAAAGCACCCTTGAAGAGCAATAATGCGATATGGAAAAGGGCCTGAAAGGAAAAGAAATTTTATGAGGAATATTCGACTTTTAATCCAATATGATGGGACACGCTACAGTGGATGGCAAAGCCAGGAGCACACAGAGCAGACGATTCAGGGAAAGCTGACAAGGGTGCTGGAGCGTATGCTGGGAGAATCCATAGAACTTCAGGGCTCTGGCAGGACAGATGCGGGTGTCCATGCGGCTGGACAAGTGGCCAATTTTCATACAAATGCTATGATATCCTGTGAAGAAATGCAAAATATGATAAATCAATATCTTCCGAAGGATATCGCGGTTTTAAAAGCGGAGGAAGTGGAAGGACGATTTCACAGCAGGCTTCATGCCATTCGCAAGACCTATATTTATCGCATTTGGAATAGTTCCATACCCAATGTTTTTGAACGGAGATATTTGTATCAGGTAAAAGAGTCTCTGGATATAGAAAGAATGAAAAGAACTGCTGGGTTACTATGTGGAACTCATGATTTTCGGGCATTTTGTGCCAATAAGCGGCTTAAAAAATCAACAGTTCGTACTTTGGAGCAAATTAAGATAGAACAAAGAGGAGAGGAGTTATCTCTAACCTTTACGGGAAATGGTTTTTTGTACCACATGGTCCGGATTCTCACAGGAACGCTTTTGGAGGTAGGGATGGGAAAGCGTGAGCCCAAAGAAATGCTTCGGATCCTTGAATCTAAGGAGCGAGAGCAGGCAGGAGTCATGGCACCGGCCCTGGGGCTTTGCCTTTTGAGTGTAGAGTATTCAAAAGAGGACTCGATATAAAATGGATTTAATAAAAAGCGGGGCGGCCTTTATGGTAGCCCCGCTTCATAGAGGGTGGAGAGCTCTCTTTAGCTTAACAAAATTTTTTATTCTGTAGCTTTCTTTGCAAATTCAGTGGTTACCAGATCTTCGTAGGGAACTCGAGCATCCAGTTCTTTGGCTTCTTCCAAAATATCCTGAAGCAAAGTAAAGCTGGATTCTTCAAAGATCAGATTCTCTTTCCATGTGTCCTGTTCATAGTATCTGGTTACGATGGCAGTGATTACATCCAAATCTGTTTCTTTAAATTGGGGTGCAATCACCTTGGCAATTTCCTCCGGAGTATGGTTCTGTATATAATCCATACCCTTTTGAAGTGCGTTGGTAAATCCCTGTACCAGTTCCGGATGTTCCCTGATATAGCTTTGCTTTGCACTGTAGGCCGTATAGGGAACATAGCCAGAATCTACACCCAGAGAAGCCACTACATACCCGGCCCCCTCATTTTCCAGGGTGGTAGCCCCAGGCTCGAATTCGACTGTAAAATCGCCGCTGCCACCGGAAAATGCAGCTGCTGTGGCTCCAAAGTCAATACTTTGATCGATAGTCATATCGGTTGCCGGATCCAAGTTGTTTTTTTTGAGGATATATTCAAATACCATCTGAGGCATACCGCCTTTTCGTCCACCCAAAACATTTTTCCCTTTTAAATCGGACCATTGGAAGTTTTCCATAGGCTCTCTGGAAACTAGGAAGTTACCGGCACGCTGGGTGAGCTGTGCGAAGTTTACAATATAATCATCGGGATTCTGGCTGTAAACATAGATGGAGGCTTCGGAGCCCATGAATCCGATGTCTGCTTCACCGGAGAGAACAGCGGTCATTGTTTTGTCGGCTCCAAAAGGAGTTATATAGTTAATACAAGACAAATCATAAAAATATAACGTGATCTATCTGATGATCTTCTGTCAAAACGATTTCTTTGATAATTCCTCGCCAGTATGCTTGGCGGTTCTCCGGAGACAGAGCTTCGTAGACTTGCTTGAAATCACCGTTCAATATTTGCCGCAGGGTGTCCGGATCTGCTTTGGAGGGCTGAAAATCAATGATGGATGCTTCGGAAATCTCTTTTTCCAGGCGGGCATATTCTTTTTCGTAATAATCATATGTAACACGGCCTTTCTGGAAGAGGATGTTAAGGCGTTCCAGTTCTTCCCGAATGCGTTCCGGATTTTTCCCCTTTTTAATCTTTTTCTTTTGATTAATCATGTAACTCTGTTGGTATTTTTCATATTCTGCTTTGATATTTTCTAACAGGTACTCTTCAATCAAATTCTGGCTGATTCTATGGGTGTAAGTACATATATGGTCTATAAGTGCTCGGTTGCACCTGTAATAGCAGTATGTACGCTTTTCTCCGGTCTTTCGGTTGATGATGGATTGGCAGCCGGTTCCGACAAGTCTCTGGCCACATAGGGGGCAACGCATGAGTCCGGTAAAGAGATAGATTCTTCCGGATGGAGTGCTCTTTATATTTCGTTTGGATATTTCCTGTAGCTGCTCCCACTGCTCCAGCGTAAGATAGGCGGGACAATAATTGTTATTATCCCGGTATTTGCCAATGTAGAATTCGCTGCTTAACATGGTTTTAAGCATGGAGTAGGAAAAAGGAATGCCAAAGGTATCCTGAATATGTATCACGGTCTGACGCTTCTTCTGATGCTTCAGGAAGTAAGCAAAGAATTCTTCCACAATGGGAGCCGTCTTTTCATCCTTTACCATGCATTTCTTCCCGTCCACAATAGCTATAGTATAACCAAGCGGAAGGTTAACCTGCCCCCACACCATGCCGCCGTTTTTGATGGTATTATCTACTGTGAATTTGATTCTTTCCGAGGTGGTATCAACCTCATTCTGTCCGATGGCCAGAGCCAGATTCAGGCTCAAGCGGCCGTCCCTAGTCTCCATGTTGATGTTTGGCTCGCCTACGTCTACCCAGCGTGTGTCATGAGCATCAAGGATGTCCTGGACCTTGTAGAAATCAGACACGTTCCGGAACCAGCGATCCATTCGCCAGAAAAGGATCACGTCAATCTTGTCGGCCTTTACATCTGCAAGGAGGGTGTGTATGGCCTTACGTTTTTTTAACTCTTTCCGGGCGGTCTGACCCTCATCCGCATATACTCCAACTACAGTCATTCCATGATCTGTAGCATAGCTTTCCAGATATTCTTTTTGTGCGGTCAGAGACTTGCCATGTGTGGCCTGCTCCCAAGTGCTGACACGAATATAAATGGCACAACGTAATAGTTTTTCCATAATTGTCCTCCTGTATATGTATATGCTCGATGTCGAGCATTTTGCGGCCAGATGGCAGCAGGAATTCAAATGCTTGTCGAAATATAGATTATTATGGTACAATAACTATGTTGTCCAACCGATATCCGGCAACGGAAGGAGGTGTTTGGATGGAAGTTCTCATTTCTTTTTTAGCCGCCGTTGCGGCTGGTGTAGCCTGCCACTACATCATCAAATGGCTTGATGGCGACCATAAGGACAACGAATAGCCTAGCGGGTGCCTTGCCGCTGTAAAAAGAAAGGAAGAATCCCCGGACTGTGCGGTAACACGGTTCGGGGATTCGTTCTTCCGTCCAGATGGACTTCCCATTTCTTTTTTGCCTATCGGCATTATAGCATATGCAAAAAGGAAAAGCAAGATACCCCGAAAGGTTACATTATTTTTTTATTTGCGCTCTAAGGGTATCAAGTTCTTCTATATCGGAAACAATATCAGCAGCGAGACTTGAAATTTCATCAATAGCAGAAGAATCTCCAAGATTTATATAATTCATAATTTCATGCGCCATATCGTTATATGAATTTCCTATTTCAGCAATTTTTTTTGAATATTTTGTTTCGTCAAGAGCGAGAACATCAGATGTAAGTTGTATCATTTGGCTATTGGCCTCTCCCATCTGGGACATAAATTCATCGGTAGTTATTTCTCCATCTATACAAGTTTGTAAAATGTCCTGATAGCTTTCTCCAAGAGTACTAATTTGTTCGAAGTAACTATCGGCTTGCTGTATATATTCATCACTTTTCTTTTTAGGAGTCACAGCGTATATTATAGAAAGAGCTATAATTCCCACAATAATTACTGTTACAATGGCTTTCGGATTGGATTTCTTTTTTAGGTTGCTGTTTTTTTCAGATTTAACTTCCTCTACCCATTTGTATTTCTTTTTGCAGTTGTCGCATAAGCCATAACTTGGATCTTTTTTGCTTTGACGGAGGTTACCTCCACATTTTGGGCATTTCATAACATGTATCTCCTTTGCATATCTTACTATGTTTCATGAAAAGTTTCGATTGCAATATTTTCTGTTATGTAGTATCATGGAAAGAGAACAAATGTTCTAATATTTTCTTTTTACCTGGGAACAATAAAACCGAGGTGAAAAGATGAAAATAACTTATCATATCTATGAATTACGAGTAAATCAAAATATGTCGGTCCGCAAGCTTAGTGAGCTGTCAGGAGTGAGTAAAACACAGATAAATGATATTGAAAATGGGAAAACACATCCCACAGTGTGGACCATATGCCTTCTTTCCCTGGCGCTTATTGTATCGCCGTATCAACTCTTCACTCTTGTGTCCGATATACCGGACAAATGCTGAAAACCTTGCGATTTTATTGTACTTGCTCGTATTTTTGATATGAGAATAATATCGTATTAGGAGGCAAGTACATATGAGTGGAGAAGAGTACAAAAGGGTTATTGTGGATTTGATTAACATGCTTGATAATTCTGATCGCAGGTTTCTAATCCAACTATACACAATTATTAAACGGCATTTACAGAGAAGAGAGCGTTAGTTCTCTTCTTTTTTCATATTTTCAAAACTTTTTTCAATTATCCCATTTAATATATTTTGGGACTTGGGATCTAATTGCTGGTAAGTACGGATGATGCCTTTAATTAACTCATAGGTTGGAGTCTTCCCATTGTCCTCCAACAGTTCTGACAGAAGAGCAGCCGTTTCATCTTCTTCTGGGATTTCTTTAAACATCTCACCAAAACCATTTTTTAACCATTCTTCATTAACGTTAAAAATTATGCAAATAGAATTAATAACAGCATTTGTTGGTATTCTTCTTCCACATTCATAATTGGCAATTGTGTTTCGAGCAACGCCAATTTTATTTCCAAAATCTTCTTGAGTCATTTTTAATGCTTTGCGTAATTCGTGAATCCGATCTTTCGTTTTTTTCACCTCCTTTAACTGTTGAAATAAACATATCACAAAAACGTCACATAGTCAACAAAAAAGTTCTTGACAATGTTTTCATAGGGACGTATAATGTTTTCAATGAAACATGAAAGGAGGATGTTTATGGTAAAAGAAGAAAAAGATAGACTTACATCAACAATCAAAATTCTGAAACAATTAGATCGTCCAAGCCTAATCATTATTGAGAGCAGTGCTAATGCTCTGAAAGCAAGGCAGGACATGGAGGAGGAGTTGGGGAAGGAGGTGGTATAGGTGGGAGATCCCTGGTTTGAAACTCAAGAAATGAGAGCAGAGAGAGATGGAACAGTAAAGATTTCTTGCAATGAAACAGGTGAGGTATTTGAAATAAAGAAAAAAGTAGCAATTCCATTAATAGCAGCACTAAGAGCATATCAAGGTCTAAAAGAAGATGTGGATAGAAGCAGTGACAGAATAGAAGCGGCACGTATATTGCTTATGCTCTCTGAAATTAATTAGGAATCCTCTTCTGGTTGTAGATCCTTTAGGGTAGCGATAGCTTCATCGTAAGCGTCCATGTACAGTTCTATTTTTTCAGATATAGATAGCTGATAAGATGAGGAAGCAACAATGGCTAAAGCTATTTTTTCGGGATCAAATTTCTTTTTCATAGAAACACTCCATTCTGTGTACTCAGCTCTGACAGGAGCCTGCACATAAAGTATATCACAAAAGAGAGCCAGCGAACAGACCATTATAGGAAAGAGGTGGTATAGGTGAAAAGAATGTCAGAAATAATTGAAAAAATAAGTGATGAGGACAGTAAACTTAGTAAATTTGTAGATAAATATGGAGATAAAGTTCTTAAAATATGTGATAAAGCTTTCCCGCCAGTGCTGCTGGCATGGGCGATAGCAGCACTGGTGGCGCTTATACTCGCTTAATCAAATAAGGCGTTCAGTTATTTCTCGCAAAGTTTGAACTTGACGCTCGAACCCATCTGCGATGTGAGATTCGGGACGTGTAACTGGGATATGGGCATAATTTTTCACATTTATTTTTGTAGTTTCTTCATAGTATTTTCCGGAGCTCGTGTAGCCAATAGTAAAATTGAGTTCATCGACTAGAAGTTTTGTCACATCATAGTACAGAATCTTTGATTGACCTGGAGCCAGAGATATATTTAGAACATTGTCAAATTGTTGTGAAAAAAGTTCATGGCCTTGATCGGTGGCTTTTAGAACCTCATCATATATAAACTTTGTAATTGTTGCAGTAGAGTTTCCGAAATTCTTAAAAACAAAAAAAGTGCTTTGCTCACAGATTGTAATGTTGTCCAAAAAAAATTGATATGTAAGGGCGGAGAGAAGTTTCGAGTGCTTGATTGTTTTGTTTAATTAGCTTTTTATTTTGATACAAAGTCATAATGACGGTAATCGAAGAAATTAAAGCGAGAATAAATGAAAGAATGCTAAGTGCTATGTTGACTTTTGTAGATATATCCATATGATATCTCCTTTGTATTTTGTACTAGGCTATAGCAATAGCCTGTACAGAGAATTATATCACAAAAGAGAACCAGCGGACAGATATTATTTAGGGAAGGAGGTGGTATAGGTGGTGATATCGGAGGCCGTGAAATTGGCTATGGAGCAGGGAGGAATGATCTACAGAAAAGGAATATGGAGTGATAAAGGATTTTCCAATGTTTTCATTAGACCAACTAATTCATATGACAACTGTATTGTAGTCAAATATCAAGATGGCAAAGAAAAATCCTCCTGCCGGAACTGGAATCCGACAGCAGAAGATTTAATGGCTGATGATTGGGAATTATGGAATAAACTTGCTGATAAATTCAGCGATGCTTAAAAAGATTTCTTTGGGTTGAGATTCCAATGTAGAAATTGCGTAATCGGATAAGCAGCAGGTATACATATAACCATCAGCAGAAAAGCCGTCAATGAAATTATTATCAGAAAGTTCCCAAAGTGTACCATCAACATCCTCAAATATTAAATTGGGAAAGTATTTTTCATGGACGGATTTGGAACTTTCAAAATTTTTAGAAAAGGTTTTGGAAAAACCGTGTTTTCTGCGATCAACATATTCCTTATATAGGGTAAACAGAATGGATTTAGCATCTTTAGTTAGTTGCATAGAGATATTCCTTTCTTATGTACTCGGCTACTGCAATAACCTGTACAAGAATTATATCACAGAGGGAGAAAACGAGGAAGCAAGAATCACAAAGAAAAGCCCTTCGGGGCTTCGGAGCCATAGCTCAATAGGCAGAGCATCAGTCCTCCCCCAATCTCTGAATCCGGGTTCGAATCCCGGTGGCTCCATTACAGATGCGCACCTGTAAAGATGTACAACCAGTGATACATACAATTAAAAAAAGGAAAGGGGCAGCAGTATGGAAGGATTGGATATACAGAAAGCTGTAGATCTTCTTGCGGAGCTCCTGGGAGAGCAAGAAGGGTATGATATTCAGATCATACTTGAACCGAAAGAAGATAAACAGGAGGCCACCGCATGAGTGGCCAGAAAGGACAAGCAATAAAATAAGCCCCGTGCCGGGAAGCAGAAAGGGCCTATTTGGAACTTAATCCAATTATAGCAGAAAAGGAGGGGATTGTGAATGCCTTTTTACAAGGTGTGCCCTTTCTGCGGAGCCAATTTAGATTCGGATGAAAAGTGTGATTGTCAGAGGGCGAGGGGTGAATCAGATGGAAGTGGAAATTATGCAGGCGGAGCTGAGGAACGGAAGCACCGAAATTCGGGCGAGGGCAGCAGGAAGCCAGTTGAAAGAGATGTTGGAACGAAAGTGCAGCAGGAGTGCGGAGCTGACAGTTTTTGATGGGCGGTTTATTACTCCGGAGCAGAGGAAAAAGATCTATGCCATGATGAGTGATATTTCCGCCTGGACAGGCTATTATCCGGATGAACTAAAAGCACGGATGAAGTACCTGTACATAGAAAAGACTGGGAAAGAAATGTTTAGTCTGGCCACATGCTCTATTGAGACGGCCAGACAGTTTTTGGACATTATAATAGACTTCGCCTTGGAAAATAGTATTCCGCTTCGTGAGAGTGGTCTTGAGAGAACGGGAGATATATTTAACTACATGGTGAGTTGCATCCATCATAAAAAATGTTGTATTTGCGGCAGACCTGCAGATATTCATCATTTGGACGCAATAGGTATGGGAAATGATAGGATGCATTATGATGACAGCAAAAATGAAATTATAGCGCTTTGCCGGATACATCATACTATGGCGCATACCAGAGGCAGGGAATCCTTTTGCAATCTGTACCATGTATTTGGTGTACCTAAAGGGTCTGCAGAACCATCTTATCAGGGGATTTTTTTATAAAGTGTAAAAGGGGTGAAGCATGGAAAGGATTGAGCAAAGGATAAACATGGATTTAAGTTGAAAGCAGAGCAGAGAAAGGAACTGCTTATTGCTTTAGGCAGGAAAAGAGATTGGAAGACGAAAAAGGCCAGAGAGAATTTCAGTCGGCCCGCATTCTGGGTGACATGATATAAGAAAGGGGGAAAGGTTATGTCGGATATGGAAGTAATCGAAAGTTTTCAGAATGCATGGAGAGCATTGATAAGAAGTCAATTATCAACATGGAGCAGATTACAAGTATGTATGTAGGTGCTGACGGTTGCACGATAAAAGCGGACTTTGGAAATGGAAAAGGCTGCCAGATTGGGCGGTATTTATGGTAAAAATTAGGGTTTAGGAGAGGAGAAGCATGGGAGTACAAGTAAGACTGAATGGCATGATGTTTTATTTTTCGGATGTGGACGATTTAATAGAATTGTTAGATCAGAATTGCGACTACGAGGAAGAAACAAAAGCATCCAACGGGATAATTTATGACGATGAAGATATTTGAATTTAGAGGGTGAAGGGAATATGAAACAAATAGAATATGACTGGATGCACCCGTTAATGAGACTAGAAATCGGAGATATCGCTGTAATTAAAGTCGAGCACAGCAACAGAGAAAGCGTGAGAATAAGGAAAAAGTATGGGAAAGTACCAAATGGCGTTTATAAGGCCAAGGTGATAGCCCCATATGAATTGGAGTGTCAAGAATATCCGGTTTTGAGTGGAAAATACTGCTATTGGTATGGTTATAAATGGGGATGCACTGGAACTGTTTGGGCTGATGAAGTTAGGATTTAGCTAAAATAGCCCCATACCCGTTCGGTAACATAAATTTGGGTCGGGATAATGGTTATCTACAAAGCAACGCTAATAGTTGTAATACAATTGATAATACACCTAAAATGTCACGATTAGACATACGCATCATCCTTCCTTATATAAAATTTTTAACCTACTAAGGAAAGGGCTATAAATAAAATTATAAAGACTTTAGGTAGAAAGTCAATAAAGAATTTAGGGGGTAATTAATGAAAAGTGATAAGGAACGACTGGTAGAATGTGTAACTTGTGAATTTTTTGATGAATGTTTTGATAGCGCTCCTGTTCCAGAAGAGTATGAAGACGGAAGCTGTAAGACAAAAGAAAAATTTAAGGAACAACATGATTGTAAATAGTAGGATTTAGAAAAGGAGGAACCTAGAAATAAGAATGGAATATAAGCAGTTATCAATATTCGACTATGAACCTCCATGTACAAATTTTCCGAAGTTGATAGCGGATGGATTGATGCAGTATTGCAAAGAGTGGGGATATGATTTTATAGAACGTCTAAAAGAACAAGGTGGAAAACAATTTTATAGTATCTTTTGTAAAATCACGAAGACATATACTGAAATTTAAAGGAGGAAATAGAGATTGTTACATGGAATTGATTTAAGTAAATTCAAAGTTATTCACGGAGAAAAAGCTTTGAGAGCTGTTGCACTTAGTAATATTGAATTTTCAGATGGTACGGATTTTACATCCAGCATTATAAAGCCTAAGTTTTTGGATGTTTTAGTCATTAATTCTGATGGAAACCTAGAAATTTTGCATGACGAAGCATGGACTTTTCAATTTATTCCAGAATTATCAGCTGAAAATTAACTTATTAAGCGAGTGCTTACCTCATGGCCCAATAATCTATCACAAAGTAAGCCATGATTTAGGATTTAAGGAGGTAATAGGGTGAGTAAAAAGCGAAAATGCATTAATTGTGGTAACCGCATGAATTGGGCTTTGCCAGTACGTGTAACAGAACAGAATATTGATTATGCCCGGTATTGTCTAAGAATTGCACAGAGGACTTTTGTATGCGGAATAACCATGAAGACAAAACAGCTGGATCAAGAGCAATATTGTAAGTATTTTAGGGAAGACATAGATAAATGTGATGATGACCGCATGGAAGAGATCTCAAAGCTCCGTAAGATGATAGAAGAATATGAGCAGAAGCATCGTGACTGGAAAGACAATTTTATGCTCAGGTTTACACAGCTAAACTGAAATTTAGGAAAGAAAGGAGGCCGGAGCCGCTGGCCAGCGTAAAGGATATCCTGGCTCCTTTCAAAATCATGATAAATGGTGAACTAATAGTGGATAACTTCGCCGGTGGTGGCGGTGCCAGCACCGGAATTGAGATGGCGACCGGATATGGTGTAGATATCGCAATCAATCACGACCCGGAAGCTATCCGGATGCACAAGACCAATCATCCTAATACAAAGCACTATTGTGAGAGCGTATGGGATATAGATCCGGTTGAGGTATGTAACGGCCATCCCGTGGCCTTGGCCTGGTTTTCCCCAGATTGCAAGCATTTTAGCAAGGCAAAAGGCGGTAAACCAAAAGATAAAAACATTCGTGGGCTTGCATGGGTGGCACTCCGCTGGGCCGCACTTGTCCGCCCGAGGGTAATTATGCTCGAAAATGTAGAGGAGTTTAAAACCTGGGGGCCGCTGAACCGGGCACACAGGCCCATTAAGGCTAAAAGTGGTTATACATACCGAAAGTTTTTGCGGCAGCTTAAAGATTTAGGTTATGAGGTGCAGACAAAAGAGCTTGTGGCGGCTGATTATGGTGCCCCCACCATGCGAAAAAGGTTTTTTCTGATTGCTCGATGTGACAGTAAGCCTATTATCTGGCCGACCCCGACACATGCCCCCAGAGACAGCGAAGTGGTTAAAGCCGGAATGATGGAGCCGTACATAGGAGCATATACACAGATAGATTTTAGTAGGCCGTGTCCAAGTATCTTTGATACCAAGGATGAAATCTGGGAAAAGTATGGTATCCGGGCACAGCGTCCACTTGCGGAAAACACTATGCGGCGGATTGCCAAGGGTTTGAAAAAGTTCGTCCTGGAGAATCCGGAACCATTCCTAATCCAGATTAATCACGATGGAGGAGATGACAGACGCTTAAAAGATTTAAAGGCTCCCTTGCCAACCATAACCGGGAAGAATGGATTCGGTGTGGTACGGCCATATATTGCAATGATTGGACAGACCGGATTTGCAAAGGATCGAAGCAAAGACATAAGTGAGCCGTTAACAACAATAGTTGGGAAAAATGAGCATTGCTTGGTGGAGTCTATTTTAGCACCAACCCTAATCCAATATCATTCGGAGACGGCAAGTAAGGAGGTCAGGGGACAGGCAATGAAAGATCCGATCATGACTGTGGATGGCTCAAATAGGTACGGCTTGGTCAGTGCATTCTGCCAGGAATATGCATCCTATCTAGTGCAAATGAATAATAACTGTGATGGTAAAGATATTGCAAATCCCATACCTACAATAACAGCAGGTGACGGGCATTTTGGAGAGGCAAGGGCCTTTTTGGTTAAATATTACGGACAGGGAACAGGGCAGGACATCAAAGAACCATTAGACACGATAACGGGCAATGACAGGTTTGGGCTGGTCACAATTAAGGGGGTAGATTATGCCATTGTAGATATTGGTTTACGGATGCTAGATCCTCATGAATTATATGGTTGTCAGGGCTTTCCGGATGATTACATCATTGACCATGATTATGCTGGAAAATCATATCCTCGCTCTGAGCAGGTCAAGCGTTGCGGTAATGCTGTATGCCCGCCAATACCGGCAGCATTGGTAAGGGCCAATCTACCGGAACTATGCAAGGCGAAACGCACCGGAAATATCCAAATATCAGCCGAAGAATCGGGACAGTTAAAATTTGCATAGGAGGTCAGGCATGAGCAGAGAAATATTATACCGAGCCAAGCACATGGACACCAGCGAATGGATAGAGGGGTATTATGTCAAGCTTCTGCTAACTGGAAGCACCTTTATCCTCCCAGGGGATGTATTAGTGGAGCCGTGCAAAAAAGGGGTGTTGCTGTTTAAAAAGTATCAGGTTGATCCTGAGACGGTCTGCCAGTACACCGGATTTAATGATATTCGAGCAAATAAAGCATTTGAGCATAGCATCGTATTTTATGAGGATGCCGGCGTATACTGAAAAATGGAAATTACTGTGTATTGATACATAGGGAATGGAGGTTACATGGGAAGACCAAAGATTGAGGAATCAAAGAAATGCATCCGAAAGGACATAAGCATGGAGCCGGAGCAGTACCAGAGGTTATGCAATTATTGTCTCCAGACGGAAAGGCCCTTATCATGGGTAATCCGGAAAGCACTGGATGAATACCTCGAAAGGGTAGCTTAATTATGTGTATTGTTACACATCAAAACTGAAATTTAGGAGGGAAATTATAAAATGTTACATGGGATGATGCTGGGGTCAAAACATGCTGAAAGGAGGGTGGATGTTGGAAAGTCTTCAAAAGTCCTATGACAACCTGTCATTTGATGATGTATGCGACATTATCATAGAAAAGCAGTTGAATATGGCCGCCAATTATGTGGCAATTGGATTTTTTTTAAGAAAAGCCAAAGAACAGGAGCTGTATCTAGCTGGTGGATATGAAAATATTCATGACATGGCATTAGATAAGTTTGGTATGGCCAGGCAGACCACGGATCATGCAATGAAGATCAACAAGAAGTTTTCTAAAAATGGTAATAGTCCAATGCTAGAGGAAAAATACTGTGAATATGGGAAGAGCCAATTGCAGGAGATGCTCTATCTTTCGGACGAACAATTGGAAAACGTAAACCCCGATATGACCGTAAAGGAAATACGGAAGGTCAAAGCAACATCACGGGAGCCCAAAACAGAGTTATCAGAGCCGGATGACAGACAGTGTAAATATTTACAAGCGTTTGCCCTGTATTTTATCGAATGTAAACACGAGTGGATGAAGCGGGATTTTTATAACCGAGTAGCTGATGTAAATAAAAGCCCGGAACAAATAAAGGCTATGCTCGGAACTAATTCCAGGACGTGGTATTTTCGAGTTAACGATAAGGTAGCCAGCATTAATCTTTTTGATAAATACATACAGCTTTTAGATGGAGAGCATAATTGCCTGGGGAATTATGACTGGTTTTATCTGGCCAGAGAGATTCAGGCCATGTGGAATGTGTGGGCGATTAAAAAGGCACAGGAGCAACGGGAAGCGGAATGCTTGACATCGAGCATAAATGATACTGATGAAGAGCAGGAGCCCATACAGGAGACAAGTGTTGTCATTGAAATGGAGGATTGGAGGAAATGCTGTGATAAGGGGCAATGTCCTCCAGATGTAAGCCATTGTGAAAGACAGGAGTGGGGGAGCCGGCCGGAGCAGCAGGTAGCAGGACGAAAGGAATGTGAATCCTGTTGGAAAGCATGGAAAAAGCAGCAGGACATTATTCGTACAATTGATGGAAAGGAGGTGGATGGAGCCGAAAGATCACCCGAGGAAGAATACACGGTAAAATATTTTTTAGAAGAACAGAAAGAGAAATTGGACAGGCTCCTAGCGACAATAATGGACAAGGAGCTTTCAGCGGCGGATAAGAAGTACCTGGAGCGTCAGAAGATTATTGTCGGAGCATTGGCAAGCATGGTGACAGATTTGGAAATGGAAGAGGGAATGGAGGATTTACCCCATGGGCTGCCAATATTGAAAAATAATGAGCAACGTAAGGAATGGCTGAGAGATTATAAGAGTTGGGGGGTGTGGTATACAGATAAACATATTGCCGTCAGATACTACAGATATATTTTTGAGAATGGAGCCCAGTTGATTGCAGAGGTATATGAAAGACGTTTGCTGCACCATAGCGAGGAATTATTTGAGAGCGTATATTACCATCTGATAGGAGGGCCGAAACCTCCAACGGGGCAGCATGGGGAAACGAGATGGACATACCATGAAAAATATAGCCGATTCCCCAATAGTGAAACGGAACTGATAGAGTTTTTAAAGGAGGCACAAAAAAGGTAAAGCAACGGGAGCAATTGTAAAAATAAATGGGATGGAGGTATGAAAGTATGATGAACAAAGACATGAGAGAGCAGGTTGTAAACAACATTATATGTACCATGTCGCCAGTAATGGAAACTATGCATTTGCAGATGTTGGAGGGAGCAGTAAGGGGAGCACTCCATGGGATACGGTTGGTTAAGGAGTGTACGGAACTGTCAACGGAAATGGATGATACAAGATACGTTCTGGAATGCTTTGCGGCCAATAAAAAGTTGGAGGGGTGTACGGAGCTGACGCTTGATCAGTATTTGAGGACGGCCCGTAGATTCTTTTTGCAGACGGGAAAAGGCTACAAATACATCACAAAAGATGACGTGAAGTATTACCTGGCATTACGTTCTCAGCAGGTCAGGCCGAACACCTTAAATAATGAAAAACGTAATTTATCCAGCCTGTTCACATGGCTTCATGATGAGGGGATGATAGAGAAGAACCCGGTAAAACCAATTAAGGGAATCAGAGGGGAAGATGTAGAATTGAAGTACTTTTCCATAGAGGAAGAAATAGCGATAAGGGATACACCCTGTAGTCTGCGTGACCGGGCTATCATAGCGTTTCTCTTTTCTACCGGGGTACGGGTAGGGGAACTGTCACAAATGGATCGGATAAATGTTGATATGATGAAAGGCTCGGTTGCATTCCGAGGGGAGAAAAGTCGGAAAGGGAAGTTCCGTACTGTGTACCTTGACACTAGGGCCAGAAGATACCTTGCTGATTATCTGGCAGGTAGGAAAGATGCTCATCCGGCTCTTTTTGTCACGGAAAGATTATATAACGGCCAGCCTAAGCGTATCCGTAAGGCAGGCTACGAGACGATTACCCACCGTATTTGCGAACAGGCCGGAATACTGCGGGAAAAGGGAACGGTTCATGTGTTCCGCCGGACCTTTGCTACAAGGCTTGCTGATCGGAATTGTCCTATAGAAGTCATACAGGACTTAATGGGCCATTCTGATTCGGGCACTACAAGCAGGCATTACATAGCAAAGAGCAGCAGGAGAACACAGGCGGTTTGGGAACAGCATGTGTTGAGTGCTTAACAGTATTTAAGAGAAAATAAAACAAACTACAAGAAATTAAGAGAGAATAAGAGACAGGAGGCGGGAAAGGTATTGAATCGGATACAGTTTATTATATTGTCAAGTCTGGTATCGGAAAGTGCGGATAATAATGTAAATGCAATGTCAATCAAAGAGATTATTGAGAATCTGCGTTCCCTGGAATATACCTATAATTCTTTTTATAAACACACAAAAGCGTTATTGGCAGCAGGATACGTGGCAGCAGGGCTTCCGGTGGGAAATTCCAAGACCTACTATATTACGCAGGGCGGGAAAGAGGCATTGGAGATTGTGAAAGGAGGAGATGGAACATGAAAAAGGAAATTGGATTTGTAGCAATTGGACAGGCAGGAGGGAACATTGGGAAGCTGTTTGAGAAGATGGGCTATACGGTTTTGTACATAAACACATCCGATGAGGATTTGAAGACACTTCCGGATGCGGCTCATAAGTATCATCTGAAAGGCGGTGATGGATGCAACAAAGACCGGACAAAGGCAAAGAAGCTTCTGGCTCAGAATCTTGAAAAGGTTATAAAAGAAGTATCCGACAAGGTTCCTCAAAAATTGGTATTTACCATTTTTTCTGCAGGAGGTGGGACGGGTTCCGGGATTGGTCCGGTGCTCACAACCGTATTGGAGCAGGAGCTGGATAAGATAGCAGGAGCGATCACGATTCTTCCGGACGAAAACGAATCCGTAAAGACGCATGTGAATGCGTGGGATTGCGTTAGGGAGCTGGCGGAAATAGAGGAAATAGGAGCATGCTTTTTTATTGACAATAATTCCGGGAAAGGGAAAATGAAGCTGAATGACATTTTCGCAGGACTTTTAAATAACTTTATCAGCATTCCGGAGAAAAAGGCCAGTGCCCTTGGAAATATTGACCGGGCGGAAATCAAGGAGGTTCTGAGCACCAGGGGAGCAGCGATTATCAGCCGGACCTCCAGGCAGGACACCACAACGGCCAGAGTGATAGAGCACTTGCGTAAGGGGATATTTGCGGAACTGGACGAGGTAAAGGCGGTAAAGTATGTGGCCGTGCTGGCAGCAGGATCCCAGGCGGTGATTAATCTGCAAACTTTACAGGCCGAGTTTGGGACCGCATACGACATCTTTCAGGGCTTCGAGGGCGAACAGACCATATGCTGCCTTAGTGGATTGAGATTTCCATTCTCACGCATGGAAAAGATTAAAGAAAAAGCCATGGAGAATCAGAAAGCCCTCGTGGAAAGTCTGAATGCGGTCAACGTGAACCCGATGGGTGAGGGGTTGGATTTGTTTGCAAAGGTGAAGAAGCCGGAAAAGAAGAAAGGAAGTTCCAGGGATTTGCTGAAACAATTCCTATAGGGAATAAGAGATGAACAAAAAGATGTTTGAAGCGTGGGTAAGGGATACTCCGCCCACGGTAAGTGCAAGTTACCTGTTCGTGGTGGACAATACAGATATTGCTATTAATATTTTATCCCTTAATATGCGTTGCATATATCTGGACGCAGAAAATGAGAATTGTTTTTCGGTGGATGGCTTAATTGATTATTTAAAGGGTCATGCTGAGACGTTCGAAGGAGTAATGCTGAACGGATATCATTTTGTTTTGTCCTGTCTCTCCAGACAGAGCAATGAGCGACTTGCATTCGGCATAAATGCAGCGGGATATGATTGCAAGCAGGGATGGCATATATTCAGAAACAGGGAATATCTGGGCAAGTATGATAAACAGCCAGAACTTGAAAAATTTCTATTAGATTATATTCGTCGTTTTGAGGGTGAAGACTCCGAAGAATTAGTAAATAAGGAACGGTTTTTGAAATACGGAAAAACAGGCGAAGTTATCGGAGTTTATGATTCTGAGATTGTGGAATATATTATGGATTCGATTCCGTTTTTTGTGATGGATGAACAACCATATATCTACGAACATGGTGTGTACATCATGGATGAGGGCGGAATATATCTGAAAGATGCCATCCAGAAGCTGATACCTAAATATTTATTAAAAAGCAACATTATAAAATCTATATATTTGCTTTTGATAATGCAGAAAAAGGTACAGAAGCGGTTGGAGGAGCTTAACGCTTATCCAAAACATTGGATCAATTTTAGAAATTGCATGTTTGATCCAATAGGCTGGAAAATGAAGACACATAAGCCGGAATACTATTCCATCAATCAGATTCCGCATGTATTGGAGCTAGATGTAAGAAAAAGCCTAGAGGCAGCAGGACCCCAGACCATAGCGTATTTGCAAGAGGCGATTCCGGATAAGCAGGATCAAACGATGCTTATGCAATACATAGGCTATTGCATGACCGCCGACTCAAAATTCCAGAAGTTTTTGATATTAAAAGGGGATGGAGGAACGGGAAAGTCGGTGATTGTTTCCCTGGTGCAGAATCTGATAGGAAAGCGGAATTACTCCACCGTGTCTCTGGAGAACATTAATCAAAGATTTTATCCTGCGGAGCTGATGGGGAAGCTTTTGAATGCTTGTGCTGATATTGAGAGTGCACCGCTGAGCAGTGTGGATACGATTAAAAAGGTTACGGGTGAGGATACTTTGATGTACGAGAGGAAGGGCAGAGATCCAAAAGCCTTTACCAGTTATGCCAAATTACTGTTCTCGGCCAATAAGATTCCTCTAAATCTGGATGAAAAAACCAGTGCATTTTACAGGAGACTTCTCATTCTGGAGATGAATGTGAAGCCGAAAGCTGTTGATCCCGACTTAAAGGATAAGCTAGTGGAGGAAGTGCAGTATCTTATCTGGATGGCGTTACTACATCTGCGGGTATTGTACCAGGATGGGAGATTTACGGAAAGTGATAATAGCAAAAGACAGGTTGAAGAACTATATAGAGCAGCGGACAGTGTCAAGGCGTTTATGGATGAGACGGTTGTCCGAACAAATTCTGATACGTTAATAAAAAGAGACGTGCTATATGGTGAATATAGAAAATACTGTGGGGAATATGGGCGTAAGGAATATAGTTCCGGAACGTTCTATAGGATGCTGGAAGAACGGGGATACCATTCAAAACGTAAAAGCAATGGGCGTTATTTTGTAGGGATAGCACTTAAGGAAGAGGGATTCCTGGAGCTGGATGAAGAAGGGCAGCAGGAACTTCCCTTTGCAAATACCAGTCGGTGACAGGTCAATGACAGGTTTGTGACAGGTAAGCATGTTAAAAAAGGCTGATTTTATAGGGAAAATGACAGGAATGACAGAAATGACAGCTTTTTTTAATTCTTACATGCGAATAAAAATAAAAATCATTTAAGAGTTGTAAATACCTGTCATAGTTGTCATTTATATAAAAAAAGAAAGAAAAAAGCTTGAAAATAAAGGATTTATGGAGTGACAGGGAAAAAGAAAAAGTTGTCATTTACCTGTCACTGGGTTGTCACAAAAGGAGGAAAAGAAATGAACAAGGTAATATTGATAGGAAGATTAACCAGGGATCCGGATGTTCGATATTCACAGGGGGAGGAACCCATGGCAATAGCAAGGTATACCCTGGCGGTTGACCGTGGATTCCGCAAAGATGGTGAGCAAACGGCTGACTTTATCAGTTGTGTGGCTTTCAGAAAACAAGGAGAATTTGCGGAAAAGTACTTACGGCAGGGTATTAAAATAGCAATTACCGGAAGAATTCAAACTGGAAGCTATACAAATCGTGATGGTCATAAAGTTTACACAACGGATGTCGTAATTGAATCACAGGAGTTTGCGGAGAGTAAAAAGGCTCTGGAGGAGCGAGAAGCTGTTGAAAATGGAGGTAGGCAGGAAGCTCCGGATGATGATGGCTTCATGAATATACCAGATGGGATTGATGACGAGTTGCCATTTAACTGAAAGGGATGATAAGAATGGGGAGAATACCAAGAGATAGTTGGGCCATAATCGAACGGGTTATTCGCCGCTATCCTGAATCTAAGAAAGAATATGAGGGTATATATAAAGACTTAGTTGGAGCAAGAAGTGAAAGTCCTTTTGTTTGTAATGTATTAAGTAATGATGTGAGAAAACCGACTGAGAAAGTAGCATTAAAATTGACTTTGCCAAGAATAGAAAGATTACATAGAGAAATTGAGGCGGTGGAAACTGTATACAATGAATTGATTCCAGAACACCAGAAAGTAGTAAGAATAAGATTCTGGTCGGACCGAAGACGAAATATGCCTTATCTTCGGATGGAAGAGTTTGTTGATTATAAGGAGGGACAATTACGAAGGATATCGCATAAATTTGTAAGGAATGTTGGGAAAAAAATAGGGGAAATATGAAAAGATGATCCAACTTTCCATGTCAAGTGTGATATTATAGTATCATGAGAAAGGCGTTGGAGGAAAGTCCAGTGCCTTTTTTCATACCTCCATACCTGCCCTGTTGAAACCCAGACAGGGCAGGATTCCCAAAGGGGGAGCATGAGAAAAGCACATTGGCAGCAGGATCCCAAGCGTCCGCTGCCAAGGAACAGCCGAGGAGCATACAAGTGTTTGATTATAAGTCATCACGCTGGAAACGGAAGCGTGAACAAATATTGAGAAGAGACAACTACCTCTGCCAGTGGTGCAGGAGATATGGCAGGACTGTAGAAGCATCCACGGTTCATCACATTAAGCACGTAGATGAATACCCGGAACTGGCCTTTGAGAATGATAACCTGATTAGCCTGTGTACAGGCTGTCACAATAAAGCACATCCGGAGAAAGCGAAAAGCTTCTGGAGCAGATACTAAATTTTGGAGGTTGACATGGTTACATTGGTTATTGGATTGCCGAGTACGGGAAAGACAAGCTATGCAAAGAATCATTTGAGGGATGGCTTGTGCTATGACTTGGATTATCTTGCATCTGCTTTCAGATTGCAGAATCCGCATGAAGAACGGCATGATGCTGCAATAAGAATGGCAAATGATATTGCCTTTGGGTTTTATCGCAATGCAAGGGAGTACGCTGAAAACATTATCATTATACGGGCAGCTCCCAGCATTGAAGAGGTTGAAGAGATAAAGCCGGACAAGATAATTATTATGCGGCATGAATATCAGACAAAAAGAGTAGTAACTATTCAGCATAAGCGGACGAGATTGTTAGGCAGAATCTATGATGTGATTCAATGGGCGTCCAGGAATAAAATTATTTTAGAATACCCCCCTGGTCAGAAGAATCTGGACATTGCCCCGGGAGACCGGTGAATGGGCTACTCTTCTAAATACGCAGAATTTTTGATAAAAGGGGGGTAACCTGGAAAGGGGGCTGTATGAAAGCAGTAACATGGGTGAAGAAAATTGAGAAAGCATGTGAGGAAGCCGGAACATATCGGCCTTACTTTGATTATACGATCCTGACTCTTGCACAGATTCTGGAGAAGCGGGACGAAGCGGCCCAGGCATATGAGGACTATGGATCCGTCCCCCTGATTCCGTACACCAACAAGGGAGGCTCAACCAATCTGGTAAAAAACCCGGCAATTATCCTGTGGGATGATTTGAACAAATCGGCCCTTGCCTACTGGCGAGATCTTGGACTTACTCCTGCAGGGCTAAAGAAAATAGATGAAAAATCTATGAAGCCTAAAAAGCGAAGCGGATTAGCGGAGGCTCTGGCGGAGCTTGGCGGCTAAAAGCTATAAAGAGACAGCATTTCAGTATGTGGACGAAGTGCTGTCAGGAAACAAGAAAGTAGGCAAAGAAATAGTCCTGGCCTGTGCCAGATTCCGGCGTGACTTGAAACGTGAGGACCTGGAACTGCGGACCAGGGAACCGGATCTTGTAATCGGAATTATTGAAAAGACGATGGTCCATAAGCAGGGCGAAGATTTAGAGGGCCGATCTTTGATGAATACTCCGTTGTTGCTGCAGGACTGGCAGATATTCATTGTTTATAACCTGGTTGGATTTTACTATAAGGGCACCCATGAACGCCGTTACAAAGAGGCGTTCATTTTTATTCCCAGAAAAAACGGAAAGACAACCTTTATTGCGGGTCTGGCCTGGGGCCTGTCAATTCTGGAGAGAAAGTCTGGTGCAACTATTTATATTGTCGCAGCCTCCCAGAAGCAGGCTTGCCAGTCCTTTGAATTTATTTTACATAGCCTGCGGGCAAAGGAAATGATAGAGGACTTTCGGGTGCTTAATAACAATGCGGAGCATTCGATCAGCTATCAATTTTTAGATGATGACGGTCGGCCAGTGGGGAGCATCCATATTGAAGCCCTGGCATCCAATCCGGATGCACAGGACTCTTTTAACTGCAATATTGCTATTGCGGATGAGATTCATGCCTTTAAAAAAGCGTCTCAGTATAACCGGTTTAAAGAGGCTATGAAAGCCTACACAAACAAGCTCATGATTGGAATTACTACGGCAGGAGATGAGATCAACAGTTTCTGTTACAGACGCTTAGATTATGCGGTCAAGGTGGTGTCCGGAACCGTAGAAGATGATTCTCTTTTTTGCTTCGTGTCCAGAGCAGACAAGGATGAAAAAGGAGATGTAGATTACACAAACGCAGAGCAGCAAGAAAAAGCCAATCCCTCTTATGGAAGAACGATCCGGCCAGCTGACATTATGCAGGAATCCCTCCAGGCACAGAACGATCCCCAGCAAAGGAAAGATTTTTTGAGCCGGAGCCTGAACATATACACCAGTGCCATGAAAGCGTATTTTGATTTGGATGAATTTAAGCGAAGCGATCAAAAGTACAACTGGACCTTGGAGCAACTGGCCCGGATGCCTATAGATTGGTTTGGCGGGGCGGACTTGTCAAAGCTTCACGATCTTACAACGTCGGCTTTGTATGGACATTATCAGGGAGTAGATATTGTGATAGCTCATGCCTTTTTCCCCATCGTTGCCGCCCATCGGAAAGCGGATGAAGATGGAATTCCGCTGTTTGGATGGCAGGATGACGGCGTTTTGACCATGTGTAACTCGCCTACGGTCAACGCTTCGGATGTGGTCAATTGGTTTATCAAAATGAAAAAGATGGGATTCCGGATCAAACAGGTGGGACATGATAGGAAGTTTTGCCGGGAGTATTTTATCGGCATGAAGAATGCCGGATTTAACATCATAGATCAGCCCCAGTACTACTATCTCAAATCGGAGGGTTTCCGGCATATTGAAAAGCAGGCCAAGGATGGAAATTTTTATTATCTCCATAATCAGGCTTATGAATATTGCGTGGAGAACGTAAGGGCGGTTGAGAAGACGGATGATATGATCCAGTACGAAAAAATTCAGGAAGAGCACAGGATCGATCTCTTTGATGCATCCGTCTTTGGGTGTGTCCGCTATCTGGCGAATATGGAAAAAAGCAACAAAGCCAAAAAGTGGTTTGGAGAAAGCTAAAACGGAGGAATGGAAATGAACAGGAAACGAAAAAGAAGTATGGCACCGGCAAGGGCTGAACCCCAACAGAAAAGAAGCATGGCCTTTGTATCAAAAGATGGGTGGGATACTCTGGAATGTGCAGGTTATGTAAGTCTGGCGAATAATCCCGAGATATGTACGGGCGTGGATACCATTGCAAGGCTTGTGGCAAGTATGACAATTCATTTGATGCAGAATACGGATAATGGCGATATCCGCATTAAAAATGAGCTGAGCCGGAAAGTGGACATTAATCCAAACAGCAATATGACAAGACGGAGCTTCATCCACTGGATTGTGAAAACGCTGCTTCTCGGAGGAAATGGAAATGCCGTGGTATGGCCAAAAACAGAGAGGGGATATCTGCGTAATTTGTATCCGGTTCCGTCAGGGTTTGTGTCTTTTGTACCTGATGGAGTGTGGAATTATAAAGTAATAATCGCAGGAACGGAATATGATCCGGATGATGTTTTACATTTTGTCATTAATCCAGGCGATTATTATCCGTGGATGGGAACGGGATATCGTGTGGTGCTTGCGGATGTTGCCAATAATCTGAAACAGGCAGCGGCTACGGAAAAAGGATTTATGTCCTCCAAATGGAAACCGTCAATTATCGTTAAAGTAGACGCTATGACGGAGGAATTTTCCAGTCCGGAGGGGCGGAAAAAGCTTCTGAATGAATACGCTGGGTCAGCAAGTGCAGGGGAACCCTGGCTGATACCTGCAGAGCAGTTCTCGGTGGAGCAGGTAAAGCCGTTGAGCTTATCGGATCTTGCCCTGGCCGATTTTGTGAAGCTGGACAAAACCACGGTTGCATCCATTCTTGGAGTTCCGCCTTTTGTTCTTGGCATCGGAGACTTTAAGAGAGATGCCTGGAATAATTTTATCAGTTCTACGATTATGCCGATAGCACAGGGCATTGAACAGGAAATGAGTAAAAAGCTTCTATACAGCCCGGATCTGTTTTTCCGGTTTAATTCCCGGAGCTTGTACAACTATGATTTAAAGGACATGGCGGCCGTAGCGGATGATCAATACATCCGTGGAATTATGACGGGAAATGAAGTGAGAGACTGGATAGGACTTTCACCGCTTTCCGGACTGAATGAACTGATAATTTTGGAAAATTACATACCCAGGGGCATGATAGGAGATCAAAAAAAGCTGAATGGAGGTGATGACCAGTGATAAGCACAAGAACGGCGGTTCCTTTGGACAATGGCTTTCAGACCAGAGAGGAAGACGGGAACCTTTATGTTGAGGGATATTTTTCGGTTTTTGGAAGCAAGTACTGGCTCTGGGAGGACGCATATGAAACCATTGAGACAGGGGCTTTTGATTTGGAGACTGACAAGGATGTCCGGGCATTGGTGAACCATGATACAACTCTTGTACTGGGGCGTACCACGGCAGGTACACTTACCCTTAAGGCTGATGACAAGGGACTGTGGGGAAGTATCTTGATTAATCCAAAAGATCAGGATGCGGTGAATCTTTATGAGCGTGTGAAGCGTGGGGATGTGACCCAGTGCTCCTTTGGTTTTGACATTTTGGAGCAGGATGTGGAACATGCAAAAGGGCAACCTACGGTTTGGAGAGTCAAAAGAGTAAAATTGTATGAGGTTACTGTGGCAACATTCCCGGCCTATGAGGATACATCCGTGGAGGCCAGGAAAAAGGATTATGAAGCCGTAAGGGAAAAGGAAACAACGAATTGGCGGCACCAGATGATGGGCCGTCTGAAAGGAGAACAAAATGGCACTGAAAGCATTGATGCTGAGCAGACG
Organism: uncultured Lachnoclostridium sp.; assembly: GCA_948330435.1. Lineage (GTDB taxonomy): Bacteria > Bacillota > Clostridia > Lachnospirales > Lachnospiraceae > Laedolimicola. Next base: position 85,458 of record CAOJBY010000008.1, on the reverse strand, counting down.
CATTGAGGATAAGAAAAAAGAACTTGTGCGGCTCAGAGAAAAGGATCAGGAATTTGAAACCCGTGAGAAAGAACTGGAAACAGCCATAGGAGAGGCTGTAACCGATGAGGAGAAACAGACAGTCTCGGAGGAAGTAGAAACCTTTGATACGGAAAAGACTTCCCATGATGAGGCAAAGTCAGCGTTGGAAACCGAGATTGAGGGTCTGGAGCAGGAGCTTGCAGAGATAGAAAGAAAAAAACCGGATGTAAAGACACTGGAGAAAACCGAAAGGAGAGATGGTAAAATGGCGGTTATTAACATTCGTTCCCTGCCTATGAATCAGAGGGCTTTTGAGGCTCTCCCGATGGAACACAGGGCGGCTATTCTGGAACGGGAGGATATGAAAAACTTCCTGAACCAGTTGCGGAGCTATAAAGGACAGGAAAGGGCGGTGCAGGGAACAGAACTTACGATTCCGATTGTGATTCTGGATTTGATAGCGGAAAATATGTACCGCTATTCCAAGCTACTGCATCGTGTTCGCATGCGTCCGGTGAATGGCGTGGCACGTCAGACGATTGCCGGTACGATTCCTGAAGCCGTATGGACGGAAATGTGCGGAGCACTCAATGAACTTAGCTTTGATTTTAATCAGGTTTCCGTAGACGGTTTCAAGGTAGGCGGATTTATTCCTGTGTGCAACAGTATTTTAGATGACAGCGATGTGAACCTGAGTTCCTGGATTGTGGAAATGCTGTCGGAAAGCATTGGACTGGCTATGGATAAAGCGATCCTTTATGGAAAAGGTGCAGCGTCTAAGATGCCACTTGGTATCGTGACGAGACTGGCTCAGACTTCCAAGCCCAGCGATTATCCGGCCAATGCCCCGGACTGGGTGAATCTATCAGCCAGCAATATCGTAAAGGTGGACAGCTCAAAAGAGCCGGTGGCATTTTGGGCGGAGCTGGCAATGGCTACCGGAAACACCTTTACCAGATATAGCAGGGGGCGGCAATTCTGGGCCATGAACAGTAAGACCTATGCACGGCTCCGGTCCAAGCTTATCGCCTTTACGGCTTCGGGCGATCTGGTGGCGAGATTTCCCGGTGTCATGCCGATTATTGACGGCGATGTAGACGTACTGGAATTTATGCCGGATGGCGACATTGTAGGAGGTTATGGAGATCTGTATCTGTTAGCACTTCGGGCCGGAATGGTGATTGAGAGCAGCAGGGAGGTACAGTTTATCCAGGACAATACCGTATTTAAAGCCACCGAGAGAGCAGACGGACAGCCGGTGATTCCGGGAGCCTTTGTTGCGATTAACATCAACAATGTGGACGTAACTACGGTTATGGACTTTGTAGGAGATAAAGCCAATGACGCACAACTGCTCAACTTGAAAATCGGCAACGAAACGCCGACACCTGCGTTTAATGGAATGACCTATGCTTATACAATCACTGCTTCTGCTGTCGGAGATAAGGTTGAAGCCACCCCTGCTCAGGCGGATGCCAAAATCGCAGTTTCCTATAAGGGAGAGAATGTAAATAATGGCGAAACCGTGACATGGGAGGCAGATGGGAACGCCCATCCTTTAACCGTGACAGTGAAGAATGGCAATGCGGTAAGAGTTTATACCATCAACGTGACAAAGGCATCCGCTTAAGGAGGTGTAGGATTTGGCCTATGAAACAGTTCTGGAGATTTTGAAAATAAATCTCCAGATTTCCACCGATAAATTAGACAGCTATTTATCTGGCCTGATTTCAGCGGCCAGAGAGTACATAAAGACGGAGGGAATTACCCTGCAGGATACGCCGGGGGATCATAACCTTGTTGTTATGTATGCGGCGTATTTATACCGCAAACGCAGAGAGGACGGGCCTATGCCCCGTTCCCTGCGTTGGGCGTTAAATAACAGGCTGTTCAGCCAGAAAGCGGGCGGATAATGGATGGAGTTGCAAAGCTGATAAATGAAAGCTATGTTCCGGATGAGATTGGCCAAATGATTCCATCGGAAACAGAAACAGAAATTTATGTGGAGATTCTTTCCGTGACCCGCAGCGAATGGGCGGCGGCAAGCCGGGACGGTTTGAACCCGGCCCTTATGCTTAGAACCCAGCGGATCAATTATTCCGGAGAACGCATTGTGAAGCTTGATGGGGTCAGGTATGGGGTCTATCGGACGTATGCTCCGCCTGATTCCGATCTGATTGAGATTTATCTGGAAGAAAAGGCAGGTGTAACGGGATGAGTAAAAGTATCCGGCCAGAGGAACTGGCCGTTGTGATTACGGCGGAACTGTCCAAGTATTCGCAGGAAGTCACGGATCAATTGAAGCAGGATATACGGGATGTATCCAAAGAATGTGTAAAAGACATCAAAGCATCTGCTCCCCGGAAGTCCGGGAAATATAAGCGGGGTTGGAGGATGAAGGTTGTCTTTGAAAATATAGAGGATATCCGGATTAAGGTTTACAACTCCGCAAAACCTCAACTGGCCCACCTGTTGGAGTTTGGACATGACATTGTGAAAAGAGGAAGAAAAGTAGGATATGTGGATGAAAGAACCCATATCTATCCTGCAGAACAGAAAGCGGCGAAAGCTCTTGAGAAAAAGGCGAAAGTGGCGGTGAAACGATAAATGACATTGGAAGAATTGAAGAAAGTTCTGGAAAAAACAGGGCTTCCGGTTGTATACGGGGCCTTTCCTGAGGCGGATGCTCAGCCGTTGCCGGTTATTTGCTATCAGGAAACAGACAGCAATAATTTCTATGCGGATGGTGTAGTTTATTATTCACAGAACAGTATACAGGTGGAGCTTTATTTGAAATACAGGAGCTTTCTCGTAGAACGTAAAGTGGAAAAGGCTTTAAAGGAATTTGCCTGGGAGAAATCAGTAGATTACCTTTCAAGTGAAAGGTGTTTTCAAATCATATATGAAATAGAGGTGCATGATGGCGAAGAAAGAGAATAGAGTACAGTTTAACTTGAAAAATGTGGCTTATGCGGTGTTGACACAGACGGATGGCACGGCATCCTGGGGGACCCCGGTAAAGGTTCCCGGAGCCGTTACCCTTACCCTGGATGCGGAGGGTGATGTCACGCCTTTTTATGCGGATGGAATCGCATATTATCAGGCGATTGCTAATGGTGGCTATTCCGGGAGTTTGGAGATGGCCAGATATCCGGATAAGATGATGCAGGATATCTGGGGATTCGTTTTAGATGATGCGGATAAGGTGATGGTGGAAAATGCAAATGCGGAACCAAAACCATTCGCTTTATTGTATCAGATTGACGGAGACGCAGATAACCAGTTGTATTGTCTCTATAACTGCTCCGGAACCAGACCGGGAATTGGAAGTACAACCAATACCAATACAAAGGAACCCCAGACGCAGACCAGTAATATTTCCGCATCAGCACTTGAAAATGGAAATGTACTTGTGAGAACTACGGCACAGACACCGGACAGCGTGCGTCAGGCGTGGTATACGGCGGTGTATGTACCAAAGGATACGATATCCGGGGAGGTTGGCAATGAAGAAAGTAATTGAGGTTGATGGCAGAGAAGTGGGGTTTAAGGCTACGGCCCTAACCCTGCGTCTTTACCGTCATTTTTTTGGCCGGGATATGATTAGTGATATGGTCAAACTAAAGAAAGCATATATGAAAGCCACGGAATTGCCAGAAGATGCTGCGGAGGAAGAAAAACAGGAAGCTCAGCTTTCAGCCTTGGATTTAGAGATTTTTGAAAATGCGGCCTGGGCCATGGCATGGCAATACGATAAAGAGGCAGCAGGAGAAGATCCCGACACATGGCTGGATGGCTTTAATACCTTTAGCATTTATGAAACCTTTCCGGCAATTCTTGAACTGTGGGCGTTAAATCAGAAAACAACAGCAATACCTAAAAAAAAATGAGACCTACCGTGCGTGAGAGTACAGGGGCTTTGTTTATGTTGAGGTGTGCGGAGCTTGGGCTTTCGGACGAGGCTTTAGACAGCATGACCATGGGAATGGTTTATGACATGTTGATTGAGAAAGGGAATGACAATGAGGAGTATCCCTACAAGGCAACTCAGGATGATATTTATGCATTTTTCGGAAAGGGGTGAGTAGATGGCCGGTAAGTCAGGTAGAACGAAAATAAGAGGAATCACAATTGAATTGGGTGGTGATACCTCGGGTTTGAGCAAAGCATTGTCGGATGTAAATGGACAGATTAGGCGTACGCAATCACAACTCAAAGATGTAGAGCGATTACTTAAACTTGATCCGAAAAATACGGAATTGCTCAGGCAAAAACAGGAATTGCTTACAAAATCTATCGGGGAAACAAAAGAAAAACTTGATGCTTTGCAAAAAACAGAGAAGCATGTACAGCAGCAATTCAAGGAGGGAAAAGTCTCCGAAGAGCAGTACAATGCACTTAAGCGTGAGATTGTTTCCACGGAAATAAGTCTCGATAAATTAAAAGGTGAAGCCAAAAAGACAGAGGATGCAATCAATGGCATAGATGAGAAACCGGTCGAGGATGTAGCAAAGGCAGCAAAAGAAGCGGAGGATTCCCTGGAGGGGGCAGGGAAAGAAGCATCTAACTTTAAGGATCTTTTAAAAGCCGAGGCAGTTGTCGAGGGTGCGAAAAGCATTATTGGATCCTTAAAGGATGTGGCGGAAGAAACCAAAGAGTATCAGAAGATTATGGGATCGCTGGAGGTATCCAGTGAGAGAGCCGGATACAGTGCGGAGGAGACAGGGGAAATCTTCAAAGAACTGTATGGTGTCCTGGGGGATGATCAGACGGCAGCCACAACAACGGCCAATCTGCAGGCCCTGGGTTTGTCACAAGAGCGATTAAAGGAGGTGACCAACGCTGCTATCGGTGCCTGGGCTACATATGGCGATAGCATCCCGATTGACGGATTGGCGGAATCCATCAATGAAACCATCAAAGCAGGCACGGTTACTGGAACATTTGCAGATGTCTTAAATTGGGCGGCATTGGAAAATGAGACCTTTGGGGTAAGTCTGAAAGAAAACACAAAGGCAAATGAAGAGTGGAATAAGGCCGTAAGCGAGGCGGAAACGGCGGAGGATTATTTTAACCTGGCCCTCCAAAACGCATCTACAGAGGCAGAAAGAGCTAACCTTGTCATGCAGATGTTGGCGGATCAGGGCTTGACAGAAGCCGGAGAGGCGTGGAAAGAGAATAATAAAAGTCTGGTGGAGAATAACCAGGCCAATGCGGAGCTGCAAGAACAGATGGCAGAACTTGGTGAGAAGATTATGCCGATTATTACCTCTGTTATTGAAAAAGTAGCGGAGCTTTTGGAATGGTTTAATGGACTGGATGAAGATACCCAGAATATAATTTTGCTTACTATAGCTTTAGTTGCGGCACTGGGTCCATTGACAGGGGCTCTCGGAGGGGTGTCGGATGCCATATCGCTTCTAATAGAAAATCCGATTGTTGCCTTGATAGCGGCCATTATTGCTTTGGTTGCCTTGATAGCAGTGAAAGGTGATGAGATTCAGGGAGTACTCCAAAAAGTGGATGACTTCATGCAGAACATCTTTGCAAAAGACTGGACAGAAGTTTTTGGTCCTGTTTTGGGAAATATACTTAATGCATTTTCTGCAAATCTAAAGAATATATGGGATTCCATAATGTTAGCCATGAATGGAGTAATAGACTTTATTCGAGGTGTATTCACCGGAGATTGGGAACGTGCATGGAAGGGGTTAAAAGAGATTTTTGGAGGAATAGTTGGAAGCTTGGTTGCTGTCATGAAAGCACCCCTTAATGGAATTATTGCTTTGGTAAATGGAATGATTGATGGGATTAACTGGGTCATTCGAAAAGTAAACTCTCTTTCATTTACAAACCCATTCTCAGGTGAGAAGGTAGGTTTTCATTTTGGAGAAATAGGGAAGGTTCCTTATCTGGCCAAAGGCGGCGTTCTCTCCCAAGGCTCTGCGGTTGTAGGTGAGGCCGGTCCGGAACTGCTAACCATGATGGGAAATCGAGCCATTGTGCAGCCCCTTACCAATCAGACCACCAATACAAGTTACTTGGGCGGAATGACGGTGAATGTCTATGGGACTCCCGGCCAGAGCGTGGAGGAATTGGCGGATCTGGTGGCTGACAAGGTTCAGGCGGCAGTACAGAGACAGGAGGCGGTCTATGCATGATAGGTTATTTTGTCTATGGTGGAAAGTGCAGCAGGGATTACGGCCTATACATATCTGGAGGCGGAACGTTTAATGCTCCGGAGAGGGACGTGGAACTGGTGGAGGTACCCGGAAAGAATGGAAGCCTGGTGCTGGATAATGGCCGGTTTAAAAATATTACGGTCACCTATCCGGCGTTTATCCGGCATAAGTTTAAAAGCCTGTCAGGAGCAGCCAGGGAATGGCTGCTCCTGACTTCCGGATATGTGAGACTGGAAGACAGTTATAACCCGGAAAATTACCGGCTTGCCCGATTTGGCGGACCCCTGGATTTTGATACCAGGGTGCTGAATCGCTCCGGGGAGTGCAACTTGTCCTTTGATTGTAAGCCCCAGAGATTTTTGACAGAGGGAGATTTTACAATTGATGTGTTGGGGAGCATACAGTTGTTTAATCCTACACCCTTTCCGGCGTTGCCGCTCATCCGTGTCTATGGAGCATCCGGAACTTTGATGGTTGGTGATGCGATTATCCAAATATCCGATATCCCGGAATATATGGATATAGACTGTGAACTTATGAATGCATACAAAGGTACGGTTAATTGCAACTCAAAAATCAATGCACCAAGATTTCCAACGCTTCCGGCTGGAAAAACGGGGATAGCTTATGATGGAAACATCAGTCATGTGCAGATAAAACCAAGGTGGTGGACGATATGATACCGATTTTATTTGAACCTAAGACAAACAATTTCAATTCCAATGGTTTAGGCAGGCTGATAGATGCGACAACCTGCCTGGTGACGGAAGAAAGAAACGGAGCATACGAATTAGAGATGCAGTATCCCATTAACGGGATTTTGTGTGAGGATATCAAGATGGCATCCGTTATCTTTGCCGAGCCAGGGGAGGGACGGGAACCACAGCCTTTTTCCGTGTATAAGATATCAAAGCCGTTAAAAGGGATAATCACCATTAATGCGGAGCACATAAGTTACCAACTGTCCTATGTTCCATGTGCACCCTTTATGGCACAGACGGCAGCAGGAGCCCTGGCGGGCTTCGAAGCACATGCGGCGGAGGAATGCCCCTACACGTTCTGGACGGATAAAACCACTTCCGGCAATTTTGCCGTTTCCGTTCCATCAAGCATCCGTTCCAGGCTTGGAGGCGTGGAGGGGTCCATACTTGACGTATACGGGGGAGAATTTGAGTTTGACCGCCATATTGTAAGGCTGTGGGAAAGCAGAGGAGGGGACAAGGGTGTGGTACTGAGATATGGGAAGAACATAACGGACTTGACCCAGGAAGAGAATATTTCAAATACGATTACCGGCATTTATCCTTATTGGGCGGATAATGATGGAAACCTGGTGGAACTCCCGGAGAAGGTCATATCTTCAGACAGGGCGGCTAATTTCCCATATCCCAGGACGGTGCCGGTTGATCTCTCGTCTGAATTTCAGGAACGGCCAACGGAAGCCGAGCTGCGAAATGCAAGCGAAACCTACATGAAGTCTAACAATGTTGGTATTCCGGTCGTGAACATAAAGGTGTCTTTCATCCCCCTCTGGCAGACGGAGGAGTATAAGGATCTTGCCCTGTTGGAGAGCGTGAACCTGTGTGACGTGATTACGGTTGATTATGAAAAATTAGGGATAAAGGTGAAAGCAAAGATCGTCCGCACGGTCTATGACGTATTAAAGGGCCGATATCAAAGTTTGGAGATTGGGGACGTTCGTACAACGCTTGCGTCCACCATTGCCGGTCAGACCCAGCAAATAGAGGACAAGCCGTCAAAAGGGTTTCTGGATGAAGCGGTGAGGAATGCCACGAATTGGCTGACAGGCGTAAATGGCGGTTATGTCATCTTCCACAAGAATGCCAACGGCCAGCCTTATGAAATCCTGATCATGGATACTGACAATATTGAGACGGCTCAAAATGTGTGGAGGTGGAATCAGAACGGGTGGGGACATAGTAAGAATGGTTATAATGGCCCGTATGCCATGGCGGCCACCATTGATAATGGTATTGTGGCTGACTTTATTACGGCTGGCACGATGCTGGCGGATCGGATCAAGGGAGGGACGCTGACGCTTGGAGGACCCGGGAATGGTGATGGCGTGTTTGTACTCCATGATGCAAATGGAAAAGAGATTGTGAAAGCTGACGTTACAGGGCTACTTGCCAGTGCCATCCGCATTACGGGAGGCATGATTGATATAAACACGGGCTATCAGTCAAGCAGAATCAAATTAAACGGGACAAATGGATCGGATAAGTATTCGTCCAATTTGTCTCCGTCTTTTTTGGAACTTTTATGGAATGGCTCCAATACTATACGCACACGTATTGATGCGGGGGAAATCGTGGGAAGTTCTTCCGGGGTCCCGAACGGGGGTTTTTCCATAGACCCTGTCACCGCTGAATTTTACAACCTTGAAGTGAATGGAAGAAAGAACAGAATTGTTGAAACGGAGCATTATGGGAAGCGGCGTTTAAACGCTTATGAGACTGCGGGGGCATATTTTGGAGATATCGGATCTGGGGTGATTCCGGAAAATGGCAGTTGTCTGGTTGAGATAGCTCCTGTTTTTGGGGAGACCGTGGCTCTGGATGAGGAATACGCAGTATTTTTACAGCCGAACGGCCCGGGTGAAATGTATGTGGCGGATAAAACAAAGACAAGTTTTACCGTCAAAGGAACTCCGGGAACAGCATTTGATTATGAGATCAAGGCAAAACAAAAGGGATATGAGAAAACAAGATTGGAGAAAAAGGAATGAAGCTGTATTATCCCATAACCGTGGACTTGTATAATTTGTACCCACTCAAAAAGATGGATGCACAGCAAGGCAATATTGGACGTGGAACACTGGTGACATTGACGGCGGCAGGCCAGGTCATGGAGCCGGATAATGAGACGGTTACTTTATGGGCCAGAAAGCCAGATGGAAAAGTATCCTATTTGCCGTGCCAAGTGACAGGCGGAAAAATCAAAGCGGATTTTACTAACCAGATGTTAGCAGTGCCTGGGGCTGTACAGGTAGAATTGCAGATGATTGATGGGGAGGACAATATTACCACACCTATATTTACTGTAACGGTGCATCCGTCTAACATAGATAGTTCTGCGGTAGAGAGCCAGAATGAATTTACGGTATTGCAGACAGCCGTAGAAAACATGAATACTGCCCTGCAGGAAGTGGATGAATTGAAAAAGACGGGGTTAAAGGGCGATCCGGGGGAGCCTGGAAAAGATGGAGCTCCGGGAGCAGCGGCAACTATAGAAGTGGGAACCGTGGAAGCCAGCGAGCCTGGGGCAGATCCACAAGTGACTAACTCAGGGACAGCTAACGCAGCCATACTTAACTTTGTGCTACCCAGGGGACAGGCAGGCCCTCCAGGAGCTGACGGAAAAGAGCAGGTGTTTTTCGGAGCGTATGCAGATTTCCCGGCAGAGGGAAACAGCGACATGTTGTATGTTGATACCTCCAATACGGCCGTTTTACTCATGTACAGATGGAATGGGTCGGCTTATGTACCATCCGGAGGTGGGTCGGCGGATTTGGACGTAGTGGCCCAAGAGTTTGATGATACAAAAGCGTATACAAAAGGTGAGTACGTAATTTATTCGGGTGGATTATACTGCTTTGCAAGCGACAAGGCGGCGGGAGAATGGGACAGCACCATTGTTACACCAACCACAGTCGGCGTGGAGCTTAACGCCCTAAATGCGAAGATGGAAACCGTTTGGAACAAGGTCTTCCCACCCGTGCCTGAAGAAAAATATTTTATCAGATCGGGCGCCTTGCAATTTGGTAAGTGGAGTTGGAGTGACAAATCAGATGCCACCGGATCTGCTTATCAAAGTGGTGCCGCCTATTGCCTATCCGTGGCAGTGCCGGGAACCGCAGGAAGAAGTATCACTTTTTCGTCTTCCAAGATAGATACAGATGGCCTTGATACATTGAAAATAGTTTTTTCCGCAGCACTTGGTAGGCCCGAATATAATGTCAATGTTACGATTAAGGACCAAGACAACAAAACTTTAAAAACTGAAAGCATCAGTTTGACTGCAAGTGCAACTAAGACGTACGACATATCATCAGCCACGGGTATAACAGTTGCATTGACTGTATCCATGGCAGGAGGAACTAATGTGTTAAAGATAAGCAACATTGTGTTGGTGTAATTTCGCATTTAGGCCGTCAAGGAGGTGAGAGAAATTGAGAAAATAAATTACATAGTAACTCGTCAACCAGGACCCATAGAGGTCCTTTTATTGTGTGGGAAATGGATAGGAGAGTGGTAAAGATGGAAGCAATTATAGTCGCCCTGCTATCCTTGGCCGGAACGCTGGCAGGGAGCTTTTTTGCACAGCGGAAAAGTTCCGCTTTAATTGCATACCGGCTGGAGGAGCTGGAGCATAAAGTACAGGCACACAATAATCTTGTGGAGCGTATGTACAAAGTAGAAGAGAGAACGGAGCTTCAAGAAGAAAAAATCAAAACAGCCAATCATCGAATTGATGATTTGGAGAAAGAGAGGAATTGAGTATGAACATGGAAATTTTAATGCAGTATGTAACCTATGCACTTATGGCAATTGGCCTATTAGCTTTTGTGGTGGCGGTAATTGTCCAGTCAATTAAAGAACTGTCATGGTTTAAGAATATTCAGACAAATGCAGTTGCTTTAGTGGCATCCATGATTTTGTGTCCGTTGGCGGTTATTATTGCCTGCCAGTACTATAAAATTGTAATCGTCTGGTACTATGTGTTTGCGTCCTTTATTGCTGCCTTTATTGTATACCTGGTGGCAACCGGGGGTTGGGAACGTGTGGCCGAGATGTGGCAGCGGACGAAGTATAAGAACAAATAATTGCAATTGCGGGGAGCTGAAAGGCTCCCTGTTTTCAAAAAGGAGAAAATCATATGAGTAAGAAAGTAATTGACGTATCCAGTTACCAGGGAGTGATAAACTGGATTAAAGTGAAGACTTCCGGAATACAGGGTGCGATCCTTAAGGTGATTCGTAAAGATATGAATCCGGACAAGCAGTTTGAGAATAACTGGAAAGGATGCCAAGCGGCCAATGTGTCGATTGTTGGAGTGTACAACTATTCCTATGCGACTACTGTAGCCAAGGCTAAAACGGATGCAAGAAAGGTATTGTCCATTTTGGCCGGCCGGAAAGTTAAGGTCTGGCTGGATGTGGAGGATGCCTGTCAGAAAGGGCTGGGAATTACCCTGATCCGTATCATCCAGGCATACCAAGAGGTGATAGAGGATGCTGGTTTGGAATTTGGTGTTTATACCGGTCTATCGTTTTACAATAGCTACATAAAGCCCTGGGCAGGGTATCTAACTTGCAGGTTTTGGATTGCCCGGTATCGGAACCCGGTTGTAGCCAATCAACCAATTATTAAGCACATCCTGGAGGGCTGGCAGTATAGCAGCAAGGAGAGAGTGTCTGGAATCACTGGCGATGTGGACATGAACCTCTGGTATGGAGATATCATGAGCACACCGGAAGTACAGCAGAAAAATCCATATAAACTGCCTGAAAGGCTCCTAAAGCTTAAGCCCATCCGGATGCGAGGCGATGACGTGGGCTGGGTACAGTATCATTTGATTCGTCTGGGCTTCTTGCCGGCTAAAAACAGCAAGGGGCGGAGCAATATTGATAAGATATTCGGACCTGATACAGCCGGAGCTGTTGCAAAGGCCCAGGCACATTACGGGATTACTGTTGACAAGATTGTTGGTGCTATGACTGTGTATGTGCTGCGTTACAATTAATTATGTGCCCCTGGATTACTCTGGGGGCACATAATTTTAAGACAGAAGTGTTTTCCTAGTTTTAGGTACAGAAACTGTATATAATAAAGTTTATGATTTACATAAATAAAATATTAATTAAAATTAAACCCTATTTTCCTTAAATCTGATTTTACAGATTTTTTCCATTCGTTATTGCTGTCGTATTTATGGTAATATATTCCTACAATATCTGATGGAAACTCAAACTTTTCATGTGGCTCATATAATACAATTACTTTATCACGCCCTAAAAATCCAGAAAAAAGTCCCATTTCGAAAATTACATTTTGTCTAGCACGATAGGTCATAGTCATTGAATTTGTATTGCATACAATGTCATCGCTAGATAACAAAACAATAGCACATTCAATGGAATTTGCACAGGTATTTAGTGCATCAAAGATTGTACGGATTCCTCCTGGTGAATATTCCATAAGATCAACAGAATTTAATCCAAGTTGTTTTATGAATTTGTTTACATTTTCTAGCATACTTTTATTATGTCCATAAACAACAAAAATATTGTTTAAGATACTCTTTCTTTTGGTATCAAAGTAATTTTTTATATAACTAGAAATTTTTTCTGGTGAGGTATCTGTTTTGCAAAAATATTGCAAGTCAGAATTGTTAAATTCGGTTCTAATAGCATTTATAGGCAAATTGGATAAAGCAAATACAAAGGCTTCAGGACAATGTTTTTGTACATAATGATAAAGATCGTTTCCATAATAATGCGTAATTAAACGGCTCCTTAGAAAATCAGAATATGTAGCACTATCAACACTGTCTCTAAGGCAAACATCTAAAATAATTATATCAAATGTATAATTTTGTAAATTTTTTATGAAATCTTCAGGAGAAAAGGATTGAGTAATTGATAAGGAATAGCTTTTGTTTTTATAATTGATTTTACTAATTGCATCACTTAATCGTTGAATATAACGTTCGTTATCATCGCATATTAAAATTTTATACTCAAATTTATTATTAGAAGGCAAGTTTATTCCCCCTTACTCCTCTTTTTATCAATTGGTATTTAATATAAAAAGTATATCAGTTTAATCGCAAATTTTCAATTGTTATTACAAATAATTCCAAAATTTCTATAAAGTTTTTTGAATGTCTTGTATTAACTATATAATACCAAATCCAGTGACAAGATCCAATTCAATTCCTTCTTCCGCAAAATATCCCTCTTCGATTGCAACATATTGTGGGGCATAGAAGATAGAATGAGCCACCTCATTGAGGGTAACTTTTGTCAGGTCACCAGAAGCGGCAGGCGTGTCCTTGCTGCCGCAGGCGGCGATTCCAATCGTAATCAGTGCCAATGCTGTAGCTGCCAGCAAGGCAGGTAGTTTCTTTTTCATATGAAATCCTCCTTATTCCTAATGGTATACCATATGATGAGTCCAGAAAAATGTGATATATTATTTATAAAATTACTCATAAAAAGTAAACTCTTGTATTCGTTTAAATCATTGCATATAATAGAAAAAGATGATTGCAAGGGAAAACCAAAAGAGGAGATTATGAAATGATAAAAGATATTTTAGATACTCACAGCCATACTCTGGCAAGTGGACATGCCTACAGCACCATTCGGGAAAATGCACAGGCAGCAGTCAGAAAAGGTCTGGAACTTTTGGCCATTACGGATCATGCACCCAAATTGTGGGGAAGCTGCCAGGCTATTTATTTTCAGAATCTGAAAGTAGTAGATCGACATGCCTATGACGTGGAACTTCTGTTGGGAGTGGAATTGAATATTCTGGATGAGCAGGGGAGTATAGATTTGGCATCAGGGACGTTAAGGCAGATGGACCTTGCTATTGCCAGTCTTCATACACCTTGTATCACTCCCGGAAGCCGGGAATTTAATACGGAGGCTTGTATCAACGCCATGAAGAATCCTTATGTTAATATTCTGGGGCATCCGGATGATCCACGCTATCCGGTCGATTACCGGGCATTGGTACAGGCGGCAAAGGAATATGGGGTTCTTCTGGAGTTAAACAATAGTTCGCTTCGGCCGGGGGGCTCCAGAAAAAATGCAAGGGGGCTGGATGAGGAGATGCTGAAGCTTTGCATGAATTATCATACTCCTATCGTAATTGGCAGTGATGCCCATGTGGATACAGATATAGGATGTCATGATGATGCCTTAGTGCTTCTTGAAGAGATTGGATTTCCGGAGGAACTGGTAGTTAATCGCTCTGTGGATGAATTGAAGAAATACGTTAATCGTTTCCGAAAATAATATGAAAAACGGTAGACTTCAAGATTTTACTGTGCTAAAATATCTATATGAAAATTTATATTGGATTTGTGATAAAAGGAGAAAGCCGTGAATAAGAAGATAAAGACTGATGCCGTTGATTTTTTATTTGAGGCAATTTTGAGCTTAGAGAGCAAAGAGGAGTGTTATACATTTTTTGAAGATGTCTGCACCATCAACGAATTGCTGTCTTTGTCTCAACGCTTTGAGGTGGCCAAGATGCTGCGGGAGCAGAAGACTTATCTGGAGATTGCGGAAAAGACTGGGGCCTCTACGGCTACCATCAGCAGGGTAAATCGTTCCTTGAATTATGGGAATGATGGCTATGACTTGGTCTTTGGTCGGCTTGAGAAAAACAAATCAGGAATGAATTTTAAAAGTTAATATAAAAAGAATTATTATTGTAAGAAACCAGACAGACTTTAAAGAACTGCCTGGTTTTATTATTGCAATTAAAGCTTTATTTTTTGGCAAAGAGCCTGAATATACCTGGGATCCGTTCCACAGCAGCCGCCTAGAAGAGAGGCACCGGATTTGGCCAAGATTTCCATATGCTTTGCAAATTCCTCAGGCTCCATACTGTAAACAGCTTCTCCGGTCGCTGTAATCTTGGGCATTCCGGCATTGGGTTTGGCGATTACGGGAATTGAGACACGTTGATATATTTCGGAGATGACGGATTCAAGCTGATCCGGTCCAACCGAACAGTTGCATCCTATAGCAGCCGCCCCTACAGCCTCCAATGCTTCTACAGCTTCGTAGATATTTCCGCCAAAGAACAGGCCCCCGTCTGATTCTATGGTTAAGCTACAGAGAACCGGAAGATCACAAACTTCAGAAGCGGCATCCAGAACTACCATGGTTTCGTCGGTGGCCATCATGGTTTCTGCCACAAGCAAATCCACACCTGCTTCAACGAGATAAGTGATCTGTTCCTTATAGGCTTCAAAAAGTGTATCATAGGGCATTTCGCCCATAGGCTCCATCAATTTCCCGGTGGTGCTGATATCACCGGCTACCAAAGCTTTTCCGTTTGCTGCCTGCCTGGAAATACGTACCAATTCATGGTTTAAGTGCTTTGTTTCATGAGCCAGATGGTGGCTTCCAAGGCTTACAGGATTTGCCAGGAAAGTGGGGGCGTAAACCACATGAGAACCTGCTTCGATATAAGCTTTCTGTAATCGGATTAAAGGATCCGGATGCGCAGAAATCCATTGCTCTGTACAGACACCTCTTGGCATTCCTGACTTTAACAGATTGGAGCCTGTAGCACCATCAAGAATGAGGGGACCCTGTGCCATTCTCTGTTGAAACTCTTGTTTTGTCATATAAATTCCTCACTTTGTGTATTGGTCCGCAAAAAACTCTGCGGTTTGCTTAACATATTAATCAGATAGGATGCTCTGTGCTTAGTATAATACAAGACGGGCATCTGGTGCAAGAAGTGAAAGGGTATTGCCAGAAAAAAAGGATTGTGCTAGAATGAGTATCCGTAAGTAAGGTAAATGTTCGCGGCTGACAATGCCGAAAGGTGTCAGGTGAGGAAAGTCCGGGCTCCATAGGGCAGGATGCCGGATAACGTCCGGTGGAGGTGACTCCAAGGAAAGTGCAACAGAAATATACCGCCAGGTAACTGGTAAGGGTGGAAGGGCAGTGTAAGAGACTACCGCCTGTCTGGTAACAGACGGGGCATATGTAAACCCCATCCGGAGCAAGACCGAAATGAGACATAAGCCGGCCCGGCTGTTTCAGGTGGGTTGCTGGATTCTGCTGGTAACAGCAGAACTAGATAGATGAACATTCACGACATAACCCGGCTTAACGCCTTGCTTACATGAAAAAGCGGTATGCCGTTGATGCATGCCATGAGATAAATGGCGGGGTGTCGCAGAATAAGACGCCCCGCTTTTCTGGCTTTTGACAAAAAGTTTAATCATTATCTATATCATCCGAATCAAATTCGGGCATAGCACCAATATTCTGTGTATTCAGCGTCCGGCGTTTCAGTCGCTGTTCTTCTGATTGTTCCAGAATAAAGTCTTTCACGGCCCTTGCGTTTTTGATATGCTGAAGCTCCAATCTGGGATGAGTGATATCTCCAGTATTGCAGACTACAGTGCCAAGGCCGAAGATTCGCTCAAAGAGGTTGGAATTGAGGGTTACATCCTGGATCTTGTACATGTAACAATCATTTTCCCTGTGATTCAGAAAACCCTCATTGATGGTAAGAACCTCTGGTTTGACGGTATAAGTAGTAAAGGTTAATGGAAGTCCCAGAAAGACCCAGCGTTTTTTCTCTTTAAATTCCATACATATTCCCCTTTCTGTTCTGGTTTTAGATACCCTCAGTGTCCCCTTGTGCACAGAGGTTAACATTTTAATAGTACACATTTAGTTAGAAGGTGGTACATATTTTATATTACCATAACTATATCCGAAAAAGTATTTTTTTGCAAAATAATTTTATTGAAATCCAATCCGGTTTGATGTAACATAGTACAAGAATCTTAAACAACTAATTAATAGGAAGAAAATGGAGGTATTATGAGACATCTGATGAGCCCCTTGGATTTTTCCGTGGAGGAGCTGGACGGGCTTCTTGATCTGGCCAGCGACATTGAGGAAAATCCGGTAAAATATGCACATGCATGTGATGGAAAGGTTCTGGCCACTTTATTTTATGAACCAAGTACAAGAACGAGGTTAAGCTTTGAGTCGGCTATGATTCATCTGGGCGGCCAGGTACTTGGTTTTTCCAATGCGGCGTCCAGTTCTGCTGCTAAGGGAGAGAGCGTTTCCGATACAATTCGAATGATTTCTTGTTACGCTGATATTTGTGCCATGCGGCATCCCAAGGAGGGAGCCCCTATGGTGGCGACAGCGGTTTCTTCTATTCCTGTGATTAATGCCGGTGACGGCGGACATCAGCATCCCACTCAGACACTTACCGATTTGATGACAATTCGTTCTTTGAAAGGCCGTTTGGATCATTTGACTATTGGGCTTTGCGGCGACTTGAAGTTTGGACGGACGGTTCATTCTTTGATTAATGCCCTGGTGCGGTATGAGAATATTTCTTTTGTGTTTATTTCCCCGGAGGAGTTACGGATTCCCGGTTATATTCGGGAGGATGTGCTGGATGAGAAAGGCGTGCCCTATCAGGAAGTGGAGCGTCTGGAGGATGTGATTGGCGGATTGGATCTGCTATATATGACCAGGGTGCAGAGAGAGCGTTTTTTTAATGAAGAGGATTATGTACGCTTGAAAGATTTCTATATTTTGGACAAGGGGAAGATGGCTCTGGCCGGACCGGATATGTTGGTGTTGCATCCTCTTCCTAGAGTAAATGAGATCTCTGTGGAAGTGGACGGTGATCCCAGGGCAGCTTATTTCAGACAGGTGCAGTATGGCGTTTATGTACGGATGGCATTGATTCTCACTTTGTTGGAGGTGAATGTATAATGGCGAGTATTTTGAATGTTGGACGGATTGCGGAGGGGTTTGTGCTGGATCATATTCAGGCAGGGAAGAGTATGGAGATCTACAAGTATCTGAATCTAGACAAACTGGATTGTACGGTGGCGATTATTAAGAATGCCCGGAGTGAGAAGATGGGGAAGAAAGATATTATGAAGATTGAATGCCCTATTGATTACATAGATCTGGAGGTTTTGGGGTTTATTGATCATAATATTACGGTGAATATTGTGAAGGATGAGGAGATTGTGGAGAAGATGAATCTGACACTTCCAAAAGAGATCCGTAATATTATCCGGTGCCGGAATCCCCGGTGTATTACTTCGATTGAGCAGGAACTTGACCATGTATTTATATTGACCAATGAGGAAAAGGAGATTTATCGGTGTAAGTATTGCGAGGAGAAATATAAGAAGAAATAGGAAAACTACCTTATTTTGCGGCATCCTTTTCCGGTATTGCTGGATTGCATTTCGGAGGATGCCACAACACTCATTCTTCCCGAAGATTCAGCCTGCAGAGCAGTTCATTGGTGATGGTTCCGGCGGCTTCGGCAAGGTCTTCGGCATGGAGAGTGTGCAGGCCGTCGGTTCCCAGGATGGTGACGATGTCGCCGGGGCGGGCATCGGGGATGCGGGTGACGTCTACTACCATTTGATCCATGCAGATGTTTCCTATGATGTGGGTTTTCTGGCCACGGATTAGGACGGGGATTTCTTTGTTGGAAAGACTGCGGGGCAGGCCGTCGGCGTAGCCGATGGTGACGGTGGCGATACGCATGGGGGCTTCGGCCCGGAAATTGCGGCCATAGCTGACAGTTTCGCCCTCTCTAAGATCCTTGACTACGGCGATTCGGGCGTGGAGGGACAATACCGGGCGAAGAGGGATGCGTTTGGATAATTCAGGTTCAGGGTTGCTGTAGCAGCCGTACATGGCAATGCCGAAACGGGCATAGGATACGGGGAGATCCGGATAGTTTAATGCACCGTAGCTGCTTTGGAGATGAAGCTTTCCGGGATCTAGTCCCAGTTCTTTAAGCTGTTGTGCTGTTCGGAAAAAGGCAGAGATCTGCAGTCTGGTAAAGAGTATGTCTTCCATGCTTTGACTGTCTGCTACACAGAGGTGGGAGTACATGCCGCAGATCTGTAATTTTTCGCAGGCGAAGATAGATGCCAGATCGTTTATGTGATCGGAACGCTCACCAAGACGGTGCATGCCGGTGTCCAGCTTGATGTGAATTTTTATGGGATAAAGTGCTGCATCATTGAGGGCATGGGCGTGGGCACTGTCTGCAGCTGTCTGGATTAAGTCGTAGGTGGTGAGAAGATGAACCTGATGGGGGGAGGTATAGCCCAGTATCAGGATTTCCCCCTTAACTCCATGAAGACGCAGTTCTACGCCCTCCTGTACGGTTGCTACTGCAAAGGCACATATGCCCAGACGGTTTAGATAAGATGCGGTGGGGACGGCTCCGTGGCCGTAGGCGTTGGCCTTGACTACGGCCATAAATTCACAGCCCTTTGGAAGAAATTTTTGCAGGACTTCTACATTCCATTTTAGATTTTCATAGTGAATTTCCCTCCAGGCTCTTCGATCCGGAAGAAGACGGACGATCATGGCATCCTGATTGATTCTTGTAATCATGTATGTTTCCCCCTTGAATTTTTCTTTGGTATTAATGCAATAAGCTTCGTCAAAATCCATGCCCCCGCAAGGGTGGAAATGGCTACTGCCAGGAAATGAACCAGGCTGTTGTCTACAAAGACGGAAAGCTTTGTGATCTTTGCCCCGCCCCGAACCAGAATGATAAAGAGAGGATGAAGCAGATAAATGAACAGCGGCAGTTCCTTTGGCATGAGTTGCGGCAGTTCCTCGGTACTGTCCTCCAGTAAGGCTGAGAATAGGAAATACATCACCGGAAGCAGGAAAAGATACATGCTGTCATGACGCTGTACTTCCAAAAGCTTTAACAGGATCCCCTCACCCAGGAAGAGCCCGGATAAGCCGCCTAAAACACCCAGGGACAGGGCAAAGGAGGGACGGTGCTCGACCATGAGGTATCCAAATAAAAGAAAGATGGGAGTGTAAAACAGTCCGTTTCGAGTGTATTCAAAGATATGGAACAGCCCTGTATAGATGGTAGATACAAAGGAGCCCTCGGGGATGAATCCAAAGTAGCTGTCTCCAAATAAACCCACCAGATAGAGTAGTCCACAGATAACGCCCACAGCAGGAACAGGTAAGGCTCTGAGCAGTAAAACCATCAAACCAAATCCCAACATGAGAGCCGGAAGATACCACAGATGGTAAAAGGTTCCGTTCAGAAATATCATTTTTATGATAGAAACAATGCCTGCCTCCTTGAAATGTCCGGCATAGATTCCCACAGGGAAATATAGCACCATGGAAACCAGGTAGATCAGGCCAATCCGTTTTAGATAGGACCAGACATGGGAATTGTCCGCAAGGGCTTTTGGCAGGACGAAATAGCCTGTTACCATGAAGAAAAAGGGAACGGCAATGCGGGCCAGTACTCTTGCAAGGATATAGTCGGCTTCCGGGCTTATGGAGGTCAGAGGAGAGGTGTGAATGGCTATGACCAGAAAGGCGGCCAGAAGCTTGAAGCGGTTTATGGCAGGATAGAAGTATTTGGTTGTCATGGTTTATTTACCTCCAAAGAGTGAAGATGAAGCCGTCCTGGTTGTCCCCGGATACCTGATAGGGGAGATGGCCGGGGAGGGTAAGCTTTGTTACTTCACTTTCCGCCCTCAAATAGAAAATTTCAAAGCTTTTATTTTCGATGTGAACTTCCAGATGCCGTCCCTCGTAGGGATATTCCGTCAGGTAATCCAAATATTCTTCCAGGCAGAAGCTGTGGGCATCCATAATGGAGGCGTGAGGAAGTCCCACATACCGAAAGTGCCAGGGCTCTGGTGCGATTCCAGTCAAGTCTTCTTTCCCCTCCTGATACCGTTCGATGAATCCGTAGGAGGCAGCCTTAGAGCGAAAACGGCCGCAGATGCCATCTCTTGGGAAATAAGGCCTGATAAAGTCAATCGGTTCCCGGTTTAAAGCAAGATCAATGGCAAGTCCTGTCTCGTGCTCACTGTGACCGGGAAGAGCTACGTATTTTCTGGTAAAGGCTTCCCCATGCTCTTTAAGAGAAGCGTCATAGATTTCTACCTGTTCTTTATGGGTACGAAAACCGCTGACAGGAACGATGGAAGAGCCGCTTCCTATGGTGGTAAGAAGCGTTTCTAAAACCAAAGCGGTTTTTCTCTCTAAAATGACGGCAGAATACTCCGAGGGCCGAATTTGTTCCGGAGAGATTGGATACTGCAAGGGATATTTTTTGTTTACCAGAAGCAGGTTTCCCTGATGTACCTGCTCCCGGCTTAAGGCTACCACTTTCATGGCTCCACCGCCAGACGGATCAGAGCATCTACGATCTCATCAAAGGTCATGCCGATGCCTTTTAGCATATTGGGGTAGCGGCTGTGGGAGGTAAAGCCTGGAATGGTATTGACTTCATTAAAGACTAGCCGTCCGTCGGGGGTCAGAAACATGTCCACCCGGGTAAAGCCTTTGCAGGACAGAATGCGGTAAATGCGACCGGCGGTCTCCCGGATTCGTTCTGCCATTTCCCGATTGATTCGTGCCGGCATGTGGATTCTGGAGGTTTTCAGAGTATATTTCTCTGTATAATCAAAGAATCCGTCAGAAAGTTCAATTTCGTCCGGCTCTCCCAAGATTAATTCATTGTTTCCCAGAACAGCACACCCTACCTCGAAGCCGGGAATGGATTCCTCTACAATCACGCAGTCATCATAGGAAAAGGCCAGGGTTATGGCTGTCTCTAATTCGCTGGGATTTTCGACTCGGGTAATACCTAAAGAAGAACCGGCTTTCACGGGTTTTACAAACAGAGGATAGGCTAAATGCTCAGTCATGGAAAACTGTTCCGTCTCTGTGGGCATACGGCGGAACAGTACGGATTTGGGAACCTCAATACCATCCAGATTGACCAGGGTGTGAGCCAGGTGCTTGTCCATGCCTAAGACAGAACTTTTCATGCCGCAGCCCACTACGGGAATGCCGGCAAGTTCGCATAAGCCTTGCACCGTTCCGTCTTCACCGTTTTTTCCGTGAAGAACAGGGAAAACAGCGTCCAGACGGATTAATTCAATTTCCCCACTGCGTATGAGATAGAGCCCGTGATCCGTTCGATTGGGTGAGATCATGGCAGGGGAGCAGTCAGCGGAAGCCCAAGTGTCGTTCGTGATCCGGTCAAGATCGCCCTCGTAATAGAGCCAGGTACCTTCCCGCGTGATACCTACCAGATGAACGGCATACTTTTCCTGATTGATATGTGAGATAACGGAATAGGCTGATTGAAGAGAAACCTCATACTCTGTAGAGCAGCCGCCAAAAAGAACTGCAATTGTTGTTTTATTTTCCATAATCATGATATCCTCCTGTATCTTGCATTTTAAAGCTTACTGATGACAGAACCATGACTTTTCAGTGACAGTATTGTCATAAAAAGCAGGTCCGTACCTATATGGTATCAGACCTGCGGATAAAAAACCTGTAGATTCTCTGTGTGGAAGCTTAAGAATGAATTAAGATAAATTTATTTTTTTCTTGTCAGTGACTGGTTCCGAAATGGAGGGCAAACAGATAGAAAAGATTGTCCCTTCTTCGCTGCTTGTTGCAAAAATGCTGCCCTGGTGGGCTGTCACAATCTCCTTTGCTATGGCAAGTCCCAGACCGGCACCGCCTGTACTGGTAGAACGGGAACTGTCCAGACGGAAGAATTTCTCAAAGATAGAACTTAAATTTTCCGGTGGAATCACAGGCCCCTGATTGGTGAAAGTGATGTGCACCTGCGTACCCTCCTGCCAGGCCCGGATTTCGATGGCGGTATCCGGGTAGCTGTAAGCTGCTGCGTTTTTCAGAATATTGTTGAAGACACGGGCCAGCTTATCCGGATCCCCGGGCAGAATCAGATCGTCCGGAACATCCACATGGGCTGTTTTTCCGGCCGGGGACAGGATGGGATAGAATTCCTCCACCATCTGCTGAAGCATGTAGGAAAGGTGCAGATTTTCCCTGGACAGAGGAATGGATTGGAGGTTAAAACGGGTAATCTCGAAAAATTCGTTGATTAGCTGCTCCAGACGGTAAGCCTTATTGAGGGTGATGGACAGATACTTCGCCCGCTGCTCTATGGGAAGATCCGGGGCTTCGTTCATGAGATCCAGATAGCCGATAACGGAAGTGAGAGGAGTGCGGATATCGTGGGCCAGATATACCACCAGATCGTTTTTCCGCTGCTCGGCCTGACGTGCGTCACGTTCCCGCTTTTCCAGGACATTTTTGCATTCGTTGAGCCTTAGCTCCAGAAAACTCATTTCCGGAGAAAGGGTGATAAGCTCCTTGGATTCATCCAAGAGGGCGTCACAGCCGGCGGAGATTTCATCGAAATATTCCGTCACCCAGCGGATGGAGTAGCGGAATACGGCAATCAATGCAATGATGATGGTGACACAGATAATCATATCCAGATGTTCACGGAAAGTGGTTGCGTAGATGTACAAGGCATCCTTGTACTCCAACCGGAATTTGCTTGCCAGGAAAGTGACAACAGCTTCACCGAAACGCCCACGAAGCAGCTCCCGAAACAGAAACACCATTCCGATGGAAATCAGAATCAGGGAGAACATTTTCCGCATCATTTTTCGTTCAAACAGGTAATAATTACTCTTTCGTACTTTTTTTCTACTCAATTTTGTACCCCACTCCCCATACGGTTTTGATGTATTTTGGCTTTTCGCTGGAATCGTTCATTTTTTCCCGAAGATGCCGGATGTGTACCATAATGGTGTTGTTATTGCTGCTGTAGTATTTTTCGCCCCACACGTCGAAGAAGAGCCGGTCGGAGCTGACTACCTCGCCTCGGTTTTTGCAGAGACTAAAGAGGATGGAGAATTCCGTAGGGGTCAGTGCCAAAGGCTTCTCATTCAGGGTACAGGTGTGGTCACGCTTGTTGATCGTAAGCCCAGAGATGGTTATGGTGTCCGGGTCGGATTCCTGGGTGGGGAGATTGTTGTACTTTGTGAAACGGCGAAGCTGGGCCTTTACCCGGGCAATAAGCTCCAAGGGGCGGAATGGCTTGGTGATGTAGTCGTCCGCACCCAGGGTAAGACCGGTGATCTTGTCGATCTCTTCATCCTTGGCGGTGAGCATTATAATAGGAAAATTTTGGTTCTCCCGGATTTTCTGGCAGATGGAAAAACCACTCATGTCCGGAAGCATCACATCCAGAATGGCCAGATCCGGGGTTTCCTGCTCTAAGTAGGCGAGAACTTCTTTGCCGTTGTAGAATTTATGGACCTCGTAGGACTCGTTGGAGAGATAGAGCTCAATGAGATCTGCGATTTCCTTTTCGTCGTCAACTACCAGTATTTTTGCCTCCATAATATGTAAATTCTCCTTTCTATTCCAGTTCCGCATCCTTTGCCCAATCCCCCGGTATATAGATGAATTTCCGGCCACCAAGAGATGTGTCCGTAAATTCATCTGGGTATTGTTCAAAGGATGCTGTTAAAAAATCCAGTTCCGCATCCTTTGCCCAATCCCCCGGTATATAGATGAATTTCCGGCCACCAAGAGATGTGTCCGTAAATTCATCTGGGTATTACTCGAAGAATGCTGCTAAAGATCTATTGTCAGTTTATCACATTTTCTTAAATATATCAGGAAAAGCTCCAAAAGTTCTTTAAAAATTCGGGAGAAAATCTTAAGAAGATATAAAGAAACGGGTGGAAGCTTTCCTATTCCACCCGCATCATCCGATAGCCGACACCAATGTGTGTCTGTATATATTGGGGAGAATCTGGCTCTGCCTCAAGTTTTTTTCGCAAGGCCGCCATAAAAACCCGCAGGGATGACACATTATTATCCCAACTGTTTCCCCAGATATTCTGTGTAATGTAGGTGTGGGTCAGAACCCGCCCTACGTTTTTTGCCATCAGGCAGAGGATCTTGTACTCAATGGGGGTTAAATGAAGTTCCGTTTCCCCCAGATAAGCACAGCCTGCCACGTAATCGACCTTTAGCTTTCCATTTGTGAAAATGAAATTTGCGGCTGACCCCTCCGGCTGCATCATAGTAAGGCGACGCTGAGTAACTCTGAGCCTTGCCAGAAGCTCCTCTACAGAGAAAGGCTTCGTCAGGTAGTCGTCTGCTCCGCAGTCGAGGGCTTCTATTTTGTCTGCGTCTTCACTTCTTGCACTGATTACAATGATGGGTGTGTTAGTCCAACTGCGGATTTGTTTTATCACCTCTATGCCATCCATATCCGGCAGGCCCAGATCCAGAAGAATGATATCCGGATTGTGGGAGGATGCCTCAATAATGGCAGCTTCTCCTTTTGATGCAGTCAGATAATGATAATCGTGAGTTTTCAAAGTTGTGACAATAAGATTGCGAATGGGGGTATCGTCCTCCACCACAAGGATCAAAACCTTATTCATGAATATTCACCTCTCCTAAAGGCAGTGTAAAGGTAAAAATACAACCATGGGGGAGATTTTCCTCCAGGGTAAGTTCTCCGCCATGAATGCTGACTATGGATTTACACAGGAATAAGCCGAGTCCCAGACTACGCCGACTGTCCACGATCTTAGGATCCCCGGTGAAAAACATTTCAAAAACCCGGGACCTGTAGTCTTTTGGAATACCAGGACCATTATCCGCAATGCTGACGGCGACCATTTCCCCCTGCCTTTGGACATGAATTCGAATCGTAGAACCGGCCGGGGTATACTTAACAGCATTATCCACAAGATTGATAATAACCTGCAGGATTAATTTTGCATCCATTTTAGCCAGCAGAAAGTCTTCTTTATAATCCACGGAAATTTGATGTTCCATGCTTTTGCGGCTGATATGCCGCAGTGCCTCTTCTACGACTTCTTCCACAAGTTCTGTGGATAGATGAAGATTCAGCTGTCCCTCTTCAATCCTTGTGACAGAGAGAAGATTTTCAACAAGGCTGATGAGCCATTGGGAATCATCATAAATATCAGTGAACATTTGAAAGATGGTTTCCTGTTCCAATTGCTTAAAATCGGAGAGCAAGGTGCTGGCATTACCGGAGATGGAGGTCAGGGGTGTACGCAGGTCGTGAGAAATGGCACGTAAAAGATTTGCACGCAGCTGCTCTTTCTGGGCCAGCATGGCGGCTTCTTCCTTTTCTCGGGCATTTCGGTTGTTCTCAATAGCCAGGGCACATTCTCCAAGGATGGACAGCAGCATGCTGTTCTCAAAAGCGTCCAGGTGGCTGCCGCTAACTGCTATTCCTACTACCCCATAAACTTTCTGATTGATATGGATGGCCAGGTACAGATTTTTGGCATGGCTTAAGAGGTTGGTGGTGGCTCCGGCCCTTTTTTTATTATCAAATACCCATTGGGCCGTAGCCTGCTCCTGCTTTGGCAATATTATTTCATTCTGTCTGCCGGAATCGGCATGAAACAGGCAGGGCTGCAAAAGCTTTCCCTTTTCTTCAGGGAATACCAGGATATCCCGATTCAGAAGCTTCATAAGTTGACGTGCGGTGATGATCTCCACATCATTTTCCGTCTCTGCTTTCTGAAGCTGCTGATTGGTTTCAAACAAAATCTTAGTCCGAAAAGCGGACTGAGCCGATTGCTTTGCGTGGTTTTTCAGTTTGTTAGCCAGAGTTCCCGTGATCAGGGCTGCAGTCAGCATAATAGCAAAGGTAAACGGATATCCCGGCTCATAGGCATGGAAAGTGAGCCGTGGCTCTGTGAATAAAAAATTAAACAACAGTACACTTACCAGTGCACTGATCACACTGCAGATATGCCGTTTTGTAAAAAGGGAAATCAGCAAAACACCCAGAATATACACAGTTATGATATTAGCTTCTGTAAAGCCCAGGCTCCAAAAGAGAGTTCCGATTCCCGTTGCCCCGGCAAGGATCAGCAGAGTGATCAACAGATCCTTTCCGGTAGGCTGAATATGGAGCAAAAAACTTTTCTTCAGTTCATAGTATTTATGGTCTACAGAGGAGTCCGGAATAATGTGAATATCCAGGTTCGGGGCATTTTTAATCAGTTCCTCTGTAAGGGAGGTAGGACTCCAGAAATGGCTGCGGTTAATGTTGCTGCGGCCGATGACAATCTTTGTGACATTGGAAATACGAGCAAATTCTGCAATCTGATAGGAGACATCATTTCCATAAACCGTAGAGATTGCAGCACCAAGCTGTTCTGCAAGGCGGATATTTTCCTGCATTCGTTTTTTGTCCGTGTCACTCATTTTATCTGAGTTGGGAGTTTCTACATAGAGGGCGGTAAATGTGCCCTGAAAAGCCTCGGCCATTCGGGCCGCAGTGCGGATAATTCTTGCATTGGAGGGAGAGGCAGATAAACAGACAAGAATATGCTCATCCATACTGCCCATGCCTGTCTCCGGTTCTTTTGCCAGCTCCATGGATAATCACCACCTGTAATGCTTTATGGTATGCTTCTGTAAAAATATCGTACCATAATGGAACAGAGACGGCAACCCTATTGTGTGTGTCCGGGACTGACATAAGGGAGCGTTCTCTTCGCCCTCTTTCTCCCATTGCATCCGGTAATGTTCCTCCAAAAAGCAGTCCACACGATCCATACTGTAAAAACCCAGAAGAATCAGTACGATCAGGATACCTGTAAAAAGAATTTCTTTCATATTGACACCTCCCTGTAAAATAAAAATAATTTCCGACTATGTTTTACCCCACTGCAATTGGTTCTTTGGGAAGCCGGGAGCAGCTTTTGCTGGTCCTTGAAAATGTGGCATAGATGAGTGTCAGGCCACCTACACGACCAAAGAACATAAGCAGTATCAGCATGCCCCGTGACATAATTCCGAGATCGGGAGTAATGCCCAGGGTCAGCCCTACAGTGCCGATAGCAGATGCTGTCTCAAAGAGACAGGTTTCCAGAGGAAGCTTTTCAAGCATACTCAGAATTAGACCGCCGCTTAAGAATAGGGTGAGATACATCATGAGGATGGTGGAAGCATTTCTGGCTGCATCTTCGCCTGTACGCCGGCCGAAAAAATGTGAATCACTTTTTCTTTTAAATACAGCAATGGAATTGGCAAAGAGGACGGCGATTGTGGTTGTTTTCATGCCTCCTGCGGTAGAGCCAGGTGAGCCGCCGATAAGCATCAGAATTATCATAATACATTTTCCGGATCCGGAAAGGGCTGTCAGATCCGCAGTATTAAAACCGGCAGTTCTCGGTGTGACGGCTTGAAACAGAGAATTCAGAATTCTCGTCTTTAAGGGACCCTGCGTATATTCAAAAGAGTAGAACAGGAGAAAGGGAATCAGAATTAATATGAGTGTAGTGACGAGAATCACTTTACTTTGCATACAATAGCGTTTAAAATGCCAGCGGTTTTTGCGGATATCTTCCCAGGTAAAAAAACCTATACCGCCGATAATGATAAGCAGGGGAATGGTAATGTTCAGCAGCAGACTTTCCCGGTAGGCAGTGAGGGATACAAAGGGAGATTCCGTGGATCCCAGAAGATCAAAGCCGGCATTACAGAAAGCGGAAACAGAGTGAAACAGGGCCAGCCAGATCCCTTTGAGACCAAAATCCCGAAAGAATACCGGCAACATTATGAGTGCTCCCATAAGTTCAATCAGAAGTGTTCCTTTTATGAGAAAGCCGGTAAACTTTACAATACCGCCTATTTTGGGGGCACCGATGGCTTCCTGCATAGTGCTCCTGTGTATCAGGGAGATTTTTCTTTTGGATATGAGTGCAATTGCAATAGCTACAGTGACAACACCCATGCCGCCAATCTGAATGAGGAGTAAGATTACGATCTGGCCAAACAGGGACCAGTAACTGGCCGTATCCTGTACAACCAGCCCGGTTACACATACGGCCGAGGTAGAGGTAAAGAGTGCATCGTGAAAGGACGTTGCCGTACCGTTTTGGGAGGATATGGGCAGCATTAAGAGCAGGGTGCCTATCAATATAATAGTGACAAAGCCCGCTATAATAATTTGAAATGTGGTAAAATGAATTCTTTTGTGTAAAAATACCATAATAACACTCCCTTGAGGATATTGAATTCCTTTTTACCATTATAGCTGTTTTGAGATTAAGAAAGAGTTAAATTGTTTGGGAGGGTGTTAAGATTGTATAAAGAAAGATGCCATACCTCATGGACCTGTTTCTTCCGGAGAGATTACATTCTCCGGAAGAGCTTCTCATACAACAGTCCGGTAAAGAACCACACCGGAGCATAGTCTAGACGGATCACGCCGTCAATGTTCCAGCGTGCCTTGCTGTAATCCCAGGGACACATATTACGTTTTTTCAGCAGACTTCCGGTGATGAATTCCGTGAGAAAAATGGCACAGGCATAGACGCTCCCCCGAAACAGCGTCCCTTTTTTTCGAATCCAGCGGGAGACGGGAGCCAGAAAAGCGGCCATTCCATAGATGGGAAACATCCAGATAGAGGAGTGACCTATGAGCTTCATTTGTCTCCGCTGAAAGGATTTGAGGCCCGTCCAGAAGATTTCCAGGCACCAGCCGATAAGTCCGCAGAGGATAAATTTATTTTTCATGTGGGTAGTATGTGCGAAAATGCGAAAAGAAATTCTATTGAAATAAAGTGAAGGGTGTAATATACTTGAAATGCAATGCAGGAATAATTACTATCATAACAAGGCGGAATAAAAAATGACATATAAAGAAGCAAGAGACTTCATTGATGACACATCAAAATACGGCTATATTTTGGGCTTAGATACCGTAACCGAGTTGCTTGACCGGCTTGGGAATCCCCAGGATGATCTGAGGTTTGTACATATAGCGGGAACCAACGGCAAGGGCTCCATTCTGGCTTACGTGTCTACCATATTAAAGGAAGCGGGATACCGGGTGGGGAGATATATTTCTCCTACGATCTTTGAATATCGGGAGCGTATCCAGGTAAATGAAGAATATATTTCTGAGGAAGCGGTAGCCAGACTGGCACAGAGGATTTATGAAAAGGGACAGGAGATGCTGTCGGAGGGCTTGGCCCATCCTACGGCTTTTGAGGTAGAGACTGCCCTGGCGTTTTTGTATTTTCAGGAAATGGACTGTGATCTTGTGGTGCTGGAAACGGGAATGGGCGGTTTGACGGATGCTACCAATGTGGTAAAAACTACGTTGGTGTCGGCTTTTGCGTCTATCAGCATGGACCATATGGGTTTTTTGGGAGATACTCTGGAGGATATTGCTAAAATAAAGGCTGGGATTATCAAGCCGAATACTGCGGTGGTCAGCAGCAGCCAGAGACCGGAGGTGCGTAAGGTCCTAAGAGAGGTCTGCAGGCAGCAGAAAGCGTCTTATTATGAGATTCGGGAAGAGGAGATTACCGACAGACAGGCGAGTATCGAGGGGCAGAGCTTTACCTATGGGGGATATAAGAAGTTATGTCCGGGCATCCTGGGAAGCTGCCAGCTTGAAAATGCGGCAACGGCAGTAGAGGTCATCCATGCACTGGGAGATCTGGGATATCCGGTTTCAGAGGAAGTCATAAGAAAAGGTTTAAAAGAGACCCGCTGGATTGGACGATTTACGGTAGTGGATGAAGATCCGCTGTTTATTGTGGATGGAGCACACAATAGGGATGCAGCGGATCGGCTTTTGGAGACATTGAATCAGTATGTTCCCCATAAACGGAAGATTTTTATTATCGGTGTTTTGGCGGACAAGGAATATGATTATATCATGAGCCGTCTGGCACCGATGGCAGAGCAAATTGTGACGGTCATGACCCCCAATAATCCAAGAGCTTTGCCGGCCGAAAAGCTGGCAGAGACAGTTAAAAAGTATAACTCTTCTGTAGAAGCGGCAGGGAGTATTCCGGAGGCAGTGAAGAAAGCAAGGAGTTATGTGGGGGAGGACGGGATGGTCCTGGCATTCGGATCCCTGTCCTATCTTGGGGCTCTTATTCGTGCAGTCGGGAAAGACACTGAATGAAGAAAGGAAAAAACATGAGAGATCTGGCAGAACTGAGAAAAGACATTGACGAGATTGACGAGCAGATAGTAAGGCTCTTTGAGCAGCGAATGGCTGTCTCAGAAGAGGTGGCGGAGTATAAAGTGGCCGTAGGGAAGAAGATTCTGGACAAGGAGCGTGAGAAGCTTAAGATTCAGGCGGTACAGGCCATGACGCATAATGAGTTTAACAGCCATGGGGTGGAGGAGCTGTACAACCAGATTATGGCTATGAGCCGGAAGCTCCAGTATCAGCGGATGGAGCAGCAGGCCATTGGCCGCCTGCCCTTTGTTATGGTGGACGAACTGGAGAAGAAAAATGTCCGGGTGGTTTACCAGGGGGTAGAGGGTGCCTATGCTCAGCAGGCCATGTTTGAGTTTTTCGGGGAGGATGTGAATCATTTTCATGTGGAACGGTGGAGAGATGCCATGGAAGCCATTGCTGAGGGGATGGCGGACTATGCGGTGCTTCCCATTGAGAATTCCTCGGCCGGGATTGTAAATGATAACTATGATCTTCTTCAGGAATTTGACAATTATATAGTAGGGGAGCAGGTGATGACCATCAGCCATGCTCTTCTTGGAACGCCGGATGCCGAGCTTTCGGATATCCGCACGGTATATTCTCACCCCCAGGGCCTGATGCAGTGTGCGAAGTATCTGGACGAGAACCGCCAGTGGCAGCAAATCAGTCTTCTCAATACGGCGGTGGCGGCTCAGAAAGTGGCGGAGGACGGGGATAAGACCCAGGCGGCGATTGCAAGCATTCTTGCGGGAAAACAGCACGGACTCAAAGTACTGAAAGAGCAGATTAACTTCAGCGGACAGAATTCCACTCGTTTTCTCATAGTGACCAATCAGCGGATTTTCCGAAAGGATGCCGGAAAGGTCAGCATCTGCTTTGAGGTAAGCCATGAGAGTGGCTGCCTTTATAATGTGCTGTCCCATTTTATCTTTAACAACCTGAATATGTGCCGGATCGAGTCAAGGCCCATTGCGGATAAAAACTGGGAGTATCATTTCTTCGTTGACTTTGAGGGAAATATGAATGACAGTGCCGTGAAGAATGCCCTCCGGGGGATTCGTGAAGAAGCGTTAAATATGAAGATATTAGGGAATTACTAAGGAAATTGGTGTTACGGAACTAATAATAGGAGGTACAGAATGAATACTTATGTAATTATGACTGACAATATGGCGGATCTTCCGGAGGACTACATCCGGGAACATGAGCTTGAGGTTCTGTCTCTCAGCTATATTTTAGAGGGAGTGACTTATGACAGGGAGCACCCGTTAGAGGTGGGAGAGTTCTACAATCGAATGAGGAACGGCTCCATGCCTACCACCTCTCAGGTGAATCCGGAGCAGGCTAAGGAAGCATTCACTGCCTGTCTGGAGCAGGGCAAGGATGTGCTTTACATTGCCTTTTCCTCAGGCTTAAGCGGGACATATAACAGCGGAAAGCTTGCGGCGGAAGAACTTCGGGAGGAGGGAAGCTTTCCGGAACGGAAGCTGATTGTTCTGGATTCCTTAAGTGCTTCCCTGGGCGAGGGACTTCTGGTACACAAGGCAGTTCAAATGAAAGAAGCAGGAAAGCCCATGGAAGAAGTTGCGGATTGGGTAGAAAAGCATAAGCTGGAGCTTTGCCATAACTTTACGGTGGATGATTTGTTCCATCTCCATCGTGGGGGCAGGGTGTCCAAGGCGACTGCCATCTTGGGGACCATGATTAACATCAAGCCCATTCTCCATGTGGATGATGAGGGGCATCTGATTGCAATCGGCAAGGTTCGGGGAAGAAAGAAATCCCTGACAACTCTGGTGGATCGGATGGGAGAGCAGATTCAGGGCTTTGAGAATCCGGAAGTGTTTATCAGCCATGGCGATTGTCCGGAGGATGCCAGGTTTGTGGAAAAGCTGGTGCGTGAGCGTTTCGGAGTGGAGAAGTTTATCATTAACCATGTAGGCCCCACCATTGGAGCACACTCCGGGCCTGGGACCATTGCTCTTTTCTTTATGGGGAATCCCAGATAAAGAGTTGTGTAAATTGTCTTCTTATCGGAACAGTACAGGTGGGCGGTATAAATGTCGGTGTAAAATGGATGACATCAGGTTTTGAAGAGAAATATTTTGGATAATGTATGTTTAAAGTATGAAAGTATAACATACAAAATATGGAGGATAATCTTATGACGACAGAAATGATAAAAAATAGTGTATTGTCAATTGTGAATGAATATCCGATAAAAAAGATTATTCTTTTTGGTTCCAGAGCTGAGGGAATGAATCATGAAGATAGCGATGTGGATTTGATTATGGAATTTTCAACGCCGGTTTCGCTGCTTACGTTGTCAATGATAAAATTGAAGCTTGAAGAAATCTTGCATGTGGGTGTTGATGTGATACATGGGCCGATTAAAGAAACGGATTTAATTGAAATTGGAAAGGTTGTGGAATTGTATGCAGCATAGGGATAAAACAATCATTGTTAAAGTGCTGTCTGAAATAGATATTGGATATAGTATGCTGGGAAAAGCTACCTTGGAAGAATTTTTGGATGATGAAAAATTAAAACGGGCGGTCTGTATGACGGTTATAAATATTGGCGAATTAATAAAGAATGTTACGGAAGATACCAGAAAAGAACATCCCTATGTACAGTGGAAAGCAATAGCAGGTATGCGTGATATTGCAGCACATAAATATCAGACATTAAGAATGGAGGATGTTTACCAAACTGTGCATGCTGACTTTCCGGCGTTAAAAGAGCAGTTAGAAAAGCTAATTTAAAATACGAGATAAAAAGGTTGAGTAATTTTTGAACAGCTTACTCGGATTTGTAAAGATTAGGAGCAGAGAGAATCGAATCAAGACAATTCATTCTTCTCTGGCGATTGAACAATGTACTCTGTCCCTGGAACAGGTCAGCGATGTCATTAATGAAAAGCGTGTGTTGGCACCGCCCAAAGAGATTCAGGAGGTAAAAAATGCTTATGAAGCATATGAAAAGCTTCATAAGTTGGCTCCATACTCGTTAAAGGATTTGCTGACAGCACATAAGTATATGATGAGCAATCTGGTATCGGAAGCAGGAACATTTCGCAGCAGGGGAGTGGGCGTATACGCAGGAGAACAGTTGATCCATGCAGGGACACCGGCACAATATGTACCGGAAACTATGAAAGATTTATTTGGATGGTTAAAGGAATCAAAGCTGCATCCGCTTATCAAGTCCTGTGTTTTTCATTATGAGTTTGAGTTTATCCATCCTTTTGAAGATGGAAATGGCAGAACGGGGAGATTATGGCATTCTCTGATCCTGCAAAGATGGAAAGTTTTTTTGCCTGGCTCCCAATAGAGACTTTAATTTATGAATATCAGGACGAATATTACAGAACTATCAACCAATCCAATACGGATGGAGAGTCAACGGTATTTATTGAATTTATGCTGCGGATTATTAGGGATTCTTTGCATGAAGTGGCTGCAAATCAAGAAAAAGACATTCTGGGTATTGGGTAGTGAAATTGAAACACCCTACTTCTGCATCCTCGTTTCTCACCCACAGCTTTTCCGATATTCAAGCGGTGTAACACGATATTTTTCTTTAAACAGCTTCCCAAAATAACTGGAGCTGCCAAATCCGCAGGAGTTGCCGATCTCAGAAACGGAGAGTGAGGTATCTCTCAACAATCCGGCAGCCTGTAGAAGACGGTACTCATTGATGTATTCCATGGGTTTTTTCCCGGTATAACGGTGAAAGGCCCGAAAGCATTCACTGCGGCTCACATGGGCGTGCTCTGTAAGATCTCTGATGGTAATATTGTCGGAAAAGTGCTCCTGTATGTAGGAAATCATTTTCTTAACCGTATCGCTATGGTGATGGGGCGTACCTTTTATGACAAAGGAATGATTTTTCTCAGCGATATAGCCCAGAGTGTGGATCCAAAGCTGGCTGATCAGGCCAAAGCATTGAAGCTCATAACCGTAATCTGTCTCCTGAAGCCCGCAGATATCCTTAATTGCCTGGGATATCTTAAGATAGTGGGAACTGTCAGTTCCGATCCGAAAGCCATCAAAGGGCATCTGGATGACGGACTGGAAATATTTCTGAAACGCATTTCCAATGGGAAAAAGAGTGGCAGGGAAAGCTATGCCGATCATAACGGCGTTCTCCCGGGGATCGGTCTGCTTAGCCATATGGAGAATGTTGGAATTGACAAAGATGCAGTCGCCTTTTGTAAGCTTCAGACAAGTTTCGCCCGTATAAAAATCCAGATTTCCATCCAAAAGGATTCCGAATTCAAAAGCATCGTGCCAGTGGCAGTTCAAGGTGTAATCCATAAATGTGCCATATACATCCTCCCAAACATCCAAAGGAAAGGACGCATCTTTGTAGTCTATAATCTCTCTTAAGTGTTCATCCGTCTTAACCGGCCCTGTCTGCATAAAATCCCCTCGATTTGAAATTATTTTTATATAAATAAAGACTATAATTATATACAAATTTGATTTTTGACATTATTATTATATCCATTGGAATTACATATGTCAATGAAAGAGAGGATTATAAAAATGCGGTTTTTGCGTAGGTGTCTGCGTATGGAAAAGCATATTGCCGACCGTAGGGAGAAAGGCAGCAGAATAAAAGATATGACAAAGGGAAATCCTACAAAACTGATTCTTTCCTTTGCCCTGCCATTGATTCTGGGAAATCTGGGCCAGCAGCTCTATATGATTACGGATACGGTGATCGTAGGACAGGGTGTGGGCCTGAAAGCTCTGGCGGCACTGGGAGCCACAGACTGGATCTATTGGCTGGTACTCTGGCCGGTGCAGCTTCTGACTCAGGGCTTTGCCGTTCTGATCACCCAGAACATTGGGGAGGGAAATGGGAGAAGCATCAAAAAGTCTATCGCCATGTCCGCTGTTTTGTGTCTGGTGATTGGCACTTTGATATCCGTGTTTTTCCCTCTGCTTGCGAGACCGCTGCTGAGACTTTTAGAAACTCCCCAGGATATTTTTGACGGGGCCCATTCCTATGTAACGGTAATGTATGCGGGGACCTTGATTGTGATGGCCTACAATATGGCCGCCGCCGTGCTTCGGGCCTTTGGAGACGGGAAGACGCCTTTAATCGGAATGATCATTGCAGCCGTTTTGAATATCAGCCTGGATCTGCTCCTGGTAATGGGACTCAAATGGGGAATTGTAGGGGCTGCGGTAGCTACCATATTTTCACAGCTTGTGGCATTCCTCTACTGTCTGCTTATGATTGGCAGAATTCCGGTGGTAAATATGGAGCGTGAGGACTGGAAGCCGGATGCCTTGGTGATGAAGCGGCTTCTGAAGCTTGGAACTCCCCTGGCTCTTTCCCATGTTGCGATTGTGATAGGCGGGATCATTCTTCAGTTTGTGATCAACGGTTTTGGATCGCTGTTTGTTGCAGCCTTTACGGCCACCAATAAGCTGTACGGCCTGTTGGAGAGCTCGGCCACCTCCTTTGGCTTTGCCACTTCCACCTATATGGGACAAAACTGGGGAGCCGGGAATCTTGAGCGGGTTCGGACGGGAATGAGAAGTGCAGTGAAGCTTGCGGCTGCAGTTTCCGTTGCTGTCTCAGTTCTGATGCTGCTGTTTGGCAGGCATCTGCTGCTGATGTTTATTTCCTCCGAGGATGCCAACGCACCTGCGGTGCTGGAGCTGGCTTATCAGTATCTTATGATTATGAGCGTGACATTGATGATCCTCTATGCACTGCATGTTTACCGGGCGGCCATTCAGGGGATGGGAAATACCGTCATTCCCATGATTGCAGGACTGTTGGAGTGCGTGGGGCGTGTGTCCGTAGCACTGTTTCTTCCGAAAATAATGGGAGAGTACGGTCTGTTCTTTGCCGAAACCACGGCCTGGCTGTTTAGTGCGGTCTGTGTTACCACCGCCTACTATGTGATTGTGAGAAAAATGACTGTTCCCGGTGTAAAAACAAATACCTGTACCTGTTTACGATAAAGCCCTTGCTTTCTCCTTAAGGTCCTCCCATATCGTATAGGGAATCCGCAGATTCCCCTTGCCGCTGCCCAACTGTAGCAGCGGCTTGTTTTTTCCGTGAAAATCCGAACCGCCGGAGATGCCAAGATCCATCTCCTGTGCCAACAGACGCAAATCTTGCTCATCGTTCCCCGTATTGGAGGAATGAATCACTTCGATCCCCCTTAACCCCGCTTCTTTGAGCTCCCGGACAAGCATTCTTAACTCCTGGTTTGTCATATGGTACAGCAAAGGATGAGCCAGGACGGGAATTCCCCCGGCATCCAGGATTCCACGGATGGCCTGCTCCGGAGCAGAAAGCTTCTTGGGAACAAAGCAGGGACAGTCCTCACCGATATAGCGGGCAAAGGCTTCGGAGATGGAGCTTACATAGTGCTGTTCAAACAGCCAGCGTCCAAAGTGGGCACGGGTCAGAACAGAGCTTTTGTAGGCCTCCTGAAGCTTGGGAAGCGTAATGTCAAAGCCCTCCATGCGGCGGAGCCGATCCGCCATTTCCTCATTTCTGACTTCCCGGCTTTTCTGAAAGCCTCTTAACAATTGGGAAAATGCCTCCTGTTCCGGATTAAGGCCCAGTCCCAGAATGTGAATATCCTTACCATGATACACAGCAGAGAATTCGATTCCGGGAATAAACGCAACACCATAGCTTTTTGCAGCCGCCATAGCTTCCGGGATCCCCTCCATGGTATCGTGATCCGTCAGAGCAAAAGCGGCAAGACCCTTTCCGGCAGCACAGGCGGCAAGCTCGGTTGGGGTGAAAGTGCCGTCAGAAAAAGTGGAATGTACGTGAAGATCAATATATTTCATAAAAGTATGCCTTTCCATTCATGTTTGATAGATATTGTTGCCCGTTATTTTTATTATACCTCTCAAATTCTATGTTGTCATAAAAATAATTCTGGGGCTGTCACAAAATAAGACATCAGCCCCAAGGTTCAGAAATATAATTTGAGATTTGAGGGGACTTGTATCATGTAAAGGAAAATGCTAAAATGAATTCAGTACAGCTTATTGAAAATAGAACGATGAATGTTGGCTTACTACAAAGGAGAGAACTTTATGAAACGTTTGCTGGCGGCAGCGGCATTTATGCTTGGTCTGACAATGGCGGCAGGCTGTGGGAAAAAGGAACCCCAGCCGGAGGAGCTGCTCGCAGAATATATTGATTTGCTGAATGAAGAAAAATATGAGGAAATGTATGCCTGCCTGACAGAGGAAGCCAAAGCTTCCATTGATCAGGAAACCTATGTGGAGCGGTATCAGAATATATACGGCGGAATCGAGGCCGTGAATATCCAGGCGGATATCGAAGAGCGGGAGGAGGGACATAAAGATAAAAAAGCCGTCACCCAGAGAGTAAAGTACAAGCTTACCATGGATACCCTGGCAGGCCAGTTGTCCTTTGACACGGTGGCTATCTTCACAAAGGATGAGGACGGGGCTTACAAAATGAGCTGGGACAGCCAGGATATTTTCCCCGGACTCTATGAGGGGGATAAGGTTCGGGTAAAAACCATACCAGCAAAACGGGGCGATATCTACGATCGCAATCAGATGGCTCTGGCCAGAGAGGGGATAGCCTCTTCCGTTGGCCTGGTTCCGGGCAAAATCGGAGAGAACCGGGAGGAATCCCTCAGGCAGCTTTCCGAATTGCTGGAGATCAGTGTAGAGCGTATGGAAAAGGAGCTGAGTGCGGGATGGGTTCGGGATGATACTTTTGTACCCCTGCGTACGGTTTCGAAAGAGGATTATGAACTGAAAGAACAGCTTCTGGAGATACCGGGGGTTATGATTTCCGACACAACCCTGCGTTATTATCCCTACGGGGAAAAGGCGGCCCAGCTTACGGGCTATGTGCAGAATATTACGGCGGAGGAACTGGAGGAACGTAAAGGCCAGGGCTACAACCAAAACAGTATCATAGGAAAGGCCGGGGCGGAACGAATCTACGAGGAGCTTCTCCGCCCGAAAGACGGTTATACCATTCAGATTATAGACCAGCTTGGGGAGGTAAAAAGTACGGTATTGGAAAAACCGGCAGAGGACGGACAGGATGTGATTCTGACGGTTGACATCGTATTGCAGCAGCACCTGTATCAGGAGCTTGCAGGTGACGAGGGCTGTGCGGCGGCCATCGATCCCAGAAGCGGCGAAGTCCTGGCACTGACCAGTGCTCCGGCATATGATCCCAATGATTTTGTCATGGGCTATACCTCCAGGGCATGGGAGGAGATCAACAACAGTGAGACGCAGCCCCTCTATAACCGGTTTTTGTCTACCTGGGTGCCCGGATCCGTCTTTAAACCCATTACGGCAGCCATCGGTTTGTCAAAGGGTGGTCTCGACCCGGAAGAGGATGTGAAAAATGAGGGCTTAAGCTGGCAGAAAGATTCAAGCTGGGGCGACTATTATGTGACAACCCTCACGGATTACCCGGTGAAGAATCTGGAAAATGCCCTGATTTATTCGGACAATATTTATTTTGCCAAGGCGGCGGCAGCTATGGGGGACGAGGTTTTTGCCAGGGGTCTTGACGGCTTGGGCTTTGGGGAAACCATGGAATTTGACTTTGATTTAAAGCCCTCATCATATGGCAGCGAGGGAAAGATCGCTTCGGAGACGGAGCTTGCGGACAGCGGCTACGGACAGGGAAAGCTTTTGGTGAACCCGCTTCATCTGGCAGTTATTTATTCCGCCTTTGTCAATGAGGGAAATATGGTACAGCCCTGTCTGACCCGGGAAGCGGAAACAAAATTCTGGAAAGAGAACGTCTTTACGCCGGAAGCGGCACAGACGGTTCTGGATGCCCTCTATCAGGTGGTGGAGCATCCCGATGGGACGGCACATGAAGCATTTCGAGACGA
Source organism: uncultured Lachnoclostridium sp. (assembly GCA_948330435.1). Lineage (GTDB taxonomy): Bacteria > Bacillota > Clostridia > Lachnospirales > Lachnospiraceae > Laedolimicola. The sequence goes on along the minus strand of CAOJBY010000008.1, from coordinate 45,706 downwards.
ATATCGTCTGGCAGGGAAGACAGGGACAGCAGAGATCAAGGATTCCAAAGAGGATGCAAGCGGCACGGAGCTTGGCTGGTTTGTGGGAATCAGCGGTGCGGATACGGATAAGCCCCTTTTGCTGGTGATGATGGTTGAGGATGTAAAAGGACGGGGCGGCAGCCATTATGTGATACCGAAAGCCATGGCGGGCTTTGACGCTTATAACAAGGGGGAACTGGAGAATGAAAGATGATTCATTTCGGAAATACCTGTTTATCAGTCTGGCGGGAGCCATAGGCGTTATTCTGTGTATTGTATTCTTCTTTGCCCTGTTTCGGTTTCAGCAGGTCATGGAGGGAATACGGACTCTGGAAAATATCCTGATGCCCTTTATCTATGGGGCGGTGATTGCCTATCTTCTGACACCGGTGTGCAATTTCCTGGAACTTCGCCTGAATGTATTGCTGGCAGGAAAGCTTAAGATTAAAGGGGAAAGAGCAGCCAGATTTTCAGCGGCTCTGGGAATCGGACTCAGTCTTTTGTTCGGTTTTTTCATTGTCTACCTGCTCCTGGCTATGGTTCTTCCCCAGGTATTTACCAGTATCCGGGGGATTGTGCAGGTGCTTCCAGGCAATGTGGTGAAATGGAGCGACTGGGTGCAGCAGAAGCTGGCGGATGATGAGGTCCTTGCCAATTATGCGGAACAGTTTATCAATACAGCTTATGAGAATATGCAGACCTGGCTGGAAACAAAGCTTCTGCCCAATATGCAGGTAATCGTAAGCGGTGTGTCGGCCGGCCTTATCAGTGCCCTTGTAGCGGTAAAAAACATTTTGATCGGCATTTTTGCGGCGGCCTATATGATGGGAAACCGGAAGAAATTCGCAGCTCAGGGGAAAAAGCTGATTTACAGCTTTTTTAAGGTTCCTGTAGCCAACGGGATTCTGGACGAGATACACTATATCAATCAGGTGTTCGGCGGATTTATTGACGGGAAGTTGTTGGACTCTCTGATTATCGGCATTCTTTGTTTTGTGCTGATGAATCTTCTTAACATGCCCTACAGCATGCTGATCAGTGTGATTGTGGGAGTGACCAATATTATTCCCTTTTTTGGACCTTTTATCGGAGCGATTCCCTGTGCACTCATTATCCTTACGGCCAGTCCCATCAAATGCGTGTATTTTCTGATTTTGATCCTGGTGCTTCAGCAGCTTGACGGGAACTTTCTGGGACCGAAGATCCTAGGGGATTCCACGGGCCTGTCAAGCTTCTGGGTGCTGTTCTCCATTCTGCTTTTCGGCGGATTAATGGGGTTTGTGGGAATGGTGATTGGTGTACCTACCTTTGCGGTTATTTATGATTTGATCAAGAAATATTCCAACTGGATGCTTCGGAAAAAAAGACTTGCTACGGATACGTCTGTTTATGAGGGACTTTCCCTGGTGAAGCCGGAGGGAGAAGAATATCGGTATATTCACAAAGGGGAAGAAGAGGTTGAAAAAAATGATTCTGGCAATTGATATCGGGAACACCAACATTGTAATCGGCTGTATTAAGGACAATGAGATTCTTTTCGTGGAGCGTCTTCACACGGACGGGAAAAAATCACAGCTGGAATATGCCATCAGCCTGAAAAATGTATTGGAGCTTTACGGAGTGGATCGAAAGGGACTGGAGGGAGGAATCATTTCCTCCGTAGTACCTCCCGTGACGGGAACCATTCACAATGCGGCAGCCAAGATCATTGGAAAAGAACTGCTGGTGGTGGGACCGGGCGTAAAGACGGGACTGGATATCCGCATTGACAATCCGGCCCAATTAGGACCGGGGCTGGTGGTGGGAGCCGTGGCCGGTATTGAGGAATACGGAAGCCCTCTGGTCATTATTGATATGGGAACGGCCACTGCCTTTACGGTAGTCAATGAGAAGCGTCAGGTGATTGGCGGAATGATTCTGCCGGGAGTAGGTGTGGCTTTGGATTCTCTGACCAGCCGAACCTCCCAGCTTCCCAAGATCAGCCTGGATCCTCCTAAGAAATTCATCGGGAGCAATACGATTGACTGTATGAAAAGCGGCGTGCTCTATGGCAATGCCTGCTGTATCGACGGGATGATTGGCCGGATACGGGAGGAACTTTCAGTAGTTCCGAAAGTGGTGGCCACCGGCGGTCTGGCAAAGCGTATTATCCCTTACTGCCGGGAGCAGATTCATATGGATGACGCCCTTTTGCTGAAAGGCCTCAATCTGATCTTTGAGAGAAATCAATAGGTTTTATATCCCCGCTTGACAGCGTCCCTACCGTATTTTTGCCGGATGGAATCCAAAGCAGTGTCTAGCTGTTTTAACTTTTGGGAAGAGGGCATTTTGGCGGCGGCCTGTACCGGTTCTCTGGTCAAAGGCAGATCAAAGATAGAGAGCTGGATGGGCTCTTCCTCCGATATTAGCCTGGAGCTGCGGATACCAAGGAGACGGATGGGGCGTCCGTCCCAAAGCTGTTCAAAGAGAGAACAGGCCAGACGGTGGATCTCGTCCGTGGTATTGCAGGGGGATAAGGTCTGCGTCTGGTGGGAAGCTTTGATGAAATCATGATATTTAATTTCGACGGCTACCGTGCCGGCTAACTGTCCGGCCTTTCGCAGACGTCCGGAGACACTCTCCGAGAGTGCGAGAAGAACTTTCTCGGCTTCCCCTGGGTCTGTGATATCCTCTTTAAGAGTGGTGGAGTTGCCGATTCCTTTTGCTTTCTGCTTCTCTGAGAGTACAGGTGAATCGTCAATGCCATTGGCAAACTCCCACATGAGACGGCCATGGCTTTTGAAATGGGCGGTCAGAAAGGACAGATCTGTATGGGCCAGTTCGCCGATGGTCCGAATGCCGAAGCCTGTCAGCTTGTTGGCACTACGCTGCCCGACCATAAAGAGATCGGATACAGGGAGGGGCCACATTTTCACAGGAATTTCCTCCGGGTAAAGGGTGTGGATTTTCCCGGGCTTTTCAAAATCACTGGCCATCTTGGCAAGAACCTTGGTGTGGGCGATTCCGATATTCACCGTAAAATGCAGGGCATCAAATATGCGGTCACGAATAAGAGCCGCCGCTTCCTCCGGGGAAGCATATAGGTGTGAGATGGGAGTAAAGTCCAGATAACATTCGTCAATGGATACCTGTTCCAGATCTGGGGTAAAAGAGGAGAGAAGCTCCATCATGGCGTGGCTGTAGCGGCGGTACAGATCGTGATTGGGTGGCTCCATCACCAGAGTGGGACATTTGCGAAGAGCAGCGGCTACCGGTTCGGCGGTGCAGATGCCGTATTTTTTGGCTGGAATGGACTTGGCCAATACGATCCCGTGTCGGCTCTTTTCATCACCGCCGATAATGGAGGGAATGGTACGCAGATCCACGCTGCTACCGTTTTTTAGTTTTTCTAAAGCACTCCAGCTTAAGTAAGCGGAATTTACGTCGATATGGAAAATGACGGGGTGCATAGAGGACTCCTTTTGTAATTGTCTAAATGAGTATTATATGTATTATATCACGCCAGAACATTTGTTTGCAATAAAGAAATCTAAATTTACCAGTATAACGAAAAATTATTTTTGGCTAGTTTGACGCAGAATAGATTCGTTATACTAAGGAAGAGGGAACTTACTATGTATAACCCAGCCTCCAAACGTGCGGAAGAGTTTATGGATCATCAGGAGATTATGGCATCCATTCAATATGCACGGGAGAATAAGAACAACCGGGAGCTGATAGAATCTCTGCTTTTGAGGGCCGCAGGCTGTAAAGGGCTGTCTCACCGGGAGGCGTTAACGCTACTGGAATGTGAGGAGCCGGATCTGGTGGAGGGGATGTTTCATCTGGCCAGGGAAATCAAGCAGAAGTTTTATGGAAATCGAATTGTGATGTTTGCACCTTTGTATCTGTCCAATTATTGTGTGAATGGATGCATCTATTGCCCTTATCACCTTAAGAATCATCACATTGCCCGAAAGAAGCTGACTCAGGAGGAGATTCGCCGGGAGGTGATTGCTCTCCAGGATATGGGACATAAGCGGCTGGCCCTGGAGACCGGGGAAGATCCTGTGAACAATCCCATTGAGTATGTGTTGGAAAGCATCCGGACTATTTATGGCATACAGCATAAAAACGGTGCCATTCGCCGGGTTAATGTAAATATTGCGGCAACTACGGTGGAGAATTATCGGAAGCTAAAGGAGGCGGGGATCGGGACTTATATTCTCTTTCAGGAGACTTACCATAAGGAAAACTATGAGAAGCTTCATCCCACCGGACCTAAACATGATTATGCATACCATACGGAAGCCATGGATCGGGCTATGGAGGGAGGCATTGATGATGTGGGAATCGGCGTGCTCTTTGGTCTGAATCATTACCGTTATGATTTCGCGGGACTGCTGATGCATGCGGAGCATCTGGAGACGGTATTTGGAGTCGGGCCTCATACCATTAGTGTACCACGGATTCGGAATGCAGACGATATTGATGCTTCCGCTTTTGAGGATGCCATTTCCGATGAGCTTTTTGCTCGGATTGTGGCGGTGATTCGAATTGCTGTTCCGTATACGGGCATGATTATTTCTACTCGTGAATCGAAAGCGACCAGAGAAAAGGTGTTGGAGCTTGGAGTATCTCAAATAAGCGGAGGTTCCCGAACCAGCGTGGGAGGTTATGCCGAGGAAGAGCCGGAGGAAGAGAATTCGGCTCAGTTTGATGTGAGTGATACCAGAACCTTAGATCAGGTTGTAAACTGGCTTCTGGATCTGGGGATGATTCCCAGTTTCTGTACGGCCTGCTATCGGGAGGGACGTACCGGAGATCGGTTTATGAAGCTGGTAAAGTCGGGACAGATTGCCAACTGCTGTCAGCCCAATGCACTGATGACCTTGAAAGAATATCTGGTTGACTACGCTTCGGAGGATACTAAAAAGAAAGGAGAGGCACTGATTCAGAAAGAGCTGGAAAGGGTGGCCAGTGACCGAATCCGGAAAAGGGCGGAACAGAATTTAAGGGAGATTGAAAATGGAACAAGAGACTTCAGGTTTTAAACAGGGATGGGAAGCGTCACGAAAATATCGCTGGAAACAGGGTGAGGGTGAGAACACGGAGGAAGACAGAGCTTACACCCAGAGGTTTGAAACGATTTGTCCGATAGATTCCTCTAAGGTGGTGCATACGGTGCGATTTCTTAAAAGCACCTGTACTCGTGTGGATGATATTGTAGATGATTTTCACTGTAATCGCAATGGGAACTGTGTGAAATGTACTGAGAATTACCGATAAAAGCCTTTTATTGAAAAACGTACTTTTATTTGGACATGAATGATAATAAGTTTGAGAGGTAGAAATTTATGGATAAAAAGAAAGTAGTGGCAGCTTTGGGACATAAGGCCCTTGGGACAACCCTTCCAGAGCAGATGAAAGCTGTGAAGGAAGCGGCAAAAGCAATTGCTACTCTGGTGGAAGAAGGATGTCAGGTGGTTATCTCCCACAGCAATGCACCCCAGGTGGGTATGATTCATACGGCTCTGAATGAATTCGGAAAGGAGCATGAGGATTATACCTTTGCACCCATGTCCGTATGTTCTGCCATGAGTCAGGGCTATATTGGCTATGATCTTCAGAATGCCATTCGGGAGGAATTGCTTTCCAGAGGAATTCATAAAACAGTCAGCACGATTATTACACAGGTAGTGGTAGATCCCTATGATGAGGCATTTGCAGAGCCTATCAAAGTTATTGGTCGCTATATGACGGAGGAAGAGGCGAAAGCGGAGGAAGAAAGGGGAAACTTTGTAAGAAAAGAAGAAAAGGGCTACCGCCGGATCGTTGCAGCTCCCAAGCCTATTGATATTGTAGAGATTGATGCTATTCGGGTATTGTCTGATGCGGATCAGGTGGTAATCGCCTGTGGGGGAGGAGGAATCCCGGTATTAAAGCAGCGAAATCATTTGAAAGGTGCCAGTGGAGTCATTGAGAAAGATTATGCCAGTGGAAAACTGGCGGAACTTCTGGATGCGGATGTTCTTATGATTCTTACGGCACAGGAGAAGATGGCGATTAACTATGGTACAGAGCGTATGAAACAGTTGGATATGGTAACACCAGAAGAAGTGGAAGCTTATGCAGCAGCAGGACAATTTCCAAGAGCATCCATTCTGCCTAAAATGGCAGCCGGGGCATCCTTTGTGTCCGGAAGAGAAGGGCGTATTGCTGTAATTGCAGAACTTTCAAAGGCGAGAGAAGCCTTGTATGAGAAAGCAGGCACGGTGATTAAACGGTGAGTTGGTAAAAGATGTTTTTATCAAATTTTCGTGCAAATAGATGGGGAAGAGACTTAAGAAAGGCAGCATCTTCTTTCTGAAAAATATAGGGGCTGTTATTTGTTCCTCGTTCCCAGTCAATATAACGCAGGTTACCCAGGGAGAGCCCGGCTCCAAAGGGATCAAAGATACGTTCCATGAAAGGAGAATTGACAGCAAGGGTTTGAAGAAGCAATTCGTCGGCACATACCGAGTGACGAAAATGTTTTTGAATCCAAGCTTCTTGACTTATGACATATTCTGCAAAGGCATGGGTGATGCTGAACCAGTTCGCACCTTTTTGCAGGGAAATACCCTCATTTTTAAGCCGATCTACATGGAGAAGCCTTTGCAGCAAAGTGAGAACCCGATCCGTTGGCTCTGCCAGGGGACATGTGCTTTCACGAAAGAAATGGTAAAGGGAGATGCGTTCCCGAAGTTTTGGTGCAAATTCAGGGGAATCAAAATGAAGAAATTCCATACCGTTATGTTCTTCAAAAAAGTGATGGATCTCTTCCTGGGTTTTTAGAGGAAAATCGGAGCCAGACAGGAGATGGTAGTAGCCGTATTGGCCCGGAACTGCAGCTTTTAGCAGAGTCAATTCGCAGGCAGTCTGGCTGTAACCGCCCCAATGAACATTTAAACGTTTGGTAAAATACAGATTTGATTTTTGCACAATACGAGAAAAATCTGAAAAATCAAAATCCTTTACTTTTTGATCTATATGAAGATAGATATCATTGTGCTCATGGTCCAGGGCTAAAAGGAGTTCCCTTAGAAAGTTAAACTGGTGGTGAGCCATTATGAGGTATGCATGTCGATTCATAGAAAGTTCTCCGTGGGTTTGGTTTGGGTATATTACATTTTATCCAATCTTTTCTTTTGAACTCATTATATCATAAATGTAAGAAAAAGCACCATTCTTTGCAATAGATTTTTAATAAGTAAAATCTTATTACAAAGTGGTGCTTTTGCTCTTTGGCTATGCATCTTTCTTGGAATCCGGATTATTTTGGGCGAGATAATTTAAGTAAGATATTAGATGTTGTTTTGCTGATGGCGACAGGCTGTCATAGGCTTCCAGCAGATATTCCTGTTCTGTTGTCAGATCCTTGGAGGAACGCTCAAAAAACTGAGAGATGGAGATACCACAGGCGGAACAGATCTTTTCAAGGGTCTGTACACGAGGATCCGTATTCTTTTCAAACATAGAAGTTAGAGTGGAAAGAGAAATACCAGCTTTGCTGGCAAGGCGGTATGCATTAAAGTGATTCTTTTCCATAAGTTCTTTGATACGCCTGATACAAAAATTTTCTTCGTACATGAATAATAACCCCGTTACCATTATTATACGTTCTATTTTAGTATAATATACGGTCCTCATAAAAGAGTTAGAAACCGATGAAAAAGATAGAATATACGTTGCGGATGTGATACAATGGAGACATGAATTGTAAACAAATGACGACAGGGGAGGTGAGGAAACAGTTGAACAGAAGGATTCGTAAAAAAAAGGGCCTTTTAAAGGAACACCATTATAATGAACTTAAAAAAGAAATCTTTAAGAAAATGGAAGAAAAAGTAGCACAGTTGGAACAGGAAATAAAAAATGTTAACTAAAATTTAAAATAGGTTGACAATCCGCCTTTTGTTTTGTATACTTACAAAAGAAGTCATCTTTTAGGGATGGTTTCTGGATGTAAGAAACAAATGAGGAGGCGGTAAAAATGAAAAATAAATCTATGACCACTTATCAGTTGACACTGACAGGAGTAATGACGGCAGTAATCTGCATTCTGGGACCTATGACGGTGGCAATTCCCATTAGTCCGGTACCCATTTCCCTTGCGAATCTTGCTATATGCCTTTCCATTACAATTCTGGGTTTGAAGTTTGGAACTTTAAGCTGTATTCTTTATTTGTTAATTGGATTGATAGGCCTTCCGGTATTTTCTGGCTTTACCGGAGGCATAGGAAAACTGGCAGGCCCTACAGGGGGATATCTTGTAGGCTATCTTTTTTTGTCTTTGATCGGCGGATTTTTCGTGGAACGATTTTGTGGTAAGGGTTTAGAGCAAAGGATGGTACAGGGATTGGGGCTTTTGTTGGGAACGGTGATTCTTTATGCTTTCGGGACGGTATGGCTGGCATACATGGCAGGAATGAGCTTTCCGGAAGCACTGGCAGCAGGTGTTTTGCCGTTTATTCCGGGAGATTTCGCCAAGATTTTTCTTACACTATTGATAGGACCGGAGATTCGTACCCGTCTGATTCAGGCCGGATATTTGAATTTGTCTATGATGGTTAAGGAGAGGCAGGCTTAAACTGTCAGGATATTCTGTGCTTTTGTAAAATACAGTGTCAATGCGGTTGTACAGTTTGGAAGATAGAATTCGAACAGTATGGCCGTATTTTTATGAAATGATATCAGATCCAAAAGCGACTAAAAGTGAACCGTTACGTTTTACTTGCAAAAGAACAGGAGATATTATACAATAGACAGCAGCATTTGAGAACAGGAAGAGGTTGGAGAACCATGGGAAAAGAGATGGTTCAGGCCAGGGGCCTGGTGTATGAATATAAAAAATATGATGAAGAAGGTCGGGAAGCCGATGCAATCCGGGCGGTGGATCAGGTTAGCATGCAGGTGGAAAAGGGTGATTTTGTAGCGATTCTGGGACATAATGGTTCCGGAAAGTCTACCCTGGCTAAGCATATGAATGCTATTTTGACACCTACCGGGGGAACTATGTGGGTGGATGGAAAGGATACCAGGGAGGAAGAACATCTCTGGGATGTCCGCCAGAGTGCAGGCATGGTTTTTCAGAATCCGGACAATCAGATTATTGGAACGATCGTGGAGGAGGATGTGGGCTTTGGCCCTGAGAATATGGGGGTTCCCACCAAGGAGATCTGGGAACGGGTGGAGGAGAGTCTAAAAGCAGTGAATATGCTCAAATACCGCCATCATTCTCCCAATAAGCTGTCCGGCGGGCAGAAGCAGCGGGTGGCGATTGCGGGGGTAGTAGCCATGCATCCCCAATGCATTGTTTTGGATGAGCCTACGGCTATGTTAGATCCCAATGGACGTAAGGAAGTGATTCGAGCTGTACGGGCGTTGAATCAGGTGGAGGAGATTACGGTAATTCTCATTACACATTATATGGAAGAAGTTATTTATGCGGACAAGGTTGTGGTGATGGATCAGGGCCGGGTGGTGATGGAAGGGACTCCGAGGGAAATCTTTTCTCAGGTGGAAAAATTGAAATCCTATCGTTTGGACGTACCCCAGGCTACACTTTTGGCTTATGAACTGAAGAAAGCAGGTGTTGAACTGCCGGACGGGATTCTGACCAGGGAAGAGTTGGTGGAAGCATTATGTCAATAAGATTGGAACATGTGAATTATGTGTATAGTCCGGGGACGGCTTATGAGATTCATGCTTTAAAAGATATTTGTCTGGAATTGCATGAGGGAGAATTCATTGGTTTGATTGGCCATACCGGCTCCGGAAAATCTACGCTGGTCCAGCATCTGAACGGACTCGTGAAAGCAACGGATGGCCATATTTACTTCCATGATGAGGATATCTATGGAGTGGGCTATGATATGCATCGCTTAAGAAGCAAGGTAGGACTGGTATTTCAATATCCGGAACATCAGCTTTTTGAAGTGGATGTGTTAAGTGATGTTTGCTTTGGACCGAAGAACCAGGGGCTTTCCAAAGAGGAGGCGGAGGAACGGGCTAAGACTGCGTTGAAAATGGTAGGCCTAAAAGAGGAATTTTACCATCAGTCGCCCTTTGAACTGTCCGGTGGACAGAAGCGGAGAGCGGCTATTGCCGGAGTCCTTGCTATGGAACCGGAGATTCTGGTGTTGGATGAACCTACGGCGGGATTGGATCCCAAAGGGCGGGATGAAATTCTGGATCAGATCAGCAAGCTTCACCAAGAAAAGAAGATTACGATTGTGCTGGTTTCCCACAGTATGGAGGATGTGGCCAAATATGTGGGGCGGATTGTCGTGATGAATCAGGGAGAGGTTCTCTTTGATGATGTGCCAAGAGAGGTGTTCCGCCACTATAAGGAACTGGAACAGGTCGGACTGGCAGCACCGCAGGTGACTTATATTATGCATGCTTTGAAAGAGAAAGGTCTTGCGGTGGATGAAGATGCAACTACCATAGAAGAGGCGAAAAATACGATTTTGGAAGCCTTGAAGTAAAAAAGTGATTTTAAATATCCGCTTAAGACATTGGGAGATAAATTATGATTCGAGATATTACGCTGGGCCAGTATTATCCGGCAGATTCTGTTCTTCATAAATTAGATCCGAGAGTAAAGCTTTCGGCAACCCTGGCATTTATTGTGGCATTGTTTCTTGCCAGGGGATGGCCGGGTTATTTGGCGGCGACTGTGTTTTTGGTGATGGTGATTAAATTGTCGAAAGTGCCCTTTTCTTTTATGGTACGGGGACTAAAAGCTATTGTGATGATTTTGATGATCACAGTTATCTTCAACCTGTTTTTGACTCCGGGTGATCGTATTCTGGTGCAAGTGTGGAAGCTGAAGATCACGGATGTGGGTCTTCGGACAGCTGTTTTTATGGCGATTCGGCTGATTTATCTGATCGTGGGTTCCTCGGTGATGACACTGACAACCACGCCGAATGATCTGACGGATGGTTTAGAACGGCTTATGGGACCTTTAAAAAAGCTGCGGGTTCCGGTTCATGAGATTTCTATGATGATGTCCATTGCTCTTCGGTTTATACCAATTCTGTTGGAAGAGACGGACAAGATTATGAAAGCACAGATTGCCAGAGGTGCAGACTTTGAGAATGGAAATCTGATACAGAAAGCAAAGAATCTGGTTCCTCTTCTGGTACCTTTGTTCATCTCAGCTTTTCGCCGGGCTAACGATCTGGCTATGGCTATGGAGGCTCGCTGCTATCATGGGGGCGAAGGCAGGACAAAGATGAAACCCCTTGTATATGCCAAAAGAGATTATGCAGCCTATGGTGTGGTAGTTTTATTTTTGGCAGTCATTATTATATTGAGAATTGTCCTATGAAGCGTATTTTGTTAGTAGTGGCCTATGATGGAACCAATTATTGTGGATGGCAAATGCAAAAGAATGGGGAGACCATAGAGGGTGTTCTGAATCGGGAACTCTCGAATTTTTTTCAGGAAGAAATTCAGGTGATTGGAGCCAGCCGCACGGATTCCGGTGTTCATGCTCTTGGAAATGTGGCAGTCTTTGATGTAAGCACCCGGATGCCAGGGGAGAAGATTTCCTATGCATTGAATAGCCGGTTGCCGGAGGATATTCGTATACAAGAATCTCTGGAGGTGGAATCGGATTTTCATCCCAGAAAATGTGCCTGCACGAAATATTATGAATATCGGATCCTAAATCGGGAGTTTGAATTGCCTGGTGAGCGATTGAATACGTATTTTTATCGGCATCCTTTGGATGTGGATCGGATGAAGGCGGCTTGCCCTTATTTTCTTGGGGAGCACGATTTTAAAAGCTTTTGCAGTATTCATACTCAGGCGGAGACTACGGTTCGGACTATCTATCATTTGGATGTGAAGCGTGAGCAAGATCTCATTCGCATTCAGGTTTCGGGAAATGGCTTTCTTTATAATATGGTGAGAATTATTGCCGGAACCTTGATTCAGATAGGAAGCGGTATGAAAGAGCCGGAAGAAATTCCACTCATGATAGGGAGGCTTGATCGACAGAGTGCCGGGCCTACGGCTCCGGCGAAAGGGCTGACCTTGTTGGGGATGAAGTATGAAGGATTGGAATTTTCGCCTAAATATTTGTAAAAAACGGGTTGACACACAAGGGTGAGTGTACTATAATATTTTGGTGCGACGAAGTGCAAAAATGCTGGATCCAAGCCCCGGTAAAGGCATTTTTTCATAGAATGTTCAATAATTTTTCAGGAGGAGAACCAATGAAGAGTTTCATGGCCAGTCCGGCAACAATTGAGAGAAAATGGTATGTGGTTGATGCTTCAGGATATACATTAGGACGTTTAGCTTCTGAGGTGGCTAAGGTTTTGAGAGGCAAGAACAAGCCTATTTTTACACCTCATATTGATACAGGTGATTATGTAATCATTGTAAATGCAGATAAGGTAAAGGTAACCGGCAGAAAGCTGGATCAGAAGATTTACTATCATCATTCCGAGTATGTAGGCGGTATGAAAGAGACTACCTTACGTGTTATGATGGCAAAGAAACCGGAGAAAGTGGTAGAGCTTGCCGTTAAGGGCATGCTTCCGAAAGGACCGCTGGGAAGACAGATGTACACCAAGCTTCATGTATACGCTGGCCCAGAGCACAATCATCAGGCTCAGAAGCCGGAAGTATTAACATTTTAAGTGAGAAAGCGGAAGGAGGAAATCTACAGTGGCTAATTCAAGATTTTACGGAACAGGCAGAAGAAAAAAATCAATCGCCAGAGTTTACCTGGTACCTGGCACTGGAAATATTACCATCAATAAGAGAAGCATTGACGAGTACCTTGGACTGGAGACATTGAAGGTTATTGTTCGTCAGCCTTTGACAGCAACCGAGACTACCGATAAGTTCGATGTGTTGGTGAATGTACACGGCGGCGGATACACCGGACAGGCGGGAGCCATTCGTCATGGTATCGCAAGAGCATTGCTTCAGGCAGATCCGGAGTATCGTCCGATTCTTAAGAAGGCCGGATACCTGACACGTGATCCGAGAATGAAAGAGCGTAAGAAGTACGGTCTCAAAGCAGCTCGTCGTGCTCCGCAGTTTAGTAAGAGATAAGCAGTTATCTGCGAACGAAGATATATGGAAAACCCACAGACAGATTTTGTTTGTGGGTTTTTTTATGTCTCGTTGAAATATGAAGAAGAACATGCGATAATATTTATAGATTTAATTGCGTAAGAGAAAAGATGAGGAGGGACCCTATGACAGAACGAGAGGCGGTAAATGCAATTGCAGAGTATGCTCAACGGCAAGGATATAGTTTTCAGGAACATTCCAGTGTAATTGAGGCTATTGACGATGATGAAGATACATTTGTTATCGGGTATACCCATGAGAAAGTAACATACTTTAAGATTCAGAATTGCCCCATTGCACCTCCCGATGAGATAAGGTGGTTAAAAAATATATTTTTGGTAGATGTTGGGCAGTTGGCAGGAGATTTATCCTGGCTGGGAAAATTAATACAATTAAGATTTTTGAGCCTGGAGGTTTGGCAAGAGGAACTTCCGGAGACTTTGGCAGATATTTCTTCTTTGGAAAGCATGACATTAAGATATCCTGCAAATGGAAAGGTAACAAGGTTTCCGTCAGTAATACGAGAATGCAAAAATCTGGAAGAAATAACGGTATTTAACACATTAGGACCTTATATAGAACTGCCGGATTGGCTTCACGAACTGCCGGATTTGAAAAATCTTGAATTGAATAATTGCGAAATTAAGAGGATTCCCTATAGTTTAGTGCAGACTGGATTAGAGTTTATTTTGGAGAATTCTGCAGAAAAACAAGGTATTCATCTCTATGGTACCAGCTTGGAGGAAGGGGATCTGGGACTATTTGGACAGAACAGAGAGGTTATTGAACGGTATTACAGCGGAAAACAGGAGAATACAAGGGAATGCAAGGTGATTTTCCTGGGAGACGGGGCAGCAGGGAAAAGTTCCCTGATTGATCGCATTGTAAAAGATGAGTTTAAAGAGGACTCTCCGGCGACGGACGGAATCAGAACCTGCCACTGGAATACTACGGTGGACGGAGAAGATCTGGAATTAAGAATCCTGGACTTTGGAGGCCAGGAAATTATGCATGCCATGCACAGATGTTTTTTGACTGCACACACGGTTTATGTGGTAGTTTGTGAGATCCGCAATGACAGCGACATAGATCGGGAAGCCATACGATGGCTGGAAAATGTAAAGGCATTTGCCCCAAACTGTCCGGTAATTCTGGCTTTGAATAAGGCGGATCAGAATAACAATGTATCCGTGAACGAACGGAGTCTGCGGGAGATCAATCCGGAACTGCGATGTGTGTTGAAAACATCCGCAAAATGGCCAAGAGAAAAGGGCACTTTCGGGCTTATAGAGGCTATTCTCAGAGAAGTTCCCGGTTGCATCAGCAATTTTACGGCAAATGCAGATATGCTGGGGATTAAGTGGGATTTGGAACACATGGGAAAGGACTATATTTCGGAGGAGGAATATCAGGAAATTTGTAACAGAAACCGCATCAAAGAAACTGATTTGCAGAGAGGCATGCTGAACTGGTTCAAAGATTTGGGGGTGGCTTATTTCTATTCTTCCAATGAATTGAATACACACTTGGAGAATGTCCGTGTTTTGAATCCTGCATGGCTGACCAATGGAATATATCGACTGATTCTGCGGACCCCGTCAGGAGGATTTTTGTCCCATCAGACCATTAAAGAAACGCTGAGGGCCACAGACAACAAAGATGTTATGCCAGACAAGGTTTATACGCCACAGGAGACAGAATTTATCCTGTATGTTATGCGGAATTTTGAGATTTCTCTCAATATGCAAAATGGCATGGAGATGATTCCCATGAAAATGGATAAGACCCCGCCGGATACTATAGATTCATTTGAGAAAGATGAGGCCCTGCATCTTCGCTGGATAGGAAGCTACATTCCAAATAATGTGATGCATCGCCTTATGATTCGCAAAAGCAGAGAATTGGATCGAGACTGTTTGTGGCGTACAGGAGCATGTTTTGGGAGAGACGGCAGCAGTGCATTGGCGGAAATGAGTGAGACTTCTCTGGATATCTATGTAACGGCAGTACATGACAGCCGTCAGTATATGGAAGAATTTCGAGTGTTGGTCAGGCAGATTTTAAGTGAGATGAATATTTCATGTCAGGAGGTTATCTGCTGCAGAATAGATGGGCAGGAAGGACAGGTTTCTTATGAGGATGTATTACAGCAATACCACGATAAAATGGAGAAAATATATATTCCTGGTATCAGGAAGTACATATCTCCCTTTGAACTATTGAAAGAAAGCTATTTGGAGCCGGAAAAAGAGATAGAGCGATATATCAGAATAGACACGTTGAATGCAATTCATATAGACCAGTTTGCCATTTCTACAGGAAGCGGAGATGCAGTCAATCAATTCCGAAAGTCCCAGGAAGTGAAAGAACTTGCACAGGCAATTCAAAATACCAAGGCTGTAGAACTCCAGACAATAGAAGATATTCGGAATGCCATGGAACTGATTTCCAAAAATAAAAATCTGTCTTTCTGGCAGCGTCAGAAGATAAAAACCCTGGTCAAAAAGATTGGAAAGAAATCAGAGACCGGAGGCTGGGAGAAAATTCGAGATTATCTGGGAGATGCGGCAAATCTGGCGACGCTTATTCCGGTTATTGAGCAGTGTGCTCCCCGCTTGCTGGATATTTTTCAGAAAATCTTTCTTGGAATTTAAATGTTACACAGATGACTTGGGCCATGAATATAAAGCAAAAAAACAGGAATGCGGATGGATGAATCCGGCATTCCTGGCTTTCCTTAAGCAGATAACGGGAATCGAACCCGCCTCCCCAGCTTGGGAAGCTGGTGTTCTACCAATGAACTATATCTGCGTGTATTCCTATTATAACACAAGAAGTTCAGAAATCAAGAACAAAATTCAGAAAGAAAAAGATGCCCGGGGGACCGGGCACCTTTTCCTTTCTTATGAGGGGGGAGATAGTGATATTCAAATCAACTATCTACGATTATTATAATGCCCAAATGTGTTCAAAGTATGTCCATTTTCTAAAAGAATGGTGAAAATATTGCTTAAAAATTAAAAAGTCCTTAAGAGAAACGAAAATTCAATGGAAAGATTGGAAAAACAAGCAGGGTGTGGTATACTGAAAATTAATGAAAAATCCAGGGAGGATGGGAGAAATGTCTGGAATGCGTACACTGGAAAATGAGCAGTTAAAGTTAAGTGTCAGCGATTGGGGTGCGGAGCTTTGCAGTATTTATGACAAAAAAGCCAGCCGTGAGGTAGTATGGACTGCGGAGCCAAAGTTTTGGAATCGTCATGCACCGGTACTTTTTCCCTTTGTAGGAAAAGTGACAGGAGGCTTCTATACTTATGAGGGTCAGAAGTATCCCATGGGACAGCATGGCTTTGCAAGAGATCGGGAATTCGTTTTTATGGAGCAGGATGAGACCGGCATCCGCCATCGTCTGGTATCTGATGAAAAAAGCCATAAAGTTTATCCTTTTGATTTTGAATTGGAAATTGTGCATAAATTAGAAAGGAACTGTGTAACAGTAGAATGGAAAGTAATCAATCCGGGGAAAAGGACCTTATACTTCTCCATTGGCGGACATCCGGCTTTCTGCGTGGATGAGAATGCCGGAAGCCGTCTGGCCTTTGAGGGACAGAAAGCTTTGATAAGAGTAGCCATTGACCCGAAGACAGAGGGAGTAGATGTGGAACATCCGGAGACCATTGCTTTGGAGCAGGGAGTTTATCAGGTGGAGCCGGATACGTTCGATAGGGATGCTCTGATATTTGACAATGGTCAGGTAAAACAGGTCAGTCTGGAAAGAGCAGATGGAACAAGGCTCGTAACCTTACGCTGCCCGGATGCTCTGAGTGTGGGTATCTGGTCACCAGTAGGAAAGAATGCCCCGTTTATTTGCCTGGAGCCATGGATTGGAAGATGTGATAACAGTGGTTTTACAGGAGAACTGAAAGATAAATTTGATGTGCAAAGCCTGGAGGCAGGCGAAAGCTTCCATACCGCTTACGATTTGTTAATAGGAGAGTAGAGTCCGGAGCTATACCTTATTGGACATTAGCAGTCCAATAAGTATAAATAACAGGAGGAACTATATGCGGGCAGTAAGAGAATTGTTGAAAGAGCTGGAATATGAGGTCCTGAGCGGAAGCGTGGATTTGAATGTAAATGATCTGGTTTACAATACGGCGAAAGTTACGAAAGAATGTCTCTTTGTATGCATCAAGGGGATGGCCTTTGACAGCCATGAGGCGGCAGCAAAGGCAGCAGAGGCAGGTGCAGTTGTTATTGTGGCAGAGCGTCCGGTAGAGGTTCCGGAGGGAATCACGGTAGTTCTGGTAAAGGATACCCGGTATGCACTGGCCCTGATTTCAGAGGCATATTTTGACTATCCGGCCAGAAAACTAAAAGTAATCGGTATTACAGGAACTAAGGGGAAGACTACTACAGCTTTTATGATACGGTCCATCTTGGAGCATGCGGGCATTTCCACAGGACTTATCGGTACCATAGAGACAATCATTGGAGAACGTCATATACCCGCAGATAATACTACACCGGAATCCTATGCTATTCAGGAGGACTTTGCTCAGATGGTGGCGGCGGGCTGTAAGGTGGTAGTGATGGAAGTGTCTTCCCAGGGACTGAAGCTTCACCGCACGGCGGGAATCCAGTTTGACCTGGGGATTTTCACGAATCTGGCACCGGATCATATCGGACCGGGAGAGCATGAGGACTTTGAGGAATATCTGGAATGCAAGAGTCGTCTCTTTCGCCAGTGTAAGGTGGGGATTGCAAATATAGATGATGAACATTGCAGTCAAGTACTTAAGGGGCATACCTGCAAGATAGAGACTTATGGATTCTCCCAGGAGGCCGATTTACGTGCTTCCAGGATGGAATTAGTCACCGGACCGGGGTATCTGGGGGTATCCTATCAACTGTCCGGACTGGAGAATTTTCCAGTGGAGATCGATCTTCCGGGAAGATTCAGCGTATACAATTCGCTGGTGGCAATTGCCGTATGCCGTCACTTTGATATTTCAGAAGAGGATATACTGGATGCATTGAAAAGGGCAAAGACTAAGGGAAGGATTGAACGGATTGAGGTGTCTGACGAATTCACTCTGATGATTGATTATGCTCACAATGCCATGAGCCTTGAGAGCCTTTTGACCACTCTGCGGGAGTATCATCCAAAGCGTCTGGTGTGTGTATTTGGCTGTGGAGGCAACCGTTCCCGGTTACGCCGGTTTGAGATGGGAGAAGTGTCGGGCCGCCTGGCGGATCTGACGGTAATAACCTCCGACAACCCAAGATTTGAGGAACCCCAGGCAATCATTGATGACATTAAGATTGGAATGGGAAAAACAGATGGAGCCTATGTGGAAATCATTGATCGCAAGGAAGCCATCCGTTATGTGATTGAGCATGGATGCCCGGGGGATGTGATCGTTCTGGCGGGAAAAGGTCATGAGGACTATCAGGAGATCCGGGGTGTAAAATATCCCATGGATGAGAGAATCCTGATTCGGGAGGTACAAAAGGAACTGGCCGAATAGGTTGGAAAGAGGTGGAGCCGTGGCCCGGTATGCCAATATTATTGTAGACATTTCTATGGAAAAATTGGATAAAACGTTTCAATATCGGATTCCGGAAGCTCTGAAAGACAGTTTAACAGAAGGAATGCAGGTAATCGTTCCCTTTGGTAAGGGTACACGAACCTTGACGGGCTATGTGGTAGAACTGACAGATACCTGTGAATTTGAGCCTTCCAGAATAAAAGAGATTTTGAAAATTGTGGAAAAGGGGATGCCTATTGAAGGACAGTTGATTGCCCTGGCCAAATGGATAAAGGGAACCTATGGGGGGACTACGAATCAGGCACTTAAGACCGTGCTTCCGGTTCGGAAAAGGGTTCAGGAAAAGACAAGACGATGGCTGGTACGAAAGATTTCCACAGAAGAGGCAGAGGACTACTTAAAGGTTTTTAAACAAAAGCATCAGACCGCCCGGTTTCGGCTTTTGACGGCCCTTATGGATACATCCAGACTTGATTACCGTCTGGTATTGGAACAACTTCATTTGACGGCTGCTACTGTAAAAAAGCTGGAAGAAATGGGAATCTTGATGATAGAGACATCTATGTTGTTTCGAAATCCGGTTCGTACTTCAGAAATGGAATCACATCCCTTTGATCTGACAGAGTCACAGAAGACGATTGTGGAAAATATCAGAATACGTACTTTGAAAGGGGATATGCGTCCTGCTCTGATTCATGGAGTTACAGGAAGCGGGAAAACGGCAGTCTATCTGGAGTTGATTGCCTGGGTTCTGGAGCAGGGCAGGGAGGCCATTGTATTGATTCCCGAGATTGCATTAACCTTTCAGACCACCCTGAGGTTTTATAAACGTTTTGGTGATCAGGTATCTATAATGAATTCCAGATTGTCAGCGGGAGAGAAGTATGATCAGTTTGAGAGGGCGAGACAGGGGCAGGTACGGGTGATGATAGGCCCTCGTTCCGCACTGTTTACCCCTTTTCCAAATCTGGGAATTATTGTGATTGATGAAGAGCATGAGGCCAGCTATAAAAGTGAGACGGTTCCCAGATATCATGCAAGGGAGACAGCTATACAGAGGGCGAAGATGACAGGGGCTTTCGTGGTTATGGGTTCTGCAACACCTTCGGTAGAATCTTATGAAAAAGCGTGTGACGGAGCATACTGTCTCTATAAGCTGGAGCAACGGGTCTATGGTCAGGCTTTACCGACCGTAGAAGTTATAGATCTGCGGGAGGAATTAAAAGAGGGAAATCGTTCTATATTAAGTCGACGCCTTAGAGAATTGATGGAAGACAGATTAAACAGGAAGCAGCAGATCATGCTGTTTCTTAATCGAAGAGGCTATGCAGGGTTTGTTTCTTGCAGAGCCTGTGGACATGTGTTAAAATGTCCACATTGTGATGTGGCCTTATCTCTTCATATGGGAGGCAGGATGGTTTGCCATTATTGTGGCTATGAGGAACAGGCAATAAAAGAGTGCCCTTGCTGTGGGTCTCCCTATATTGGAGCTTTCCGTGCAGGAACCCAGCAGGTGGTAGAGATTGTAGGAAGAGAGTTTCCAAAAGCAAGAATTCTGCGGATGGATATGGATACCACGAAGAATAAGGATGGTCATGAGAAGATTCTGGAAGCATTTTCGGAAGGCCGTGCAGATATCCTGGTAGGGACCCAGATGATTGTAAAAGGACATGATTTTCCGGAGGTAACGCTGGTAGGTGTTTTGGCGGCGGATTTGTCACTTTACACAGGTGATTATCGAGCATCTGAGAGAACTTTTCAGCTTCTTACGCAGGCAGCAGGCCGGGCAGGGCGGGGAAAGGAAGAGGGAATAGCGGTTATTCAGACCTACAGCCCAGATCATTATGGCATTCGGGCGGCAGCGGCCCAGAATTATGAAATGTTTTTTGATAAAGAACTGTCTTATCGTCAATTGATGGAGTATCCGCCAATCGCTCATTTGCTGGCAATCTATTTATCTCACAAAGACAAAGAAAGCCTGGAAATGGGGGCGGATAGGTTGAAAGCAATACTTCATAAAGAAGTTCAAAACAGAGAAGTGCAGATGATTGGACCTGCGGATGCCTATGTTTCAAAGGTGAATGACGTATATCGAAAAGTGATTTATCTGAAAGGCAAAGGGATAAAGAAACTTCTGGAAATCAAGGAGAATCTGGAGTCTTTCTGTCAGAAAGAAGCTGGCCTTGGGCTGCTTAATATACAATTTGATATGAACCCAATGAATGGGTATTAGGAGGAATGGAAATGGCGATTAGAAAAATCAGGCAGTTAGGTGATGATATCCTGAGAAAGAAATGCCGGGAGGTGGAAGAGATGACCCCAAGGCTCCGGCAGCTTGTAGAAGATATGTATGATACTATGTATGAGGCGGAAGGCGTTGGACTGGCTGCACCCCAGGTAGGGATTCTAAAACGGATCGTAGTTATTGATGTGGACGGAACACCTTATACCATGGTGAATCCAAAAATTTTGGAAACCAGGGACACGCAGAAAGCAAGTGAAGGATGCCTGAGCGTTCCCGGTAAAGCGGGGGAGGTAACCAGGCCGGCTTTTGTGCGGGCGGAGGCATGGAATGAGAATATGGAACATTACGAAGTGGAAGCGGACGGATATCTGGCAAGGGCCATCTGCCATGAGGTGGATCATTTGGAGGGAATCGTTTACGTAGATAAGGTAGAGGGTGATCTCTACGATGTGGAAGAAGATTATGAGGAGTAGGGTGTATGAAGATTATTTTTATGGGAACGCCGGATTTTGCGGTGGGGACACTGAAAGCACTCATTCAGGCAGGCCATGAGATTACCCTGGTAGTGTCTCAGCCTGATAAGCCAAAGGGGAGAGGCCATGAGCTGATTCCTACGGCGGTGAAAGCGGTAGCACTGGAGCATAATCTGCGGATTTACCAACCAAAACGGCTCCGAGGCCAGGTGGCAGAGGAGATGATAAGGGGCACAGAGGCGGATGTGATTGTAGTGGCGGCCTTTGGTCAGTTGATCCCCCAATCCATTTTGGAGATGAAGCGGTATGGCTGTATCAATGTTCATGGCTCCCTTCTTCCCAAATACCGGGGAGCAGCACCCATTCAATGGGCGGTGATTGACGGAGAGACAGAAAGTGGAGTTACGATCATGCAGATGGATGCAGGGCTGGATACAGGTGACATGCTTTTGAAAGCATCGATTCCTCTGTCTCATAAAGAAACGGGCGGAAGCCTTTTTGAAAAACTCAGTGCATTGGGAGCATCTCTCTGTGTGGAGGCTTTGGAAAAGCTTAAGGCAGGAAGTCTGGTGCCGGAAAAGCAGGGCGAATCGCCTACACCCTATGCCAGGATGCTTACAAAAGAGATGGGAGAGCTTGACTGGTCCTGTCCGGCTTCGGAGTTGGAACGGTTGATTCGCGGCTTGAATCCATGGCCCAGTGCCTATACCAGACTTTGTGAAAAGACCCTGAAGATCTGGGATGCGGATGTATGTGAGGAGGAACGGGCTGGAAGAGCCTATGGGGAGATTGTGAAAGTTTCAAAGGATGCTTTCTATGTAACCTGTGGACAGGGGCTGTTAAAGATTAATGAGCTTCAGCTTCAGGGAAAAAAACGTATGGATACGGCAGCCTTTCTCCGGGGATATCATATGGAGGAGGGAAGTATTCTCGGATAAAAAAGAGAGTGCTTATATGACAGAAAGTGAGGAGATAAAAAATGCCTTATTACGGATATGGATATTATTTTGACCCAACATACATTTTAGTAGTGATAGGAATGGTGATTTCTTTGATTGCCTCTGCAAAGGTAAAAGGAACCTATGCCAGATATAGTAGGGTACGCAGCCGCAGCGGGTTAACAGGAGCACAGGCGGCAGAGAGAATTCTGCGTTCCGCAGGCCTTTATGAGGTTCGGATAGAGCATATATCCGGAAGTCTGACCGATCATTATGATCCCAGAAGCAAGGTCCTGCGCCTGTCGGACTCTGTGTATGGTTCTGCCTCCGTGGCCGCCATAGGAGTGGCGGCTCATGAATGTGGCCATGCTATTCAGGATGACCGTTCCTATGCTCCTTTGCGTATTCGCAATTCTCTGGTTCCGGTGGCTAATATTGGTACTCAGGCAGCCTGGCCGATTATCCTTATCGGTCTGGTATTTGCAGGTTCGTCTTTTCTGGTAAATCTGGGAATTCTTTTATTCTCTCTGGGTGTGCTGTTTCAGCTTGTAACCCTGCCGGTGGAATTTGATGCTTCCGGACGGGCCATCCGTATTTTGGGTGATTCGGGAATTTTATATGAGGAAGAAGTAAAACAGACAAAGAAAGTTTTAGGAGCAGCGGCAATGACTTATGTGGCAGCAGCAGCAGCATCTATACTGTCTCTTCTCCGGCTCTTGATTTTATTTGGAGGAAGAAACCGTGACTGAGACGGTAGATTGCAGGGAACTGGCTCTTGGGATACTTATGGATGTAACCCGGCAGGAGGAATACAGCCATATTGCCATTCGCAATGTGCTGGAGAAATACCAGTATATGGAGAAGCCGGAGCGTGCTTTTTTAACCCGGCTTACGGAAGGAACGCTGGAGTGGATGCTCCACCTGGATTATATAATCGATCAGTTTTCCAGTGTAAAAGTTAATAAAATGAAGCCGGTGATCCGCAATATACTGCGGATGTCGGTTTATCAATTGAAATTTATGGATCGGGTGCCGGCTTCTGCAGTTTGCAATGAGGCTGTGAAGCTGACGGTGAAAAAGGGTTTTCGAGGCCTCAAGGGCTTTGTAAATGGCGTGTTGCGGAATATTGCAAGAAATATTTGTCAGATTCATTATCCAGACAAAAAAGATATTCTTACTTATTTGTCTGTCATGTATTCCATGCCGGAGTGGATTGTGGAGGACTGGCTGCGGGTATATGAAAAGGAAGCCGTAGAACAGATCCTTGGGGCATTTTTGAAAAAAGAGCCTCTGTCCATTCGGCCGAATTTGGAGCGGATCACGCCGGGAGAACTGAAAGAGCGTTTGAAAGGGCAGGGAATTAGTGTAACTAAGGCAGATTGGCCGGATTATGCCTTGCGGATTGATAATTATAATTATCTGGGAACAATACCGGAGTTTGTGGAGGGATTGTTCCAGGTCCAGGATGTAAGTTCTATGATGGTAGTGGAGATGGCCGTCCCCAGGGAGGGGAGCCTGTGCATTGATGTATGTGCCGCACCAGGCGGAAAGAGTATTCACCTGGCAGAGAAGCTTCACGGAACAGGTTGTGTGGATGCAAGAGATCTGACGGACTATAAGACGGGTCTGATAGAAGAAAATGCCAGGCGTTCCGGAATAAAAAATCTCAGGATTCAAAAATGGGATGCCTGTATCTGCCATGAGGCTTCTTTGGGAAAGGCAGATCTGGTTTTGGCAGATCTTCCCTGCTCAGGCCTTGGAGTACTTGGTAAGAAGACAGATCTGAAATACCGGATGACGAAAGGACAGCAAAGGGATCTGATTGTGTTGCAGAGGCGGATTCTTGGTACGGTTCAAGCGTATGTAAAGCCGGGAGGAAGCCTGATTTACAGTACCTGCACCATTCATCAGGGAGAAAATGAGGAGAATGTGGATTGGTTTTTAAAGCATTTCCCTTTTGAGACGGTTTCTTTAGAGGATTGTATTCCCATGGAATTGAGAGGGAAGACGGCATCTGCCGGATACATTCAGTTTTTACCGGGAATTCATTCCAGCGATGGATTTTTTATAGCAAAATTTAAAAGGAAGCAATAATTGTATGGAACAAATTGACATCAAATCCCTGACATTGGAAGAACTTCGAACAGAATTGGTAGAAAAGGGAGAAAAGGCTTTTCGGGCGGACCAGCTATATAAGTGGATGCATGAAAAGCTGATGGAAGATTTTTCCGAAATGAGTAATTTGCCAAAAGCTTTTCGGGAATGGCTGGAAACAGAATATGAATATGTAACTTTGGAGATTGTAGAAGTACAGAGATCTAAACTGGATGGCACTTGCAAATATCTTTTTCGACTGCCGGACGGACATGTGATTGAAAGCGTATTGATGAGGTATCATCATGGGAATTCAGTCTGTATTTCTTCTCAGGTGGGTTGCCGCATGGGCTGCCGTTTCTGTGCCTCTACCATCGGTGGACTGGAACGAAATCTTCGGCCTTCGGAGATGCTGGAACAGATTTATCGGATTCAGAAAGAATCAGGAGAACGGGTGTCCAATGTGGTAGTAATGGGGACCGGAGAGCCACTGGACAATTATGATGGCCTGGTACGTTTTATCCGGCTGTTGTCTCATGAGAAAGGCCTGAATATCAGCCAGAGAAATATTACTGTATCCACTTGTGGTATTGTGCCGGGAATACGGCGTCTTGCAGAGGAGGATCTTGCTGTTACACTGGCGTTGTCACTTCATGCGGTGACCCAGGAGAAACGGCGGGAACTGATGCCCATAGCTAACCGCTATGAACTTAACCAGGTGCTGGATGCCTGCGGTTATTATTTTCAAAGGACAGGCAGGAGATTGACGCTGGAATACAGTCTGGTATCAGGAATAAATGATAGTGAAGAGGATGCAAAAGCCCTGGCAAAGCTTGCTTCACCCCTGCATGCCCATGTGAATTTGATTCCGGTAAACCCTGTAACGGAACGGAATTTTGTTCAGCCAAAGGAAAAAATTATAGACAATTTCAAAAAAAATCTTGAAAAATATGGGATAAATGCTACACTTAGGAGAGGGATGGGCCGTGATATAGACGGTGCCTGTGGACAGCTTCGCAGAAAATATATTTTACAGAACTAAAAACAGTAATATCCCCGAAATGCACAAATCGATTTGCAGACACATGTATTTGTGTCTGGAAATTGATTTGGATTCAAGTGTACTGAGAGGAATATTATGGAACTATAAATAGAAAGGAGGAGACCGAATGCTGAGGGCATATGGATTGAAAGATGTGGGCCGATGTCGGAGCATCAATCAGGATTACATTTTTGTTTCAGAAAAACCGATCGGTAATTTACCCAATCTGTTCTTGGTGGCAGATGGAATGGGCGGTCATAAAGCAGGCGATCTGGCCTCCGAGTATACAGTCTCCCGTATTCGGGAGGCAGTCGAGAAAAGTATGCGGAATATTCCCCTACAGATTTTAAAAAGTGCATTCCAGTATGCAAATCAGAAGTTGATTGAGAAAGCACAGGAGTCGGAAGCCTATAGCGGCATGGGAACCACTCTGGTGGCAGCTACGGTAGTGGATAATACAGCATATATAGCCAATGTGGGTGACAGCCGCCTTTATAAGGTGGGAAGAATCATTGAGCAGATAACAAGGGACCATTCCTTAGTAGAGGAGATGGTACGTTTAGGAGAGATTTCAAGAGAGGAAGCAAGAAATCATCCTGAAAAGAATATTATAACAAGGGCCATGGGAGTATCCGAGAAGGTGGATATGGATTATTTCACTACGGGCCTGGAGCCTGGCGAATGCCTGCTCTTGTGTTCGGATGGCCTGAGTAATATGATAGAGGATTCCCAGATCCTGGAGATTGTAAGCCGAAGAAAGGACCTTCGGCGTGGAGCAGAGGAACTGGTGGATACGGCTAACAGAAACGGCGGAAGAGATAATATTGCGGTGGTGTTAGTAGAACGGGATGAGGTGATAAGATGATTAGATTGGGTATGTTTTTGGGAGATCGCTATGAGATACTGGAGAAAGTTGGATCCGGTGGAATGGCAGATGTCTTTAAGGGGAAAGATCATAAGCTGAATCGTTTTGTGGCGGTAAAAGTTTTGAAAGATGAGTTTGTGGAGGACAAGAATTTTGTCCGCAAATTTAAAGAGGAGGCCCAGGCTGCGGCCGGACTGGCACATCCGAATATTGTGAATGTTTATGATGTAGGGGATGAGCAGAACATCAACTACATTGTTATGGAACTGGTAGAAGGTATCACGCTGAAAACATACATTGAAAAGAAAGGCAGGCTAACTGTTAAAGAGGCTACCAGCATTGCCATTCAGGTTGGTGCGGGCCTTGAAATTGCACATAATAATCAGATTGTACATCGGGACATTAAACCCCAGAATATTATTATTTCCCGGGAGGGAAAGGTGAAAGTGACGGATTTTGGAATTGCAAAATCCGTATCCTCCAATACCAATACCTCAGATGCTATGGGTTCAGTCCACTATACTTCTCCAGAGCAGGCCAGAGGCGGTTACAGTGATGCCAAGAGTGATATTTACTCTCTCGGTATCGTCATGTATGAGATGGTTACGGGAAGAGTTCCTTTTGATGGAGAAACTACTGTAGTAGTAGCCGTAAAGCATCTACAGGAGGACATCGTATCTCCCAGGGTTTATGCTTCCGATATTCCAGTAAGTCTGGAGCATATTATTTTAAAATGTACGGAGAAAAGCCCGGATCGCCGTTATGCCAGTGTGGCAGAATTGACGGCGGATTTGAAACAGTCTTTGGTTACTCCGGATGTGAATTTTGTAAAGGCGATTTTACCGGATGGAGCTAAAACTGTGGCAATCTCCAGAGATGAGGTGTCAAAAATTAAGAAAGAAACAGGAAGAATTTCTTTAGAACGAGAAAAGGAACTTCGGCATTCTTATCCAGAAGATTTCGGGGAAGATGATGAGGAGCTTTTCGACGACGACTATGATGATGATTATGATGATGACGACGATTATGATGACGACTATGATGATTATGATGAGGACTTTGGTGACAAGGAAGATGACGAGGATGATGGTGGAATCCTAGATCCAAAGCTGGAAAAGATTATGACCATCGGTGGTATTGTGGCTGCAGTAATTATTGTTATCATTATTATTTTTATCATAGCCAAGATCTTTGGATTTGGTAAGTCCAGCAAGCCGAAAGATAATGATGAGCCACAGATTGAGGATGTGCTGGATGGTGACGAGGACGAAGAAGAAGTAGAGGTTCCGGATCTTTTGGGTAAGAGCTATTCTGAAGCCAAGGATGTTTTGAATACCCTGAATCTGGGAATTCGGTTAGGTGAAACCAGAACATCTTCTGATTATGAGCCGGGGCAGATTATTGGACAGAGTGAAGAGGCAGGTAAAAAAGTAGATGCCAATACTACCATTGTTGTAGATATCTGTGGAGATGGTGAAGAAGTTACCATCCCGGATGTAGATGGCTACACCCGTGAACGTGCTGTAAAGGCATTGGAGGATTTGGGCTTTACTGTGGATGTGACAGAAGCTTTTGACGAGAATGTGGCAGCTGGAAATGTAATTTCCATAACACCTAAGTCAGGTGGCAAGACCAGCCGGGGCAGTGTGATTCGCATGGTGGTGAGCAAGGGAAAACAGGAAGAGGAAGAAGAGGAAGTAACTGTTCCTGATATTAGAAACATGACGGAAGCACAGGCCAAGTCAGAACTGACAAAAGCAGGACTAAAATCAGGTACAGCACGTTCGGCGTTCAGTGATACGGTGGAAGAGGGACGTATTATTTCCCAGAGCATCAGTCGTGGAACGAAAGTACCCAAGGATACGGCAGTAAGCTATGAGGTAAGTAAGGGAAAAGAGATTACGGATGTTTATATCGGAAATGCAGAAAAGAATGGAAGTAGTGAGAGTGCAGTGACCAGTTACCTTACAGGAAAGGGACTTAAAGTATCACGGTCAGAGCAGTATCACAGTTCCGTTCCCAAGGGAAATGTGATTTCTTATTCGCCTGGCAATGGAAGCACCGTGCCCATTGGAAGTACAGTTAACATTGTTGTGAGCCTTGGACCGGAGCCGGTGACAACGGCAAAAGTTCCTAATCTGTTGGGAAAGACGCAAAGTGAGGCTGAAGCAGCATTAAAGGCGGCGGGATTGAATGGCCGTTTTACAGAAAAAGAAGTAGGGGCAAACGAGGTGCCTGGATATGTTATAGCACAAAGCGTAGCAGGAGGAAATAGCGTGGATCTGGGAACGACAATAGAAGTTTTTATTGGTAAAAAGACGGAGACACCTACACCTCCCCCGGTGCAAGATGGCAATACAGGAACTCAGACTGGTACTCCATAAACAGACTTATGCAAGGAAAAATCATTAAAGGAATCGCCGGATTCTACTATGTTCATACAGCAGAATCCGGCATCTATGAATGTAAAGCAAAGGGAATCTTCCGAAATCAGAAGATTAAGCCTTTGGTAGGCGATAACGTCCGTCTGATGGTTCTTGACGAGGAAGAAAAAACCGGGAATATTGAGGAACTTCTTCCTCGAAAGAATGCCCTGGTCCGTCCGGCTGTGGCCAACATGGACCAGGCTCTGGTGATTTTTGCTGCGGCAAAGCCAAAGCCTAATTTTAATCTTCTGGATCGCTTTCTGATTCTCATGAAATATCAGAATGTGCCGGTTGTTATCTGCTTTAACAAACGGGATATTGTATCAGAAGACGAATTGCGGCTTCTGAGGGAAGCCTATAAGGCAGGCGGTTACCAGGTCCAGTTTACCAGTGCAGTCCAGGAGAAAGGAATAAAGGAACTTCGGGCTCTTTTACAGGGGAAAACTACAGCGGTGGCAGGTCCATCCGGTGTAGGCAAGTCTTCCCTTATCAATCTTTTACAGCCAGAGGCAGGAATGGAGACAGGGTCCATCAGTGAAAAGATTGAGAGGGGAAAGCATACCACCCGCCATTCAGAGTTGTTTGCACTGGATGGAGAGAGTTACATCTGTGACACACCCGGATTCAGCTCTGTGTATCTTCCTGATTTTGAGAAAGAGGATTTAAAAGAATACTTTCCGGAATTTCGGCAATATGAACCAGATTGCAGGTTCCAGGGCTGTGTACATATACACGAGCCGGATTGTGGCGTGAAAGAAGCCCTCGCACAGAAGAAAATCAGTCAGATACGTTATGACAATTATAAATGCTTATATGAAGAAATAAAGAATAAAAGGAGGTACTAATCTATGAACATACTTGCACCATCTATTCTCTCCGCAAATTTTGCGGCCCTTGGGGAAGATGTAAAAAAGGTAGAAAGGGCGGGAGCTCAGTATCTGCATATAGATGTAATGGACGGGGCCTTTGTACCCAGTCTGTCTCTGGGTTTCCCGGTGATCCAATCCATTCGGAAGCTGACGGATATGGTGTTTGATGTACATCTGATGATCTGCGATCCGGATCGCTATATTGGGGAATTTGCGGCAGCAGGGGCGGACATTATTACCGTACATACGGAGGCGTGTCCCCATTTAAACCGTACCATTGCATCCATTAAGGAGCAGGGTGCAAAGGCCGGTGTAGTTCTGAATCCGGCCACACCTTTGACTGAGTTGGAATATATCCTGGAGGAGCTGGATATGGTGCTCCTGATGACAGTAAACCCAGGCTTTGGCGGACAGAAGTACATTGAGAGTTGTACCAGAAAGATTCGGGATTTGCGTAAAATGATCACAGATCGGGGGCTTAAGACTGACATTGAGGTAGATGGTGGCATTAAGCTGGAAAATGTGGGAAAAGTATTGGATGCGGGAGCCAACGTGATTGTTGCGGGCTCTGCTGTATTTGGCAAAGATGTAGAGCAGAACGTAAAAGACTTTTTGAAGGTTATGAATCCATGAGAACTTTGATTGTAAGCGGGGGCAGGATCGATCCGGATTTTGCTCTTTCTTTTTGTAAAAGTACAGTATTTGAAAATGTGATAGGGGTGGACAGCGGATTGGAGTTCCTCTTTGATTATGGAATTTCACCCACACATATTGTAGGTGATTTTGATTCGGCAAGACCAGGACTGGAGGAATATTATCGGGGAAAAGGTGGGATTGAACTTCGGCATTTTGACCCGGTAAAAGACTCTACGGATACCCAGATTGCCATTGAACTGGCTTTGGAACTGAAAAGTAACTCCATTGTGATTCTTGGGGGAACTGGCAGCCGCCTGGACCATGTGCTGGGAAACATTCAGAGTATGATGCTGGCAAAGACAGTGGGTGTTGATTGCTGCATGGTAGATGAGCATAATCGGATTCGTCTGATAGCAGAGAATACCGTGCTGAAAAGAAAGAATCAATATGGCCGTTTTGTGTCTCTGATTCCTTTGACGACCATAGTAGATGGGGTGGATTTGATTGGATTTAAATATCCTTTGTGCAACCATACTTTTACCAGTACCCAAAGTGCAGGCCTTGGAGTCAGCAATGAAATAGTGGATGAGAAGGGAGAGATCCACATAAAATCGGGGATTTTGATTTTAATTGAGTCGCTGGATTAGGTAGAAAATCTGGAGGCAGAAATTTCATTTTTTCCCAAATATTTAGTTTGAGTAAAAAAATGGAAAATAATTCATTTTCAAAATTGCAAAAAACAGGGCAAAAAAGGTTTTTAAAAGTTGTATGTTTTTCATAAAAAAGGGGAAAATAGAAAAGAGAGAGGAAAAGACAGGCAGGATTGACAAATTAAGGGTCGGCTGTCATAATACCTCCATTGAAACTATTATTGACCTTGGCTTTGAGGAGTGATGAAAATGAAAGAAAAGAAAATTAGATTAAATGCCACTGAGGATGTAAAGGAATTTGTTAATGGAGCAAGCCAATGTGACTTTGATGTGGATGTCTCCTACAATCGGGTTCTGATTGATGCCAAATCAATACTGGGAGTTTTAAGTCTGGATTTGAGCCGGGTGCTGACTGTACGGTGCCATGGAGACAATGGAGCCTTTGATGCGGTTTTGGCAAAATTTGCTGCGGCATAAGTTATAAAGAGGAAAGTAACTGAGACAAGGCGGGTTCACGGATAAGGAAAAGTTCGTGGACCCGCCTTGTCTTAGTTACTTTTGAATTTGGGTTGCGGTGAGGGTGTGGGTTTGATAGAATGATTTTATGGAAGAAAACAGGACAGAGATCAGGATATCGGTGCGTAATTTGGTGGAGTTTATTTTGCGTAGCGGTGATTTGGATAATCGAAGAGGGAAAAGAGCAGAGCGGGAGGCCATGCAGGCAGGAAGCCGGATTCACCGGAAGCTGCAAAGGCGTATGGGGGCAGGATATCAGGCGGAGGTGCCTTTAAAATATCGTGTTTCCATGGAGAAATTTGATTGTGTGATTGAAGGCCGGGCAGATGGGATTTTCGTGGAAGATGATTTAACAACGGTGGATGAGATTAAAGGTATTTACCGTCAGTTGGATTTTTTGGAGGAACCTGTAGGTGTCCATAAGGCTCAGGCCATGTGCTATGCTTATATTTACGCAATACAGCAGAAACTTCCAAAGATTCGGGTGCGTATGACCTACTGTAATCTGGAGACAGAGGAACTTAAATATTTCTATTTTATATATGACAGGCAGGAACTGGAGGACTGGTTTGGAAAGCTTATGGGAGAATATGAGAAATGGGCAGGCTTTCAGGCTGACTGGCGTAATGTTTGTAAAGACAGCATCCGGCCTTTGGAATTCCCTTTTCCTTACCGGGAGGGACAGAATGACCTGGCATATGGAGTTTACCGGACAATTGCACGAAAAAAGCGTCTCTTTATACAAGCACCTACCGGGGTGGGGAAAACCATGTCGGTTGTATTTCCGGCGGTAAAGGCGGTGGGGGAGGGACTGGGAGAGAAGCTTTTTTATCTTACGGCAAAGACCATAACAAGAATTGCTCCGGAGGAAGCTTTTGAGATTCTTCGAAAAAAGGGACTTCGGTTGAAAAGTGTTACCTTAACTGCAAAGGAAAAGTTGTGCATTTGTCAGGAGACGGATTGCAATCCGGAATATTGTCCGTATGCTTCTGGTCACTATGATCGGGTGAATGATGCGGTTTATGATCTTCTGACCAAAGGGCCGGACAATCTGAGCAGGGAGGTCCTGCTTGCCTGGGCTCATAAGCACCGGGTTTGCCCGTTTGAAATGAGTCTGGATGCATCTACCTGGACGGATGCTGTTATCTGCGATTATAATTATGTATTTGATCCCAATGTACGCTTGAAGCGTTTTTTTTCGGAGGGGATGAAAGGGGAATATCTCTTTTTGATTGATGAAGCCCACAATCTGGTAGAACGGGGCAGAGAAATGTTCAGTGCCTCCCTGTGTAAAGAGGATTTTCTGGAATTAAAGCGAAAAGTAAAGGGACGTTATCGAAAGGCGGAACGCAGTCTGGAACGCTGTAATCGTTACCTGCTGGATCTAAAGCGAGAGTGTGTCACTTATCAGATGCATAAGGATGTAGGGGCATTTGCTCTGATGCTCATGTCTCTGATGGGAGAGTTGGAGACGATTTTGGAAGAGGGACTGGGACCGGAGCTCCAAAAGACGGTACAGGAATTCTGGTTTGAACTTCGGGATTTCTTGAATATTTTTGACAAGCTGGATGAAAATTATGTAATCTACAGCGAACTTTCGGAGGATGGTAAGTTTCGTCTGAAGCTTTTTTGTGTTGAGACGGCTGTAAATCTGCGGGAGTGCCTGGATAAAGGAAACAGTACCATCTTTTTTTCAGCCACTCTTCTCCCCATGCCTTACTACAAGCATTTGCTGGGCGAGGAAGAAGATTATGCGGTTTATGCCCACTCCCCTTTTTCCAGGGAACAGCGTCTAATCCTGATCGGACGGGATGTAAGCAGCCGGTATACCAGACGATCACGAAAGGAATATGAACGGATTGCCGGATATCTGAGAGCATTGGCCTGGGGGAAAGGAGGGAACTACCTGTTGTTTTTTCCTTCTTATAAAATGATGCTTGAAGTGTACGAAGTATTTGAGGAACTGTACAAAGAAGAAGGGGTGGAATGTCTTTTCCAAAGCCCTGGTATGAATGAGGAACAACGGGAAGAGTTTCTTAAGGAATTTCAGGAAGAAAACAAAGCAGGTAAGAAGAGCAAGCTGGGATTCTGCGTTATGGGCGGAATTTTTTCGGAGGGGATCGACTTGAAAGGTGATGCTCTGATTGGAACTGCCATCATTGGAACCGGGTTGCCTTTAGTCTGCCATGAACGTGAGATCTTAAAATCCTTTTATGAGGATCGGGGAATGGATGGCTTTGCCTATGCATACCGGTACCCTGGTATGAATAAGGTCCTGCAGGCGGCAGGGAGGGTGATTCGTACACCTGAGGATCAGGGAATTATACTTCTTTTGGATGAACGATTTTTAAACAGTGAATATAAGAAGTTGTTTCCATTGGAGTGGGAGGGGTATCAGATGTGTACTTCTAGCCAGTTTGAAATGGCAATCAAGAAATTCTGGGACTCAAAAGAGGAAGAGGGATAAAGTTTTATGCTATGATTGTTGTCGTAAGAAATATGTGGTATACTGGGAATATTAAGACAGAGCAGGAAGATGCAGGAGGTCGTATATGGGCAATGTAAGAAGAATCTTTGTGGAAAAGAAAGAACCCTTTGCAGTAAGGGCGAAGGAATTGCTGGAGGAGATTAAGAGCTATTTGGGAATTGATGGTGTGTCAGAGGTACGGGTTCTGATTCGCTATGATTTGGAGAATATTTCAGATGAAGTATTCAAGACGGCCTGCCAGACCGTATTTTCTGAACCTCCGGTGGACGTGCTCTATGAAGAAGAATTTGAGGTGGCAGAGAATTCACGTATTTTCAGCGTGGAATATCTTCCGGGACAGTTTGATCAGAGGGCGGATTCTGCCATACAGTGTGTAAAGTTTTTAAAAGAGGATGAGGAGCCGGAGATTCAGACGGCTACTACCTATGTGATTACAGGCAGCATTACGGATGAGGAGTTTTCTTCTGTCAAGAGTTTCTGTATCAATCCGGTAGATTCCAGAGAGACAGGTATGGCAAAGCCAGAGACTTTGGTAACGGATTTTGAGGATCCTGCGGATGTAAAGATTCTGGACGGATTCTGCCAGATGAGTGAAGAGGCTTTCAGGGAACTGTATGATTCCCTTGGCTTGGCCATGACCTTTAAGGATTTCCTGCATATTCAAAAGTATTTCAGGGAAGAGGAGAGGCGGGAACCCTCAATGACCGAGATCCGGGTGTTGGATACTTACTGGTCGGACCATTGCCGCCATACTACATTTTCTACAGAGCTAAAAGAGGTCACTTTCGGGGAGGGCTACTACCGGAAGCCTATAGAGGACACCTATCGGCAGTATCTTTCTGATCGGGAAGAGATTTTTAAAGGTCGTAAGGACAAGTTTGTATGTCTGATGGATCTGGCACTTATGGCCATGCGGAAGCTGAAAGCGGAAGGAAAGTTAGAAGATCAGGAGGAGTCGGATGAGATCAATGCCTGTTCTATTGTGGTACCGGTAGAGATAGACGGAGTGACAGAGGAATGGCTGGTGAACTTTAAGAACGAGACCCATAATCATCCCACAGAGATCGAACCTTTCGGCGGTGCGGCTACCTGTCTGGGTGGTGCCATTCGGGATCCCCTGTCAGGGCGGACATACGTATATCAGGCTATGCGTGTAACCGGAGCAGCAGATCCTACAGTGCATGTAAAGGATACCTTAAAAGGCAAGCTGCCCCAGAAGAAGCTTGTGCGGGGTGCAGCCAGCGGATATAGTTCTTATGGCAATCAGATTGGCCTTGCTACCGGGTATGTAAAAGAAATTTATCATCCGGACTATGTGGCAAAACGTATGGAGATTGGTGCAGTTATGGGTGCGGCACCTCGTAAAGATGTCATTCGGGAGACATCGGATCCGGGAGATCTGATTGTTCTTTTAGGCGGTCGGACTGGTCGGGATGGCTGTGGTGGAGCAACCGGTTCTTCCAAAGTACATACAGAAGCCTCCATTGCGACCTGCGGTGCAGAGGTGCAAAAGGGAAACGCACCTACAGAGCGAAAGATTCAGAGGCTATTTCGGCGACCGGAGGTTACCCGCCTTATTAAAAAATGTAATGATTTTGGTGCAGGCGGTGTGTCTGTGGCTATTGGGGAACTGGCGGCCGGGCTGCGTGTCAATCTGGATCTGGTGCCCAAGAAATATGCCGGACTGGATGGGACGGAGATCGCCATATCTGAGTCCCAGGAACGTATGGCAGTTGTGATAGATAAGAAAGATGAGGAAGAATTTCTCGCCTATGCAAAGGAGGAAAATCTGGAGGCCGTTACGGTGGCTGTGGTGACGGAGGATCCCAGACTGGTATTACTTTGGAGAGGAAAAGAGATTGTAAATATATCCAGGGCATTCCTGGATACCAATGGAGCACACCAGGAGACTGGGGTGGCCGTGGATCTGCCAGATGAAGAGCAGAAGTATTTTGTTCGAAGTGAGGTAGAGGATGTAAAAGGCAAATGGCTGGATACTCTGGGGGATCTGAATGTATGCTCTCAAAAGGGACTGGTGGAGATGTTTGACGGTTCCGTCGGTGCAGGCAGCGTGTTTATGCCCTATGGAGGAAGATATCAGCTTACCGAGACACAGACTATGGTAGCCAGGCTTCCCGTTCTGAAAGGTAAGACAGATACCGTAACAATGATGAGTTATGGTTTTGACCCCTATCTTTCAAGTTGGAGTCCATACCATGGAGCAGTGTATGCGGTTCTGGAGTCTGTAGCAAGAATTGTGGCATCTGGTGGAGATTATCGGAAGATTCGTTTTACTTTCCAGGAGTACTTCCGCCGAATGACGGAGGATCCCCATCGCTGGAGCCAGCCCTTTGCGGCACTTCTGGGAGCCTACAGTGCACAGCTTGGATTTGGTCTTCCATCTATCGGAGGAAAGGATAGTATGTCTGGTACGTTTAATGAGATTGATGTGCCACCGACACTTGTTTCCTTTGCAGTAGACATTGCAAGCCATAAGCATATTATTACGCCGGAACTTAAGAAAGCCGGAAATAAGCTGGTGCTTATTTCAATAGATCGGGATGCCTATGATTTGCCGGACTATGAGCAGATCAAAGATTTGTATGGAAAGTTTTTTGAAGATGTGCAGGCAGGCAGGATTGTTTCTGCTTATGCCCTGGATGGCAAAGGCCTGGCAGCTGCAGTCAGCAAGATGGCGTTTGGCAATAAACTGGGCGTTAAGATTGAACACAATGTAGATAAGAGAGATCTGTTTACAGCAGGCTTTGGAAGTATTGTTGCAGAGGTTCCCGATGGATGTGTAGGCGAACTGGCAGTTACCTATACAGTAATCGGAGAGGTAACGGAGAAAGGCCTGGCCTACGGTACTATGTATATTGATCTGGAGGAGGCCCTGAATACATGGATGGCTCCTCTGGAGAAAGTATTCCCCACCATTGCGGTTTCGGGAAAGGAAAAGGCAGAGGCATCCCTGTATCGAACCGATCAGGTATATGTGTGCAGGCATAAAGTGGCAAGGCCCACTGTATTTATTCCTGTATTTCCCGGAACAAACTGTGAGTATGACAGTGCCAGGGCCTTTGAACGGGCAGGGGCAGATGTACAGACGTGCGTTTTTCGGAACTTGACAGCAGAGGATATTCGGGAGTCGGTAGAGATTTTTGAAAAGGCTATCAGCCAGGCCCAGATTATTATGTTCCCGGGTGGCTTTTCCGCCGGTGATGAACCGGATGGTTCCGCCAAGTTTTTTGCGACGGCTTTCCGCAATGAGAAGATTAAGGAGGCTGTGACGAAACTTTTGAAAGAACGGGACGGATTGGCATTGGGGATTTGCAATGGCTTCCAGGCTCTCATTAAGCTTGGCTTGGTACCACATGGAGAGATTGTCGGGCAGACGGCAGATTCACCCACCCTGACATTTAATACCATCAACAGGCATGTTTCAAAGATGGTCTACACACGGGTAGCTACCAATAAGTCTCCCTGGCTTCAATTGGCTGAGGTTGGAAAAACATATGTAAACCCGGCTTCTCACGGAGAGGGGCGCTTTGTGGCAAATAAGGAATGGCTGGACAGGCTGTTTGCCAATGGACAGGTGGCAACCCAGTATGTAAATCTGGATGGAGAGCCTACCATGGACGAGTACTGGAATGTGAATGGTTCCTATGAGGCTATTGAGGGAATTACAAGTCCGGATGGCCGGGTGCTGGGCAAGATGGCCCATTCTGAACGGCGGGATGAGGCTGTAGCCATGAATATTTATGGGGAGCAGGATATGAAGCTCTTTGAATCGGGAGTTGCTTATTTTAAGTAAAAGTAAGTGATTCGGGTCGGGGGACAAAATATGAAGCTGCAAAAGCTGGCAGACAGGATGATTTCCATATTGAGTCTGGTTCTTTTTGGAACACTTACAGGCTTCAGCTTGTTTTTTACGGTATATTATTTGACAAGTTATGAAGAGGTTCCATATGAAAAGGGAGATATTTTTCCTCTGGTGCTGGTGATGTGTGCCTTTGGAATTTTCTGCATGGAATGGATGTCCGGAAGGGTTCTGAAAGACAAGAACAGACAGGAAAAGCGGATCCGCATACTCTTAGGACTGGTTCTTCTTTATATCCTGTGCTTTTGCACCCTGTGGGTGAAAGGGGCCGGCTGCATTCCTGTGGCAGATCAGGCCTCTGTCTGCCGGGCGGCAGAGGGTTTTCGAAATGGAGATTACTCCATGTTGACCCTGGATTCCTACGAGAAGTATCTGTTTATACATCCTCATCAGTTAGGGCTGACGGCTCTCATAGAATTGGTTTTTTCTCTTTTTGGAAATGGAAACTTTCAGGCTTTTGAATATCTGAACTGTTTTGGAGCCGTGCTGTGCGTATACAGTGGTTATCGGATTACCCGGATTCTGGCAAAGGATGTAAGAGGCATTGTGTATTATCTTCTCCTGGCCGCAGGTTGCTTTCCGCTATTTTTCTATGTGACTTTTGTGTATGGTGAGATTCCCTCTCTTACATATTCTTTGATAGCAGTTTGGATGTACCTGGAGTACAAAAGAGCCGGGAAGCGAAGAAAATATCTGTATTTTGGTGGTTGTTGTGTGGCCTGTGCTTTAGCATGCTTGATTCGAAATAACAGTCTGATTCTTCTTATTGCATTTTCAGGGCTTTGGATAGTGGAAGGAATTGGAAGAAAACGATGGCAGCCTTTTGCCGCAATGGGAATGTTGATAGCCGTATTTCTGGTTTCCCGTTGGGTGCTCCACAGTTTTTATGAAGAACGGGCAGGCATCCAATTGAATGAGGGTGCACCCATGATTCTTTACGTGGCTATGGGGATGCAAAATGGCCAGTGTGCTCCTGGCTGGTCCAATGGCTATATTCTTCATGCATACTGGGGAGAATCGGATTTTGACGGAGAACTGGCTACAGATATGGCACTGAAAGATATTAGGGCATCCATATCGAAATTCCAGTCAGCCCCTTTGTATGCAGTAAAGTTTTACCGGGAGAAGTTTACCAGCCAGTGGAATGATCCCACCTATCAGTGTTTTGCTATGACCTATGTGAATGGGTGGGAACGGTGCGGCATTGTGAACAGCATGTATGTGGGAAAGCTGCATACACTCATGACCTGGTTTATGAATCAGTATCAGAGTTTGATTTTTATAGGTGTTTTTGTATATTTGATTTTTAATTACTGGAGAAAAAGACCCTTGGAGAATCAGGTGCTTCTGCTTACTGTTTTTGGCGGTTTTCTCTTCCATATGCTTTGGGAGGCAAAGGGACGTTATATTTTACCTTATTTTGTGATGATGCTTCCCATGGCCGCTATAGGACTGGCCGAACTGACGACGAGAATGAAATTTGTTATATTTGGAAAAAAATGTAAACAAAAAATTGAACCTGAAATGGGCAGAAACCACAATGTATAAGCGGGCGAAAATTACGCATACTACTTCTATACTTTTATGGAGGTAGATGAATATGACAAGATTGGACTGTACCGTAACAAGCTGTATGTATAACAAGGAAAAGAGCTGCTGCAAGGATAATATTCAGGTGGAGGGCAATCACGCCAAGCATTCCAAGGATACCTGCTGCAGCAGTTTTCGGGAGAGAGGCGAGGGGAATTATCAGAGTTCTGTGGACTATCCCACGAAAGAGACAAGTGTATCCTGTAAGGCAGAGGAATGTACCTTTAATGAGGATTGTGTCTGTCATGCAAAGCACATCGGAATTGCCGGTGGAAGTGCTTGTGAGTGCCAGGAGACAGAGTGTGCCACGTTCCGGTGCAAGTGTGAGTAAAAAGGGAGATATATAAAAGAAAGGATCTTTCAGAAATCCGTCCTTAGGGATTCTGTAAAGATCCTTTTTATTCCTGTGGTTTTTTGACTAAAAGTTTTATCAGTTACTCTTCGATTGAAACGTCTTCCTCTTCTTCTTCCGGCAGATAAATATGCACCTTATCAATCCGGTTTTTCTCTACCTCATCAACTACCAGCCGAATGCCATTTTCCGTGGTCACGGATTCACCGGACTGGGGCAGTCGGTCCAGAAGTTCAATTACAATACCGCCGATGGAGTCATAATCCTCAGACTCAAGGTCCAGACCAATCTGGTCCTGCAAATCTTCAAGCTTGGAAGAACCCTCCACAATGTACTCATAATCACTGATTTTCTGAATCAGTTCTTTTTCCGATTCATCATATTCATCCCGAATCTCTCCCACAATCTCTTCCAGAAGATCCTCCAGAGTTACAAGCCCCACTGTGGCACCGTACTCGTCTAAGACAATAGCCAGACTGATGGAATTCTCGCGCATCTCCATCATCAGTTCTGAGGACTTTTTAAACTCATGCGTAAAATAGGCCTCCCGGAGAATATGACGCACATCGAAATGCTCCTTGTCCTCATAGAGAAGCAGATCTTTTACATTCAAAATACCTAAGATATTATCCCGGTGCTCTTCATAGACGGGGAGCCGGGTAAATAAGTCCTGACGGTATACCTCAATGGTTTCCGCATAAGTAGCATTCACATTTAAGAAAGTCATGTCCAACTTGGGAACCATAATATCCTTTGCCAGATGATCGTCCAAGTCAAACACGTTATTAATCATTTTGCGTTCTTCGCTCTCGATAGCACCGTCCTGATGGCTGACCTCTACAATTGTTCGAATCTCATCCTCTGTATAAATATCATTCCGTTTGTTCGGATCCACACGGAGAAGCTTCAGCACACCCATCGAAAAAGCGTTGATGATGAAGATAAGGGGAGTAGCAATCTGCATCCAGCTATAAATGATGCCGGCAAAGCGCAGAGACAGCTTTTCCGCAGAAAGAGTCGCACAGGTTTTCGGGGTGATTTCCCCAAAAACCAGAACCAGAAAGGTCAAAATACCTGTTGCAATACCGGCACCGGCATTGCCAAAGGCTTTGGTAGCGATAACAGTACCCAGAGAAGAAAGGCTCATGTTGACAATGTTATTACCAATTAAAATGGCACTAAGCATCTTGGAAGGCTGCTCCAGAACTTTTTGAAGCTTCAGGGCACGCTTGTCCCCTTCTTCTATCAGGGTTAGGACTCTGATTTTATTTACAGTGGTTAATGCAGTCTCCGCAGAAGAAAAAAATGCGGAAAGACCTAATAACAGTAGCAGTACAGCCAATTGTATGGCGTCACTTGGATCCAAGAAAAGTTCACTCCTTTGTATAATGTGCCAGTGGGGAGCCGGAGCACAATTTGCTTGGCTCCTTATGGCATGAATAAAGTATCTTTTTTAATATACAATACTTTTGACAGAAATGCAAGTATCAGGATACCATCCCTCCAAGGGTTCCTCCGGCAGTGCATAAAATCAGCGTAGTTACAAAGTGGGAAGAACCGCCTCCGAATCCCTGGTTTACGGCAAGGGAAATCAGGGCGAGAATGGCGAAGTAAAGAAGTCCTGTAGCAGCTCCCCACAGAAATTTTCTTGTTTTCATCATTTTACCCTCCAGAAATCCCCCAAGAAAGCTGGAAAGTACATAGACAATAATGATTCCTATATTGACCTTGGGTTCCGAAAGCTGGAATTTATATAGAAGAAGAGCTAAAAATAAGAGCAGAACTCCGGTGATGATATAAGCACTTAAAAGTGATTTCAGCATTCGTATTGCCATATTTTGATAAGATTTCCCTTTATCCATAATGTTCCCCCTTGAGCCAGATCACAGGGAGCAGCCAGCCATGTGGCAGCCCCTTATTTAAGACAATATATGAATAGCCACTGAAAAAAATACTTTCAAATTATACAAGAGTATGTTATACTGTGTGCGTCAGCCATGTAATATATGAAACAGGAGGGTGAAGAGGATGAAGCATATTCAGACTTTAAACACACAGATTTTGCAGAATACTGTGAAAAAGGGCGGCTGTGGTGAGTGCCAGACTTCCTGCCAGTCCGCATGCAAGACTTCTTGTACGGTAGGCAATCAAACCTGTGAGAATCAGAAATAGAAGAACTCACATAAAACATTAGGAACAGGTACAAGGGTGTCTCAAAAGCCTGGAGCAGCAGACGGGCTTTTGAGACATCCTTATTCTCGCAGGAAATGATAAAAGGTTATTTGCGGCACAATCAGCTTACATGATAAGAAAGGGGACAAAGATGGTCCATCAATATAGAAATAACGGCTACAATATTGTGCTGGACGTGAACAGCGGAGCAGTTCATGTGGTAGACGAACTGGCATATGAAGCCATTGGACTTTATGAGAAAGAGACTAGTGAGGAGATTGTAAATAAGCTTCAGGACCGGTATCCCAGGGAGGAGATCCGGGAGGTCCTGGAGGACATTGAGGAGTTGAAAAATCAGGGTACGCTCTTTACAGAGGATACCTATAAAGATAAAATTATTGACTTTAAAAAGCGTTCCACAGTAGTGAAGGCTCTGTGCCTGCACATTGCCCATGATTGCAATCTGGCCTGTCAATATTGCTTCGCAGAAGAGGGGGAATACCATGGCCGCCGGGCGTTGATGAGTTATGAGGTGGGAAAGCAGGCACTGGATTTTCTGATTGAGAATTCCGGAAGCCGAAAGAATTTGGAAGTAGATTTCTTCGGTGGCGAGCCTCTTATGAACTGGCAGGTGGTAAAGGACCTGGTGGCTTATGGACGGGAGCAGGAGAAGCTTCATGATAAGAAGTTCCGATTTACTCTGACTACCAATGGTGTGCTCTTGAATGATGAGGTGATGGAGTTTGCCAATCGGGAAATGAGCAATGTGGTCTTAAGCATTGACGGCAGGCAAAAGGTTCATGATAAGATGCGGCCTTTCCGAAATGGAAAGGGAAGCTATGATCTGGTGGTTCCCAGGTTCCAAAAACTGGCGGAAAGCCGTAATCAGAATAATTATTACGTGAGAGGAACTTTTACCCGGAATAACCTTGATTTTAGTGAGGATGTTCTGCATCTTGCAGATCTGGGGTTTAAGCAGATTTCCGTAGAGCCGGTGGTGGCCTCTCCGGAAGAGTCCTATGCACTTATGGAAGAGGATATTCCGGAGATTTGTGAGCAGTATGATCGCCTTGCAGCGGAGATGGTAAAACGCCATGGGACAGAAAAAGACTTTAATTTTTTCCATTTTATGATTGATCTGACCGGAGGCCCCTGTGTCTATAAGCGTTTGTCGGGATGCGGTTCTGGTACAGAATATCTGGCTGTGACCCCCTGGGGCGATCTCTATCCCTGCCATCAGTTTGTAGGAGAAGAGAAGTTCCTTATGGGAAATGTTTTCGACGGAATTCAAAATACAGATCTTCGGGATGAATTTAAGGGCTGTAATGTGTATGCCAAGGAAAAATGCAGGGATTGCTTTGCCAGATTCTACTGTAGTGGTGGTTGTGCGGCTAATTCTTACAATTTCCACGGCTCTATCAATGATGCCTACGACATTGGATGTGAATTGCAGCGCAAGCGTGTGGAGTGTGCCGTTATGATTAAAGCGGCAATTGCATCAGAAGGAGGAGAAAAATGAAAAAAAACACAGGAATACTTACCCTGCTGCTAACCCTTGCAGTGATGGCCGGATTGATCTACGGTGCGGCTGTAGGTTACGGTGCGGGCCAGACTGGTGCGGCAAAAAATATTAAGCTTGGTCTTGATTTGGCCGGCGGTGTCAGCATTACCTATCAAACGGTAATTGATAATCCCACCCAGGAACAGATGGATGATACCATCTATAAGCTTCAGAGACGTGTGGAGGGCTACAGCACGGAGGCTCTTGTATATCAGGAGGGAGACAACCGGATTAACATTGAGATTCCCGGTGTATCAGATGCGAATGCGATTCTTGAGGAACTGGGGCGCCCCGGCTCCCTGGAATTCCAGGATATCTCGGGAAATGTTCTAATTGAGGGAACGGATATTAAGGGAGCAGAGGCAAAGGCTTACTCGGACAATCTGGGCAACAA
Source organism: uncultured Lachnoclostridium sp. (assembly GCA_948330435.1). Taxonomy (GTDB): domain Bacteria; phylum Bacillota; class Clostridia; order Lachnospirales; family Lachnospiraceae; genus Laedolimicola. The sequence goes on along the minus strand of CAOJBY010000008.1, from coordinate 1,820 downwards.
CTCCTATCAGGTGGCTTTGACTCTGACAGATGAAGGAGCCGAGAAGTTTGCTGAAGCTACAAGAGAAAATCTGGGCAGGCAGATTCCCATCGTCTATGATGGAGAGGTGATCAGTGCACCTACAGTGCAGTCTGAGATTACTGATGGCAATCCATCTATTACGAATATGGAGTCTTTTGAGTCAGCAGAACGACTGGCCTCTACCATTCGAATCGGTTCTCTCCAGTTGGAACTCAGGGAACTGCGTTCTAAGGTGGTGGGGGCACAGTTGGGTGAGGAGGCTATTTCTACCAGCTTAAAGGCCGGAGCCATCGGATTTGCACTGGTCATTCTGTTTATGATTGTGGTTTATCTGCTTCCGGGATTTGCTTCCGGCATTGCATTGACTATTTATGTGGCTCTGATGCTGGTGATGCTCAATGCATTTGAAATGACGCTTACATTGCCGGGTATTGCAGGTATTATCCTGAGTATTGGTATGGCCGTGGATGCCAATGTCATTATTTTTGCCCGAATTCGGGAGGAACTTGCTACGGGAAAGACCGTGCGCTCCGCTATGAAGATTGGATTTAAAAAGGCTTTGTCTGCTATTGTGGACGGAAATATTACTACACTGATTGCGGCGGTTGTTCTGGGTCTTCGGGGTTCCGGAAGTGTGAAAGGCTTTGCTCAGACTCTGGCTCTTGGTATTATCCTTTCCATGTTTACGGCTCTTGTAGTGACCAGGCTGGTTCTGAATGCCCTGTATGCTCTCGGACTTAAGAGTGAGAAGCTCTATGGGGTGCAGAAGGAACGTAGGACCATTAACTTCCTTGGAAAGAAGAATCTTTGTTTCCTGGCATCGGTTGTTGTGATTTTGGCCGGCGGTGTAGTTATGGGTATTCAGGCCGGACGGGGAGAAGGTGCTCTGAATTACAGTCTGGAATTTAAGGGTGGTACTTCTACTACCATTCCCTTTACGGAGGCTATGACCATTGAGGAGATTGATGCCAATGTGAAGCCGGTAGTGAGTGAGGTTATCGGAAGCAATGAGATTCAGGCCCAGAAAGTTCAGGGAAGTAATGATGTGGTGATTAAGACAAAGGAGTTGTCTTTAGAGACCAGGCAGGCACTCAATGGGGCTCTTGCAGATAAGTTTGGAGTGGATGAGACGGCGATTACGGCGGAGAGTATCAGTTCCTCTATCAGCAATGAGGTTCGGGCAGATGCTGTGGTTGCTGTGATTATGGCTTCTGTTCTGATGCTTTTGTATATCTGGTTACGGTTTAAGGATCTGAGGTTTGCAGCCAGTGCGGTGACGGCTTTGGTGCATGATGTGCTGGTGGTTTTGGCTTTTTATGCAGTAGCACGGATTTCGGTGGGAAATACGTTTATTGCCTGTATGCTGACCATTGTGGGATATTCCATTAATGCGACGATTGTTATTTTTGACCGGATTCGTGAGAATATGGCTGCTGCTGGTAAAAAGGATGAGTTGAAAGAGATTGTGAATCGGAGTATTACGCAGACTTTGACCAGGAGTATTTATACTTCGCTGACTACGTTTATTATGGTGGCAGCACTGTTTGTGCTGGGTGTGGCTTCTATTCGGGAGTTTGCACTGCCTCTTATGGTTGGTATTGTGTGTGGGGCTTATTCTTCTGTTTGCATTACGGGGGCTTTGTGGTATGTGCTGAAAACCAGGATTCAGAAGAAAGATTGATGGAAATGGATGGAGGGGAGTGTGGGGGGCGTACTAATCAGGCATAATGACCCCAAAACCCCACCAAGCGGTTGAGGGGGGTTGGGGGGGGGGGAGATGTATTTTTTTGAAAAAGTGG